>JAGAJF010000159.1 GCA_017829005.1 Oscillospiraceae bacterium | reverse complement strand
GAGCCAGGATCAAACTCTTTAGTAAGTTTGTATTTAAAAGCTTTTCTGCTTTAAAATCATATCCTGTCCAGTTTTAAAAACTGACTTCGGTTTTTTAGTCTTTTCCTTGACTTCTTTTATTCTCTTCGCTTACCTTTCGATAAGCTCGGAATTTCAAGGGTTTCTTTGGTCGTTCATTGTTCAATTTTCAAGGTTCTGAGTGCGCTCTCTCTTTCGAGACAGCTTATTTAGTATATCACATTCAGTTTCGTTTGTCAAAGAATATTTTGTATATTCTTTTCGAACTGTTTGTGAATACTCGCCGCAGCTTTTACTTTGTTTTCCCTTTCGGTTTACTCCGTATCACCGACAGCTTTATTATCTTACCATATCCTCTTTCTTTTGTCAAGCCTTTTTCGACAGGTTTTTCGGATTTGTTGAAAAGTTCTATTTGCTAAGTGATTTGTTCGTCATCAGATGTGCAGTTTCACATCATTCAAGTGTCTTAATAAAAGATGTCAGCTGCTCAGCCGCCTTTTTATGAGTAGCCACCGAAGGGTGATAATCGCCGCCGTAGCCGTCCTCCTCGCTCTGATAGTCAAACTTCATTGTGTGGATATGCTCGTCAGAGTTGTCTCTCGAAAAATCCGCCGCAGCTTCTTCGATCTGCCCGAACAGCTCTGCCCCCATTATTCCCATAGTGCAGACAATTTCCGCGTCGGGATTATGCTCACGCACATCGCCCAGAAAGGCATAATACGCCTCGTAAAACTCGTACTGCCTGTCCTCGTCCCTGCCCGTGTAGCTGTAATCATTGGTGCCTATATTTATGACCACAATGTCGCTGCCCTCCCCGAAATCCCATTCGGAAAGGGGCTCAATGCCGCGGCGCTGCTCAAAATTTGTATCGGTGTAATCGTAGACCTCGCCAAGCAGCAGATAATCCTCTTTCTCTCCCACGTTTTCCGTATAATTGGAAATAAGTCCCAGTCCGCTTATGCACACAAGACTGTAATCTGCGTCAAGATTTTTTGCGGTCAGATAGCCATATGTGGCTGCACCGTTCTCATAATCGCAGTTAAAGCCGTACTCGGGACCCTCGGCTTCATTTGAATATCCGCAGGTAATAGAGTCCCCGATGAACTCGATACTAAGCTCCTTTTCGGCTGCAGGGGCTATCCTGCTTGCATTGCAGGTTATGGACTTGATACCCGTATTTGTCATCTGATTTTCGGTCAGCTTGACAATAGCCACCTCGGCATTTTTTAGCTCATCGCCCTCGTAGAGAACATAACTCTGCTCCCCGTCCTCAAGGCGAATTCTATTAGTCAGTTCGCCGTTTATCTCCACGCCTATCCAGCCCTGCTGCCTGCTTGAATATGCTCCGCCGTTGGAAACAAGCACCGCCTCGATCCTGTCCCCCGTCATATTGAAACGGACTGCCGAGCAGGTGTATGACAGATAGCATATGTCATTATACTCCATATGCCGACCGCTGTATTTTACCGTTTCCTCCGAGGGGACAAAAACGACCTCTTCTGCACGGGGCGAATAGAAATACGGAACGCCCTCAAGCCCTCTGTCTTCTGCTTCGGGGTCAATGTCGTGGACAGCAGCCGCGGAGGTTTCCGAGATCACGGGTGTTACATTTGTCTCCGCCGAAGTATCGGCATAGGATGTCACAGGCTCCCCCGAATTTCCGCTGCCGCAGGCGGTAAAACCAAGCACCGCCAGAACTGCGGCAATTTTTTTCTTCATCAAATTCATCTCCCTCGGAATTTTCATTTATAATATTATACCACATTTGCACGTCATTTTCAAGGACAGTTCGGATATTTCGACAAATTATAATTTTGTGGCAGACAATTTATATCGTTACCGAGCCGCCTGCCTGTTCCCCGAATTAACTATATAACGAGTGGCTGCAGGCTCAGCCTGCAAATCATAAATTTACCGTCAGTCTCTCATCTGCCGAATAAACCGACCTGTAGATTTTTTCATCTGTAACAGTAATGGTAATAGGCATACCATACAAATCCTCACGTCCCGATTTGTTTATTTCATCAATGCATTTCAGATATTCGCCGAAAATGTCAACATCTTTATTATTTGCAAGCGGACGACTGTATGTCAGTCCCACACGCTTTCGTATGCCCTCCTCGAAAACTGCTTCAACTGGCGTTTGCTTTACCGCATCAATATTGATATGCAGAGTTGCATTCCTGTTTGCGTCCGTTTCCTTTATGTAGAAAAAAGACGCCTTGATATCTTCACTGCTCCGAAAGGTATATTCGGCATAGGTAAGGGTCATATTCGGTTCAATGACGTTGGCAAGCTCCCCGAGCGAGGCTTCAATTTCGCCAATGACAAAAGCATTCCCCGAAACCGGCTTCCTCTCAAGCGTAACTGTCTTATGCACATATGGCTGAAAGTCCTCGTCGGAAAATAGAAAAGCGGCAGCAAGAATTAACACTCCGATAACAATGATAAAAATACCCGAAAGAATTATTTTTACATTTTTTGTCATATAGACTCTCCCCTATGCAGCTCCATACCCTCTTTTTTACGTTTTATTGCCGCCTCAAACTCCCCGAAAACAGGCGATATTACTTCGGGAAACCCGGAGCTTCGCATATTTCCCAAAAGCTCCTCCGCCTCCTCAAGCCTGCCCAGATTAAGCAGAGCATTGAACCTGCACTGAAATGCGGCAAGGCGTGAAAAAATATCTTCGCCCTCAAGTCTGTCCGCTTCTTTAAGGGCACCCTCAAAATCCCTACAAATCAAAAGATACTCCGAGCGCATTTTTATGAGATTAGGGTCATTTACATATTTTTCCACATCTATCTCGCCGCAAAGCTTCTCATACAGCTCCTTTGCAAAAGTATGCTCCCCTTTTTTCACAGCGATCTCCATCTTAACGGAATAATATGTAATAAGCCAGCCAAATTCCCCGTCCCGTTTCAGCTCCTCGGTGCTGACCATATCAATATACCCGCCGCATTTATCCATATCCGAAAGATTTCCGTAATGTGCCGCAAGCAATATCCCAAGATAATTTTTATTGCAGGCAAGCCTTGAATGTGTTTTGCTGTACTCAAGCTCGCTTTCAAGAAAGGCAAGTCCCCTGTTTTTTTGATCGCCCTTGTCCTCGTTAACGATTTTAACATATTCGGGCAGGATATTTCTTATAAAATGCCGCTGCTCCCCGTTCTCAAGCCGAATTTGCAATGCGGTCAGCAGGATAAAGACGATCATTCCAAGCAAAAGCACTGCCAATGCAATAAGCAGTCTGTTCAGACAAAAGAGTGTCATAAACCCAAGAAAGCATACCGTCACAACCGCCTTTGCCGCAATAGAAAGTCCTTTCCTGTCCATAAAAAAATCCCCCGCAAAAATTTATCTCTTTACCTTCGAATAATCCACAAGGCTCATATTCAGGTCAACGTCCCCCTCAATGCCATTGACACGTCCGTCCGACGCATACTGCCACATGGTGAAATAATAGGGATATTCGGGTATCTCACGATACTCCGCAAGCCAGAAGTCAAAGCCTGCAAGCCTGCTCATATCAAGCTTTGTAAGAGCCATCTTCTTAACGCTGTAGACCATAGGAATATGACCGCCCTTTGCGATACGGTTGCAGAATGCGGCGGCACACTCGTTCAGCACCTCGGCGGAGACCTGGTTTGTGCGAGCAGTCTCGTCCCCAACTATCTCCCAGTCGAACACAACGGGGTACATTATCTCATAGCCCTCGATCTCACTGAGAACAGCCTCGGCTTCTTCCAGAGCCTCCTCGGCACTCACCGCCTGTGAATAGAAATAAACGCCGATGTCAAGCCCCGCGTCCAGCGCACCCTTTGCATATTCATGAAAACGCTCGTCCACATTTATCTGTCCCGACTCATAGCCCCGATAGCCCAGCCGTATCATAGCAAAATCCACGCCGTCCGCCTTCACAGCCTCCCAGTCGATGTCACCCTGATGATATGACACGTCAACGCCCGTTTTATTGACCTTTACCCCGTCTATGTAATAATTCTTGAAGCCGTTTTCACGCTTCACATTCTGAAAATCCATCTCGTGACGGGGAACGTCGGTCAGCGCCGCCAGCCACGTATCACCGTAGGTGGGGTCATCAAGGTTTATAACGTCCTTTTCCCCGAAATATTCAAAGACCCTTGAAGCCTCGGCAGAGATGTATTCCTCGTCCTCCTTGAGCGCCTTGTCAAGCCTTGCGTTATTTATCCCAAGCACCGCAAGGGAAACGCCCATAACCAAAATGATAATATTTCTCGGGTCAAATTTCTTTTTTTTCTGCGGCTGTCCGCTGCCTGTGCGTGGGGGCAAGCCGTTTCTTTCCTCCATATATTACCGTCCTTGTATATTTCTAAAATTTTAGCTGATCGTCAATTTACACAGAGCCGAGCATGACCATCATCGGCAATGTAGCTGCCGAAAGCAGGGTAGTCACCGCAAATATGACCGCCGCCATTTCGGGGCATTTTTTATATCTTATGGCAAACATAGTTCCTGTTGCCGCCGCAGGACAGCCTGCCGCCGCCATAACAACCATAAACACCGTATGAGGAATGGGGAACCATCTGAAAATGAGCCAGAACAGAACAGGGCAAACGATAAGCCGCAAGGCCGCCGCACGGTAAACTCCCACGTTTCTGATATGCTCTCCTATGACCGTTTCGCTTATGGTAACGCCTGCGCAGAGCATAGCAAGAGGTGTATTCATACTGCCCACATAATCCGCAGCCGAAAGAACAACTCCCACGGTCTCCTTAACAAATGCAGGGAAGGGTATTTCCGACAGGGCAGGACGTATAAGGAATGTCACCAGTCCCAGCGCTGTAGCGATGATGGCAGGAGAGGTAAGCACCTTTTTCAGAGAGGTCTTCTGCTCCTTTCCGCCGAAGGATATTACGCCGTGTGTCCAGACCATAATATTAAAAACGGTAACGTAGCCTGTGAGATAAAACACTCCCTCAGCACCGAAAAGTCCGTTGATAAGTGGAATTCCCATAAAGGCGCAGTTTGAATAAACAGCTGCGAACTGCTCTACCCGCCCCTCGTCGGTGTGGTTTTTCCTGTAAAGTATCATTACAAGAAAAATCATTATAACATAAGAAACAAAGCCAAATCCGACTGAAATTCCAAGTCCAAAAAGCAGCTGAGTATTGAACTCCTGCTGATAGGACATAAAAATGAGGACAGGATTTACAACCTCAAGAACAAAGCTTGACAGCTTTGAATTTGTCTCCTTGTTGATAAGCTTTTTCTTTCCGCAAAAAAAGCCTAAAGTCACAAGAATGAACATAACTGATATCTGCTTTACGCAAATAAGTGAAAGCTCCATTTTAAATTACCTGCCTTTTATATTTCTTGCTCTTTTTTCTTCTTTTTCTTTTCTTCGTACATCTCAATGAACATTGCGAGACAGCAGAGGACAGCCATCGCAGGAGCGGCAATGTCCGTTCCGAAGCTTCGTCCGCCTGATGTAAAGGCTTCGAAGAACTCGGAGGTCAGGCTGTAAATGAAAAGAAATGCCGCCGCCGAACGCATATCGCCCAGATGTATTATTAGTATGCCTGCCGCCGTTCCGATAACGGTGTAATACGCCGCCGCAGGAATGATGATATCATATGTAATAAGTCCCGCCTTTGCCTCGTATGCAGATAACGCTCCGTAAAGCAGTGCGGAAATTATCACCGCAGGTATGGAGCCGAAGTCCTGACGGATAATGTGGAAAAAGTATCCGAATATCACTATGGCTGAAAACAGTCCGCTCGACACAGCTGTGAGAAAAATCTCCGTGAAGTCAATGTCCGCGTCCCAGTTTATCCATCTTACCTTGAAGGCAAGCCCGATAAGCGTTCCCGCAAAGGCAACTCCGAAGCCCCAGGCTCCTCCGGGAGCAACATTTTCCGCAAAGAAGCCCTTTGCAAAAAATGACCGCTTATTGCCCTCGATGACCGTCAGAAAAACCCAGCTGATAACTATCGCTGCAGCTGTGGTGGCAAGGACATCAAAGGGGGACGGCAGAAAAAGCTTTGAAACATAGCCTGCCGCCGCGCAAAAAGCTAAAAACATCACAAGCTTTATGACCGAGCCTGCAAAAAATTTTGCGTATTGCCTGTCTGCCATAGGCTATCACTCACTTTCTTTTTTTCTTTTTATTATTTTTTCCGCCGTTTCCGCTTGTTCGGGGGGCGGCGTTTATCATAAGACGAAGGCGGTTCACCTCTGTGGTGATATCACCCATGCCAACATATCTTCCGAAGCCAAGCTCCGCTATTTCCGCCGCACGCTCCTTCATATCAAGCTTCAGCATTGCCTTTACTATACAGATGTCCGCCATCAGCGTACATCTGGGGTCAGGCTCGCTGAGAAGCTTTATAAATACAGTAACAGCGTTTTCATAGCGCTTCTCGATGTATTCCTTTATACCTATTGTGCGGCGCATCACAAGGGAGCCTTCCCCCAGCACATATTTATTCTGCTCCTCGTAGAGCGTTCTTATTCTTTCGGGCTTGCCCAGAAGGAAAAGGCAGAGTATGTAATTATTCACAAACACGTGTCCAATGGTTTTCGGAAGCCTCTCTATATCCGTCTCCTCGAAGGCTTTCAGAGCGTCTCTGAGCTTTCCCCGAAACAGCAGTCCCTGAGCGGTGAGCGCCTGCCCCTCCGCCTTCTCCTTCGGATTTCCCGCTGTTTCACATTCGGATGAGAGCATTTTTATATATTCGTCATTGTAGCCGTGCTCGGCAAGGTACATTGCCGAGTCCGCATAATGACCCGTCATTTTCAGAAAACCTTTAACAGTCTCCTTCAGGCTTTTCACGGCTTTCATTTCTTTTCATACCTTCTTGAATATTTTATCTTTATGATAAGCGACACAACTGCATCGGCAATGAGCAGAAAGCCCATAAAGCCGTGAATGAGGGTGGTGGCAAAGTCGTAGCCGTAGGTAAATGCCACGAGCAGGAAAAAGCAGCCCGCAAACAGGAGCATTGCCACTTTCAGGTATTTCACGCACAGAGCCGCATATTCCGCCAGCTCCTCCTTTCCCTCTTTTATGCTTCTGATTATTCCCACGCAGTCCACTGCCGCCACTATGAACAGCATTAAAAGCACTGCGTCATATATCCAGCCGTAGCTGAATATGTCTATCTTATTCATATGCTTCCGCCTTTCTTTTGTTGCCCGTTTTTTACTCCGCCGTCTCCTTGGGAACAGTTACCTCCAGCGCCTTGATAAGCTGAGCGTCGGTAAGTAGAGCTGCCTCGTCGGATATCTGATTAAGGTCTATCTCAGATGACAGAGCCACATCAAACTCGGGCTTCAAGCCTGTGCCGTTGAAATCGCCGCTGTTTTCTGTCCTCAGTATGGCTGTTGAAAGCATTACCACAGAGCCGTCGGAACAGGTGTAGGCTGTCTGCAGATATCCCTTTCCTGCGGTGGTCTTGCCCACCGTATGAGCGGAGCATTTATCCGCAAGGGCAAATGCGAAAAGCTCGGAGCTGCCTGCAGTGTTCTGGTTTACGATAACGGACATGGGCATTTTTATCTCCTCCGACTCGGTGCATACCACTACCGCTTCGGCAGTGCCGTTTTTATACTCGGCTGTAACCGCCGTACCTGCCCCGATGATATGGTCAAGACATTTCTGCAGTGACTCCATTGAGCCGCCCTTGTTGTTTCTCAGGTCAAAGATAAGTCCGCTTGCTCCTGCGGATATAAGCTCGTCAAGCTTGGCTTTGAGCTGTGACTCGGTCTTGTCGGTGAATGAGGATATCTTTATATAGCCGATAGCGTCTATGACCCTGCCTGTAACGGTGACCTGCTCCGAGCGCTGGGCGACAACGTTATAGGTGATAAAGTCACTGGTGCCGTCATCGTTTGTACGCTTAACATACAGCTTTACACGGGTTCCCTCTTCGCATTTGAAAAGAGAAGTCGCCTCGTCATAGCCGCCCTCAAAGGCGATAACGTCTGTATTGTTTACCGCGGTAATTATATCCCCTGCCAGAAGTCCCGTTTCCTCGGCGGAGGTGCCGGGGTGTACCTCGGTTATCTTTATATATCCGCCCGGCTCCTTTTCATAGTTAAAGCCCAGCCAGACCGACACTCCCGTCTGCTCATTCTGTCTCTTGGCATATTCCTCGGCGGTGAGATACTCGGCATATCCGTCCCCAACGCCGCCGATATAGCCCTGCACCATTCCCTCGATAAGCTTTGCTTCGTCGATATCTCCTATATAGTGGGTGCGGCTGTAGGTGTCGATCTCGGAGAGCTTG
Source organism: Oscillospiraceae bacterium (assembly GCA_017829005.1). Taxonomy (GTDB): domain Bacteria; phylum Bacillota; class Clostridia; order Oscillospirales; family Ruminococcaceae; genus Huintestinicola. The sequence goes on along the minus strand of JAGAJF010000159.1, from coordinate 25,982 downwards.
CTGTAAAACTCCTGCTTCTCGCTGACGCTTTTTATCTTGTTGTTGAACATATCAAGGGTAACATTGCTTGTTATGATAAAGGTCACGGCTGCTGTTATCGCCATAAGTCCTATTGTTATTCCAAGTGATACTTTTATCTTCATCTCTTTCTATCCTTTTAACGCAAAATACCCGCTGCCTGCATAGGCAGCGGGGCAGGCTTCATTATCCCATACTTACATAGTTCAGAGGGTCTACGGTCTCTCCGTTTACTCTGACCTCAAAATGGCAATGATTTCCATATGCATAGCCTGTACAGCCGATATAGCCGATGGTCTGTCCCTGGGTCACCTCTTCTCCCACGCTGACGGTGCAGCTGGACATATGACCGTAAAGGGTGGATATCTTGTCGCCGTGGTCAATGAGAACGTGTATTCCGTAGCCGTTGCCCGTATTGGAAGCTCTGATAACGGTTCCCGAAGCGGATGCCACGATAGGCTCTCCCGCACAGCCGGGCTTGTTGATGTCGATGCCCTTATGGAAATCGCTGGCTCCGCCCTCCTCGGCGATGGTTCTGTAGCCGTATGTATCGGTCATATTGAGAACGGTGGGGCAGGGCCATATAAAGCCCTGTGAAGCTCCCGTTACGTACTGATATGTATCAGCGGAGGAAGTCTCAGGCTCGGGCTCGGGGGCAGGCTCGGGAACGTACTCAATGCCCTGAGCTTCCGCTTCAAGGCGCTTCTGCTCTTCCTCTTCCCTGCGCTTGCGCTCCTCCTCTTCCTTTCGTCTCTGCTCTTCCTCTCTGCGCTTTCTTTCCTCTTCTTCTTTGCGCTTGCGCTCTTCTTCACGCTTTCTTTCAAGCTCTTCCTGATGCTTTCTTATATATTCCTGCAGCTCCTGCTCGGCATCGGCTTCCTCTCGCTTGATCTCCTCGGTACGGTTTCTGCTGTATTCAGCCTGTGCCTCGTACCACTCCTTAGTCTCCTCGTGGTCGGCATAGGTCTTCTGCAGGTCGGCAAGAACATTCTCTGCCTCTTTCTTCTTCTGCTCGGTCTCCGCCTTAGTTTGCTCAAGAGCGGTCTTATCGTTGTTGAGGGCAGTTATTTTTTCATTCAGGTCATCTATCATTTCCTTGTCATGACGGGACATTCTCTCCATAAGCTCCGTTCTTGCAAGGATATCGTAGAAATCGGTGGAGCCTGCAAGCATCGAAGCAATGCTGTCATTTCCGTTCATATACATTGCACGAAGCCGCGCCTTGAACTCCTCTATTCCCTCGGCGACTTCCTCTTCCTTGCCCTTTATCTGCTCCTCAAGGTCGGCGATATTGTCGTTCAGAAGGGAAATCTGCTCCTTGATATTGGCGATCTCCTGCTCCTGCACCTTCATTTTTTCATCGTAAACTTCAAGATATTTTGCGTGCTCCTCAGCATTTTGCTCATAATCGCCGAGAGAAGCCTCAAGCTGTCTGCGCTCCTCGGCAAGAGCTTCCTGCTTGCGTTCAAGCTCAGCAATATCGTCCTCATAATCGGCAGTTACCACCGAACCCGTCATTACAGACAGGGCGATAACACCTGCGGCGCATACTGCACCGATGCTTCGGAAAAGCTTTTTTACCGAATTCCTTTTCATTTTATTTTTCCTTTCATATCCTGCGTTTTGTTCTCTTTTTTATACCTTAACGTGCTTCTTAACGCTGGCAACCGTTCCGATGGAGGCAAGGACTGCACCTATTCCCACATAAATAGCCGCAAGCTGCCACATAAAGCTCTCAAGAGGGATAAATCCCGAAGAACCCATGGCTGCAAAAAGTGTGGTCTCGGTGGAGAGCAGCGCAATAAGCCTGTCATAGCCTGCAAAGGTGAGCAGCGAAGCCACCACGCCTGCCATTATTCCAAGCACCAGACCCTCAATGAAAAAGGGGATCTTTATAAAGCTGTCGGTAGCTCCGACAAATTTCATAATGGCAATTTCCCTGTGACGTGTCTCAACGCTGGCACGGGTGATATTCGATATCATTACAAAGCTTACAAGTGCCAGAGATATGAGTATCAGTATGGACACCGCTGTAATGGCGCTTTTAAGCCCTGTCAGGATATTTACAAAATCATAGGGAGCCTTCACCTTTTCGATATGGCTGTATGAGTTTATGGCGTAAAGGGTGGAGCTCATTCTTGTGATATCCTTTATCTTGATACGATATGCGTCGGGAAGAGGATTTTCGTCTATGTAACCGAAAATATCCTCGGCGTCGTTCATATCGGCTTTTATGCCGTCGAGAGCCTCCTCCTTTGACCAGAATATGACCTCGGAGATGTTTTCATCGGCTCTGAGCTTGTTTCCCAGCTCCTCGATGTATTCCTCGTCCGCATCGTCCGCAAGGAAGATAACAACCTCATTCTTATCCTCCACGCCGCTGATGAATGTGTTTATATTAAGCGAAAAAAGCCCTGTGAAGCCAACAATAAGAAGTGACACCGTAAGTACGCAGAAGGTCGCAACGGAGGCGATATTGTTGTTCAGGATATTTCTTACGCCCTGCTTGATAAGATAGCCTGCACCGCTGAGTCTCATTGAATTCCTGCTTTCCTTTCCCTTAAATTCGGTCGTCGAAGGAGATCTCGCCCTTTCGGATATTGATAAGTCTGCCGCCCATACGCTTTACAAGCTCGTGCTCGTGAGTTACCATAAGCACAGTGGTACCGCGGTCATTTATCTCCTTGAGAAGCTTTACTATCTCCACCGATGTACGTGGGTCAAGATTTCCCGTAGGCTCGTCGGCAATGATGAGCTGGGGGTTATTGACCAGCGCCCTTGCAAGTGCAACACGCTGCTGCTCGCCGCCCGAAAGCTCGCCGGGATAGCGGTTTATCTTTTCCTGAAGCCCCAAAAGTCCTATTACCTGGGGCACTCGTTTTCTTATGTATTTGGTGGGTGCGTCGATACATCTGAGGACGAACGCCACATTGTCATAGACCGTCATTGAGTCTATGAGCATAAAGTTCTGGAACACAAAGCCGATAGTACGTCTCAGCTTGTGAACATCACGCTGCTTCATTTTGATAAGGTCGAAGCCGTTTACCTTGATAACGCTTTTCACATCGGCTCTGTCGTCCGCCCTCACTTCTCTGGTAAGGAGCCTTATGAGGGTACTTTTTCCCGCACCCGACTCGCCCACCACAAAGGCAAACTCGCCGTCATTTATTTTAAGGGACACATCATTCAGAGCGTCAACTCCGTTTTTATATGTCACCGATACGTTTTTGAGTTCTATCAAAAAAATTCACCGCCTGAGTATATATAAAGCAGATAAAAGGGCAGTAGAGATCCCCGACTGCCCCCTGAAAATCTATTCGGTTTTATTTTTCTCCCCGAAGCACAAAATCGTAATTATCAGAACTTTGTGGGATTTGCGGAGAGATACTTCTTGACCATCAGCGCGATCTTGAAGATGATAGCGTGGTCAAATTCTCTGAGGTCGAGACCTGTGAGCTTCTTTATCTTTTCAAGTCTGTAAACCAGAGTATTTCTGTGTACGAAAAGCTTTCTTGAGGTCTCAGACACGTTAAGGTTATTCTCGAAGAATTTCTGAATGGTGAAAAGGGTCTCGTGGTCGAGGGACTCAATGGAGCCTTTCTTGAACACTTCCTGGAGGAAGGTCTCGCAGAGGGTGGTGGGAAGGTGGTAGATAAGTCTTGCGATACCGAGATTATCGTAGGAAACAATGACCTTGTCGGTATCGAACACCTTGCCGACCTCAAGAGCTATCTGAGCTTCCTTGAAGGAACGGGCAAGATCCTTGACGCCCACAACAGCGGTACCTATGCCCACGTTCACACGGGTATAGAACTCGCCCGAGAGGGTGTCGGAAATGGAACGAGCAAGCTTTTCAAGATCCTTGGACTCCACGTTGCTCTTTATTTCCTTAACAAGTACGATATCGCTTTCGGTGATGTTGAAAACAAAATCCTTGGTCTTATCGGGGAAAAGGTTCTGGATAACATCGTATGCGGACACGTCGTTTGAGGAGATGATCCTGATAAGGAACACTACCCTGCTAACGTCTGCATTAAAATGCAGCTCTCTTGCCTTTACAACGATATCGCCTGGGAGGACGTTATCGAGGACAACGTTCTTGATAAAGTTGTTGCGGTCATACTTCTCGTCATAATACTGCTTTATGCTTGAGAGTGTTATCGCCATAATATTCGCATACTTAGCCGCATTTTCATCGGTGCCCTCCACAAAGACCGCATAGTCGGGCTTTATGTGGGAGCCGAAGGGCTTATAAGTATAGCCGTCCCTTACGAAAATATCGTGGGAATCGCTGAGGTCAAGAGAAACAAATTCATTAGTCGTGCCTATCTTGGTAAGCTCGCTGCAGGCAATAATTGTGGCGGTGGAGTCCACTACTCCAATAACGCAGTCCATTGTATCTCTCATCTGATGTATGAGGCCTTGAAACAGTCTGTTTGACATTTACAGTCTTCCTTTCATTTTCTCCGCCGAAGCTGCGGGGTGAGGTATTGCCGATCATAGCTGCAATGCGGTCAATTACAGTGGCAAAGCCGCTCGCTCAGATGACCTGTCACGGGATAAAACCGCATTTCTTACGGGGCAGATCACCCTTGACCGCTTTCTATATAGCTTAATTTTATCATATTATTCGTCAGCTTGTGTTAAGTTTTTATGAACATTAGTCAAATATCACAATTTTTTTATTCAAAGCCTTAAAAGCAAAGGGAGTACGTCCCTTATGAACATACTCCCTGAAAATCAAAATGCAGCGAAAAGTTATCTGGACTCCTCGGCAAATCCGCTGTCAACCAGCTCGATAAGTGCTGTTACAGCTTCCTGCTCGTCAGCTCCGTCAGCGATAATTCTTATCTGTGTGCCGCCGACAATACCAAGTGAGAGAATACCGAGAAGGCTCTTTGCGTTTACTCTTCTCTCTTCCTTTTCGATCCAGATAGAGGACTTGAACTCATTTGCCTTCTGAATGAAAAATGTTGCGGGACGTGCGTGTAAGCCAACCTGATTCTGAACCATTACATCTTTAACAAACATAACACTCTCTCCTATCCGTTAAGTAGCTATTTCTAAATTCAAGAGAATAACTATAACTTGCTTCAAGCTATATTTAAATTATACATTGCATTTTAACCTTAGTCAACAGAAAAATATGATAATTTTCCGTTTTTGCGGAATTTTCTGCCTTTTGAAATACAGAGCTGATTTTTTGGCTTTTTGATTTGTGGATTTTCACTAATTTTATGACACCTGTACAATTTTCAACAGAGTTTTATATGCAAATCCACAGGAATTTGTTCATCATATATCTTATGTTTTTAAACTACTTATAAATATATGAACATTTTAACAACAAAATCCTGCCTTCACACTCTTTTTTCCTCATTGTCCAGCATATCCGGACGTCTTTCGGCAGTTATCTTCACTGCCTGCTCGTGTCTCCAGGCGGCTATGTTTTTGTGATGTCCCGTAAGCAGGACGGGTGGCACCTCCATACCCTCCCACACCTCGGGACGGGTGTAATGGGGGTACTCCAGAAGCCCCGAAAAATGGCTCTCCTCAGTGAAGCACTCCTCCGCCGCCAGCACTCCCGGGACCATTCTCGCCGCCGCATCGCATATGACCATTGCAGGAAGCTCTCCGCCTGTGAGAACATAGTCCCCTATGGATATCTCCTCGTCCACTATCTTGTCGATGACGCGCTGGTCTACACCTTCATAATGCCCGCAAATCACGAAAATATTCTTCATTTTCGAAAGCTCTGCCGCTTTTTTCTGTGTAAAAACGCTGCCCTTGGGAGACATATATATCACATAGGGCTTTTCGTCAAGCCCTTCGCACACCGCATTATAGCAGCGGTAAATAGGCTCAGCCTGCATTACCATTCCCTTGCCGCCGCCGTAGGGGGAATCGTCCACCCTGTTGTGCTTGTCAAGGGTATAGTCCCGTATCTGATGGCAGTAAAGCTCGATAAGCCCTGCTTTGCGCGCTCTGCCGATTATGCTCTCGCCCAGCACAGCCTCGCACATATCGGGAAAAAGTGTCGCTATATCGAAACGCAAAATATCCTTCCTTTCACCTTCTGAGCTTCGGCTCCCATATACCCTTGCTCACAATTCCCGAAGCTTCTGCAAGGGTCTCCAGACGGATTACTTCCTCTGCTTCAAGGGAAATATTCTTTACCCCGGAAAGCTCCTCCACCTGACCGGGCTTTGTTATGCCCACAATGGGCACTGTTCCCTTTGCTGCCGCCCAGCAGACGGCTATCTGTGCAGGCTCCGCATTATATTTTATGCCCAGCTCTCTCAGGCAGTCAATAAGGGGGCGAAGCTTCTTCAGCACCGCTCTGTTATACTGCAGACTGCGCAATGAGAGTCCCTTAAAGGGGTGTTCGTCGTCGTATTTGCCCGTCAGAGCACCCTGCTCAAGCACCATATAGGAAAAATAAGGCACGTTGTTTTTATGGCACCAGTCAAGTATGCGAAGCTGCTCGGGGTCACGCCTTATGAGGCTGAAATGATTCTGAACGGCTCCTACTCTCAGTCCCTTTTCCCGAAGCTGTTCATCGGCATTGATTATCTCTTTAAGGCTGAAATTCGAAAGCCCGATAATGCCTATCCTGCCCTCGCTCACAAGCTCGGCGCACTCGTTTAAATTCTGCCTTGCATTTGTGGGAAGATGGAGCCAGAAAATGTCAGCCTTGTTAACTCCGATACGTTCAAGACTGCCCAGCAGCGCCGAGCGCACCTCTCCGGGAGAATACTTTTTCAGCGGCATATGCTTTGTGGAAATGAGTACATTACCGCCAAGCTCCCCCGCTTCACGGATACATTCACCAAGAAGCCGCTCCGAGGAACCCATTCCGTAGACCTCAGCTGTGTCCCAGAGGGTAAAGCCCAGTCCGAGAGCGGTCTTAAAAGCGGCTTTCAGAGCATCTGTGTCACGCTTTCCGCCGAATACCATCTTTGCGCCGTTTGCACCCTCGCCCCATGCCCATGTACCGATCGCACAGGAGGGGAACTCATTTTCCGACATCATATATCGAACAGTCCTTCCATTTTTCTTATAAGAAGCTGCCCGTTTTCAATATCCGTCTTTACGATCACATCGGGAATGGCAGGGATAAGGTACTCGTTTTCCCCGTTTTTGATGTGATAAACATCGTTTGCACCTGTGGCTGTCACCCGGGAAAGCTTGCCGTAAACGGTACCGTCATCTGCGTCAATGACCTCAAGCCCGATGAGGTCCTGCACGAAATAGCAGCCCTCCTCAAGCTCCACATCATCCCTGTCCATATAAAGAATTTTTCCCCTAAGCTTCTGAGCCTCCTCGGGAGTGTCCACGCCTTCTATCTTCATAAGAACGATATTCTTGTGGGGACGGGCGCGCACAACGGTCACGGGAGTTTCGCCCTTATTAAAATACAGCTGCTCAAACTCGCAGAGAAAATCGGGGCTGTCGCACCATGGGTCAACCCTTATCTCTCCTTTAAGTCCCTGAACGGCGACTATTTTTCCAATTTCAAGAAATCTTTTCATCAGCACTCAACCTTTCGTTTTCCGCCGTCATTTTTTCCTTTAGCCACTGCATATACGGCTCATAGAGGATATCCTTTATCCTTTGGAATCGGGCTTCCTCCTCTTCGGTAATGTCCTCGTCCTCCTTATGGAAATCGTAATAATATCTGTAAGGAAGCATTACCTTGCCGCTTCTGACAGCCTTCGATGCAGGGTCTGCACCCGAATTCACAAGCAGCTCCACGATATCGGCAGAATATTCCTTATCATTTGCAGCCGCAAAATGGAGCGCAGGGATATAGCGATCTGTGTCATAATCGGGAACAGCTCCGTTTGAAAGCAGCAGCTCCGTCATTTCAAGGGAATGATTTTCCGCCGCGGCGCCAAGTATGGTCTTATTCGCCCCCGCAGGAGAATTGGGGTCTGCACCATTTTCCAGAAAAAGCCTTACCATCAGAACATCGTCCAGCTCCGCCGAACGGGCAATTGCGCTCTTTCCATAGCGGTTTTCTCCGCATGGATCGGCACCCTTCTCAATAAATTCCTTTGCGGCGGACAGATTTTTATTCTCGGAAGCAAGATAAAGCCTGTCATTTTCGGAAAAATTCCTGAGATCGTATCGGATATCCGCATAAATGTAGACCGCCATGGGCAGGCACATCAGAATTCCAAAAAGGACAGAAATATTTCTGAGCCTTCGCAGTCCGTCACCTTTAGTTTTGCTCATTTTATAAAAAAATATCGGCAGGGCTGTAACAGCAATGCCGATAGCGAACAATATCCGAACTGCAGTCACGTGCGAAAGAAGAGTAAGAATCATAAAATCCACCGTCTTTCCGCCTGCAGGACTATTCCCGCAGTCTGAAAATGCATTTTTCGTTTATTAAATAACAGATCAGTCGATCTCGACCATAATTTTCTCGTTTATCCTGCCTGCGCCTGCACGCATAACAGTTCTTATCGCCTTGGCGATCCTGCCCTGTTTGCCGATAACTCTGCCCATATCATCGGGTGCAACGTGGAGATGATATACCACAATGCCCTCTTCATTTGGTTCGTCACGGTCAACAGTCACAGCTTCCTTGTTTTCAACAAGACCCATTGCTATAGTGATAAGGAGCTTTTCCATAGACAGCCTGCCTTTCTGTTTATTACACGATTTATAGGAATGCTCTGCATTTCGCAGAGCAGCAAACATTCAGGATCAGTATATTCGGACACCTCAAAGTGGTTTCATATCTCGCCCGAGGTGTCGCGATCAACTGATATTTCCGTCAGACGGATCACTTGGTGACGCCGGTCTTCTCAAAGAGCTTCTTTACGGTGTCGGTAGGCTGTGCGCCGTTTGCCATCCACTTCTTAGCCTTTTCAGCGTCAACCTTAACGGTGCTGGGCTCAGTGGTGGAATCGTAATAACCGATCTCCTCGATAAATCTGCCGTCTCTGGGATATCTGGAATCAGCAACAACTATTCTGTAGAAGGGGTTCTTCTTAGCGCCCATTCTTCTGAGTCTGATCTTTACTGCCATTTTATTCACCTCTCAAATAATTTTATATATCAAAGTGTTTTCACACATTGAAAGCGTTTTAACCGGGAGTAACAAGCACCATAATGCCGCAGAATATGATAAATATTCCGAGACCGGCGTAAAATATCCTTGCTCCCGTTCTTCCGAACAGTCTTACAAAGGTCTGCGCTTTTCTTGAATTAAAGAAAAAATTCCAGTTAAAAAACGAGCCTGCAATACTGAATACCCCTGCCGCAACAAAAAATATGCAGCAAATGATCTTTTCCCCATTATCCATATCAGAACCTCATTCCCGGGATACGAAGCTTGTTCTTTTTGCCCTTCTGGTTTCTGCCCATAACGCCGAACTGCTTCATCATCTTCTGCATATCTTCAAACTGTCTGAGAAGCCTGTTCACGTCTGTGACCGTATTTCCGCTGCCTGCGGCGATACGCTTTTTGCGGCTGGGGTTGATGATGGATGGCTTTGCTCTTTCGGCAGGAGTCATAGAGGTTATCATAGCCTCTATTCTCAGGAGCTGCCTGTCGTCGATGTCAACGTCCTTTATCTTGTCGCCCACACCGGGAAGCATTCCCATTATCTGCTTTAAGGGACCCATCTTCTTTATCTGCTTCATCTGGTCGAGAAGGTCGTCAAGGTCGAAGCCCTTTTCTTCCTTGAGCTTGTTGGCAAGCTTCATTGCCTCCTGCTCGTCAATGGTGCTTTGCGCTCGCTCGATAAGAGTGAGCATATCGCCCATTCCGAGTATTCTCGAAGCCATTCTCTCGGGGTGGAAGGGCTCGAAATCGTCGAGCTTTTCGCCTGTTCCCACGAATTTGATGGGCTTGCCCGTTACGGCAAGAACGGAAAGCGCCGCTCCGCCTCGTGTATCTGAATCGAGCTTTGACATCAGAACGCCTGTGATGCCCAGAGCGTCATCAAACGCCTTTGCAACGTTAACTGCGTCCTGACCTGTCATTGCATCGACTACCAGCATAATTTCATTAGGCTCGGTCTCCGCCTTGATGTTTTTAAGCTCGTCCATAAGCTCCTCATCAATATGGAGACGGCCTGCGGTATCGAGTATCACTATCTCGTTGCCGTGCTCCTTGGCGTGCTTGACAGCCTCCTTGGCAATGACAACGGGATTTATCTGACCCATCTCGAATACCTTGACCCCTGCCTTGTCGCCTACTACCTGAAGCTGATTTATAGCCGCGGGACGGTAAACGTCACAGGCTGCCAGCAATGGTCTCTTGCCCATTTCCTTGAAATGCTTGGCAAGCTTTGCGGCGTGAGTGGTCTTACCCGAGCCCTGGAGACCCACCATCATAATAACGCAGGGACCCTTGCTCGGAAATTCTATGCGGGCATTTTCATTGCCCATAAGAGCGATAAGCTCTTCGTTAACTATCTTTATGACCTGCTGTGCAGGAGTAAGGCTTGCAAGAACGTCGGTACCCACAGCTCTTTCGGTGACCTTTGCGATAAAGTCCTTAACCACCTTATAGCTTACGTCCGCCTCGAGAAGCGCCATTTTCACCTCGCGCATAGCCTCCTTGACATCAGCCTCGGTAAGAACGCCTCTGCCCTTGAGCCGCTTGAAGACCGCATTAAGTTTTTCGGAAAGTCCTTCAAAAGCCACAGCAAACCCTCCCGTTTCTATGTTATGATCAAAGAATGTTTCTTATTTCGCTGACGGCGGCACGGATATCCTCGGGAGAGGCATTATCCGCTTTCTCCTCAAGTCTCTGAGCAATGCTTTCAAGCCTGCGGGATTTTTCCGCAAGACGGAGAGCCGACTCCATTTCGAAAAGCACCTGCTCGCCCCGTTTTATGCTGTCCCTTACGCCCTGCCTTGTGATGTTCTCATGCTCGGCGATCTCCGCAAGCGACAGATCTTCGTTATAGTAAAGATCGATAACATCACGCTGCTTTTCGGTGAGCAGCTCGGAATAGAAATCCAGCAGCACAGCCACTTCAAGATTTTTTTCTCCGTTCAAGGACATACACCTCGTTATTTGCTGTAAAGTTATCAACCTTTACAATTATAACATATATCTGAAATTTGTCAAGGGGATATGGCAAATTTGTCAGATTAAATTTTTGTGAACATATTCGAAAACGTTTAACCGAAATTTCCTTGATTTTATTATCCCGGTAATGCTATAATCTTCAAGGAATATTTTATTATGAGGAACAGGCTATGAACAAGAAAATTTCTGCCCTGTGCGTTATAGCCTCGGGCTGTTTATGGGGCACTCTGGGAATATTTGTAAGAAAATTCAGCGAATACGGCGTGGAATCTATGAGCGTGGTATTTCTCCGCTCCCTCCTCACGGCGATATTCACAATGGGTGCAATGGCTATAGCTCAGCGCGAGAGCCTTAGAATAAAGCTTCGTGACATATGGATATTTGCGGGAATGGGTCTTCTGAGCATTGTTTTCTTTAACTACTGCTACTTCACCGCTGTTACCGTAATGTCCCTTTCTGCGGCGGCAATACTGCTGTACACCTCTCCCGTGTTCGTAATGTTGCTGTCGGCGCTGTTCTTTAAAGAAAAGATAACCCGCAGGAAGATACTTTCGGCAGGTATTGCCATATGCGGACTGGTGCTTGTAACGGGCGTTATCGGTGACGCCGCCGCCATCACCCCATCGGGAGTGCTTTACGGGCTTGGCTCGGCATTGGGCTACGCTCTTTACAGCATATTCAGCCGCGCCGCCATAAACAGGGGCTACAGCCCTCTTACGGTCACAGGCTGGGCATTTTCCTTTGCGGCATTGTTTTCCGCTGCTGCTGCGGATATGACCTCTCTCGGGGATATGCTTTCAAAAAAGCCTTCCATGGGGCTGTATGCCGCCGTATTTGCCATAGTTGCCTCGGTACTTCCCTACCTGCTGTATTCCATCGGTCTCAGGGGAACGGACAACAGCACCGCTGCGGTAATTGCCTCGGTGGAACCTGTGGCAGCTACGATTTTCGGTATGATACTATATAAAGAGATCCCCTCCCCCTCTGCCGCTGTGGGCATTATCCTTGTAGTATCTGCCCTCGTTATCGGCGTAAGCGGAAAGCCCCAAGTTGTTAATCTTGACAATTCGGAGCAGGATATTTCGTAGAAACTGATTGAGGATTTTTCGCACAAGCTATTGCAATATGCACAATTTTCTGTTATAATTATATTATCTATTATAATGCGCAAAAGCATATATTTACGAAATCAACTTAAAAATTTGCGGGGTATTCTCCTCCTGCGGAAACGGAGTCGGTCCTTAAATGATAAACAAAGATAAAATTCAAAGGGTGGATATTTACGATGGAAGCGGCAAGCGTGTGCTTTCCACAAAGGCTTTCTCTTTTCCCAGGGATTTTTTCAAAATAAAGGGTTATGAGCTTGTTGCCATCAAGGGAAACGATCTTCCCATACTTTCCAAGGGCGATCAGATAACTGTAATTTTCGAATATCTGAACGGCACCCGTATTCAGTGCAATACAAGGATAGATCTCAGCACCGACCTCCAGCTCAATTTCCACGTTGACGACGGTATGGTGCTTGAGGAGCGCAGAGGCTCGTATAAAGTAAACACTCCCGGCGCATTTGCAAAGCTACTGCATATCGAACGGGGCGAGGAGGAGATAACCGACCTTGAAGAGCCTTTCAGCGCCGCTATTCTTAATATAAACCTTACGGGCGTGCTGATGAAATGCGATATCCCGCTTAATGTGGGCGATATCGTAAGATTAAAGCTGCTTGACGACCCCATTGAGCTGAATGCCGAGATACTGCGTCTCCAGCTTGACAATGACGGCGAGCTTATGGGCTACGGCTGCCGTTTTCTCGATGTAACTCCCCCTCAGGAGGAAAAGATAGCCCGTTTCATCTTTAACTGCCAGCTTGCCGAGAGGGAGCGCAGAAAGAACGAAGGACTGTAAATCAAAAGCTCTCTATAAGGACGGTCATAAACAATGAGCAAGGTTATTGCTGTGACAAATCAGAAAGGCGGCGTGGGGAAGACAACGACCTGTGCCGCCTTTGCGGGCATATTCAGAAAAAACGGTAAAAGGGTGCTTGCCATCGACCTTGACCCTCAGGGAAATCTTTCCTTTTCCCTGGGTGCGGAGGACACGGGGCTTACCATACACGATGTTATGCAGGGAAAATGCACTGTCCGTCAGGCAGTGAAGCATACTCGTATATGCGATGTTATCACCTCGAATATCCTGCTGTCTGGGACCGAGCTTGAGCTTGACGGCAGCGACAGGGAATTTGTACTAAAGCGTGCTCTGTCTCAGGCGGAGGACGATTATGACGCTGTTATCATTGACACTCCCCCCGCACTTTCCATTCTCACCATAAATGCATACACAGCCGCAAATGACCTTATTATCCCAATGACCCCCGAGGTGCTGTCGCTCCAGGGTATCGCACAGGTGAAGGACACTATTCTTGCGGTGAAAAAATATTACAATAAAAGCCTTGATGTAAGAGGCATACTTCTCACGAGATACAGCTCCAAATATCTTCTCAGCGAGGAGGTTGCGGAAATGGCGGAGATAATCGCAGAGCAGCTGGGCACTCAGATATTCGATACCCGCATATCCGCCTGCATAGCCGCTGCCGAGGCTCCCGCACATCAGCAGACTTTGGTGGAATATTCACCGAAATGCCGCGCTGCAAGAGAATATACAAGGCTTGCCGAACAGCTTTATCCCGACCTTGCGGGAAAAGCGTTATAAAACAGAGTATAAAAATATTAAAGGAAGGAGACCCGTATGCCGCCAAAGACCCACAAAACGCCCCAGCTTATGAAGCTGCTTACAGGCGGCTCACAGGTCACAAACCCTATCCTTGACGAAACCTTCAAGGAGGAGATGATACGCTCAAGGAAAAACCCGTCTCCCGTAAAGCCCGTTCCCTCAGAGGGGGGCGGAACGGAGATAAACATAACCTCGGAACTTATCTCACAGTGGCTGCCCCTTGTAATGAAGCGGTTCAACGTATGCACCTGCAGCCGCTGCTCGGCGGAGGCGACTGTTGAAGCCTTTGACAATATCCGCCCTGTAATAATCAAGGTAAAAAGCGATTCCGACCTTAAACGGGCGCAAAAAATAAAGCTTGACAAGGAGCAGTCGGTGCTTATGCAGCTTATCAGGATAATTATCCCGAGAAAAAAACTGCCACGTCACGAAAATGGAGGAAAAAACAATGGATAAAGAAGAACTTATTAAAATGCTGGACGGCTATATGGAAAGCGGCGGAAGCTACTTCAAAGCCGCAGACGGAAAAATACTTACGGACATATCAAGCGGAAAATCGGAGGGTGAAAAGCGTGAGACCGCTCCTATCCTCACCGATAAGGCGAACTTTACCTGTCCCACCTGCGCCGATATACCAAATATAAGCACAAAGCCCGATAACGAATAAAAGGATAAAAATATGCCTTCCAAAAAACAGATCGCGGAGCAGGTCGTTCCGGGGCTTGAGCAGATCTACCCCGAAGCGAAATGCTCCCTCACCTACACTCACCCCTATGAGCTTATGATAGCAGGCAGGCTGTCCGCCCAATGCACCGACGCAAGGGTAAATGTGGTCACAAAGGAGCTTTTCGTGAAATATCCCACGCTGAAAAGCTTTGCCGATGCAGACGTTGACGAGGTTGCGGAGATAGTCCGTCCCTGCGGACTTTACAAGACCAAAGCCAAGAGCATTGTGGAAATGGCTCATCAGCTTTATTATGACTTAAACGGTGTTATCCCGGAGTCTATTGAGGAGCTGACAAAGCTTTCAGGCATCGGCAGGAAGACCGCCAATCTTATCATGGGTGACATTCACAAAAAGCCTGCCATCGTTGCGGACACCCACTGCATACGGATAACGGGACGTTTCGGGCTTACAAAGTCCACCGACCCCAAGGTGGTCGAGCAGGACCTTAGAAAGCTCATACCTCCCGAAAAAAGCTCCGACTTCTGCCACAGGCTTGTACTTTTCGGCAGAGACACCTGCTCAGCAAGGAAGCCAGACTGCGAGCATTGTCCCCTGAGAGTTTATATGGACGACAAGTTAAACGGCTTTAAATGCAAAATATAAACATATATCCCCTCGGCTTTTTAGCTGAGGGGATTTTTTTGCTTATCTAACTACAAGAGTGTAATTTTTCCTTCATCGGCATAAAATTCTTTCCGAAAGAAGCAAAACCATAAAAAGGATGCTCCAAGAAATTAAATTTTTTCGGGGAAAATCCTTCTGTCAATTTTCCGTCCTGACGCCGTGTTCGGTCTTTTTACAGACCAAAAATCCCAGATTTTCGTTGCCTAAAAAAATGCAGAATTGCACACCAAAAGCACTGCTGTATATGTTAATATAATAATCAGGAATATTTCATCAAAAATTTTTCTTTAAACTGATTTCATTTATTTTAACAGGAGGGGTTTAGAGTGCCTGCCAGAAATTACATTACCGTTTTTATCGGGCAGAACGAGCCTCGTGTTTACGATCTTGATTCATATAAAAAAAGCACGGTGCGAATGGGAAGAGGAGATCATCACGGCGGCGAGGACAGCGAAATAAACGATATTGCCATTGACTCAGGCGTTTCCTTCATATCCCGTGCTCACTGCACCTTTTTCAAGACAGACTCGGGCTGGAACGTTAAAGACGACAACAGCGTAAACGGCCTGACCTTCAACGGCGTTAAGGTCGCTTCAAAGCAGCTTCATGACGGAGATAAATTCTATATCGGACAAAATCCCGCAGAACGCTGCGTTATAGCCTTTTCCGGTATCAGGAACGCCGAAAATGCTCCTGACAGCAAGCCTGACAGCTTTACGCTGGAGGGAAAGGACAAGTTTGTCATAGGCAGAAGCCACGAATGTGACATCGTTGTGGATCACCCGTCAGTATCAAGGTTCCACTGCATCATCACCAAGGAAAATGACGGTTATTACATAGCCGACAACAATTCCATGAACGGCGTTATCCTTAATGGAAAGCCGCTCACCAAAAAGCAGCGCCTTGAACAGATGGACAAGATAACCGTTGCGGACACAGCAATGGTTTTCAGCGGAACGATTCTTTATCAGCTGGGCAATTCGGGCGGAGTCAGCATTGCGGCGTGCAATGTGGTCAAAAAGGTCAAGGCGGGAAAGGGCGAAAAGGTCATCACCGACAATGTGAGCCTTTCCATTGAACCGGGTGAATTTGTCGCTATCGTGGGCGGTTCGGGTGCCGGAAAGACCACGCTCCTCAACTGTCTGTCGGGTATGACCGACTTTACTTCGGGCGATGTTCTGATAAACGGTGAGAGCATCAAGACCAATAACAGGAGCATACGAAGCATTATCGGCTATGTTCCTCAGAAGGATATCGTTTACGATACCCTCACCCTTGAAAGAATGCTCATCCATTCCGCAAGGCTTAGAATGCCCAAGGATATGTCCAAAGAGGAGATAGACCGCAAGATCGACGAGACACTTGAGATGGTCGAGCTTACCAAGCACAGACACACGCTGATAAACAAGCTTTCGGGCGGTCAGAAAAAACGTGCAAGCATAGCAGTGGAGCTTCTTGCTTCACCCAAGCTGTTTTTCCTTGACGAGCCGTCCTCGGGACTTGACCCCGGAACGGAAAAAAATCTTATGAAGATGCTCAAAAAGCTTGCAATGACGGGCAAAACAGTGATTATGGTCACCCATACCGTTCAGAATATAAATCTGTGTGACAGGCTGATATGTATGGGCAGCGGAGGTCTGCTCTGCTACTCGGGAGCACCCTCAAAGGCTCTTGACTTCTTCCGAAAAGAGAATATCACCGATATTTACGACGACCTGAACGAACATTCCAAGGAAGTCTCGGAAAGATTTGCCGGGACAAACACTATGACGGGATATAACACGGGAACTCCCATTGCGGAAAAGAAACAGAAAAACGGTATTGCGGAGGGAATAAGGCAATTTCGTGTCCTGACACAAAGATATGCCGAAATAACCTTCAACAGCAGAACACGTCTCATTTTGCTGCTTGCAATGCCCGTAGTGCTTACCATACTTGTGTGCATATCCTTTCAGGCGGACGGAAATCTGTACAACCTGTTAGGGATAGTAATAAACCGAACGAGTATGCCCTTTATGGTGGCTGAGGACACGATGAAGCTGATGTTTTCCTTCGGGTGTGCGGCGTTCTGGGTGGGAATTTTCAATTCCGTCCAGGAAATAAGCAAGGAGCGCACCATATACGAGAGAGAACGCTTCACGGGAGTAAAGCCCATTCCCTATGTTATGTCGAAATTTGTTATCACAGCGGGACTTTGTGCTGTTCAGGCAGCTATAATGATAGCTATGCTGGTATTTTTCACCGATACCGTGGCGACCATTGACGGAGATGTGGAGTCGGCAACAGCAAGAGCGCTGGGAATGAACGAGGGCGGTATAGTCTTTGAAAACTGCCTGTGGCTGGAGATGTACATAACCACGTTTATGTCAATGCTAAGCGCAATGTGCATAGGTCTGACCATATCCGCAGCGGTGTCAAACGATATGGCGCTTGTAATATGTCCCGTGTGCCTGCTGCCCCAGATACTTCTGTCGGGCGTTGCCTGCACCCTTTCGGGTCTTACGGAGGTCATGTCAAAGGCAGTTACCTGCCGCTGGGCGTGCATAGCCTACTTCACCTCATCAAAAATAAACAGTATGTATGAATCCTGCCGCTATGATACTGGCATATGGACAGATACGGAATTTTCAAACGGCTTCGGAGTTGACGAGGCATATTCCGAATACAAAACATATCTGTTCGGACTTGACCCTGTGTGGAGTTCCTGGATAATGCTGCTCATAATGTCGGTGGTATGCGTTGCGGCGGCTGTTGTTTTCCTGTATCTGAAGGATATACGTTTTTCCGCTCCCCACAGAAAAGCAAGGCAGTAATAAAGTTAAAACGGTGTCAGGCTACGTGCCGGAATACACCCGAAAAAATAATATTATTTAAAAAGGAGTAATCACTATGAAAAAGTTTATTGCAGTTCTGACCGGTCTTTCCCTTTCCTGTATGTTATTTGCAGGCTGCGGAGGCGGAGGAGATTATGAAAAATACGCTTCCGCCTACAAAAAGGTATCCGCACAGGGAGGAATGGAGGCAAATATCGACCTCTCCCTTAAAATGGACGGCGTTACCACAGAAACAGACGGTCTTTTCAAGCTTGATACTTCCAACGGCAAAAATATCCTTTACTATGAAATGGACGTTGACGGCAACAAGATAATCCAGTTCTCCGACGGCGATTATATCTATACCGAGGCTGACGGACATAAGACCAGATATGCTATGAACTCAAAGCCTGCAATGTCCTCCGACAGAGAGGAAGCACAGAAGAAGGGCTCTGACACGGACAGCACCTTCAACACAGAGGAATTCCTGAACGAATTCTCAAGCTTCCTTGAGGCAGGAAAGATAAAGGAGCTGGGTCTCCTGTCTCCCATTGAGCGTGCGGCGATAACCGATATTTCCGCATCGGGAGATGTATACACCCTCAGCTTTTCGGACACTCTTGTCAAGAAATATCTTAACATCATCATCGCAAACGAAACTCAGAGCACCGACGGAGACACTCTTGTTATCGACGAGCTGAACAATTTCTCCAACAAGGTGACTGTTACAAACGATATCGTTACCAAAGCTCAGTACAGCGGCACTATGAAGGTAACTGTGCCTGCCTCTCTTATGGCTTCGGGAACGGAAACAAGCTACGATCTGGATCTTGTCATTGACATCTCCTTCGTTGACCCCGGCAGCGCAGTTGACATCACGCTGCCCTCCACCGACGGATACGAAACTCTTAACTGATAATGCTGCTATGTACCGATAAGATCTTGCCGGATCTTATCGGTACATAATTAAGTAACGAAAGGAAGATCCGTATGAACTACGAAAATCCTGCTGAGATAAGGATAACCGATAAGCAGTCCCTCATTCATCTTGGAAGTCTTGACTCCTTTGACATCACCGAAGGCGGAAAAAAGGCGGCAAGGCTTATTCTTGACTATCTTGACAGCAAAAATAACAACAAGCTGCAAAAGGCAATAAGGATATATGACGAGATAATCCCCAATGAAAATTTCGGCGGAGAATACACAGCCCTTGAATGGCTCTGCAAATATTTTCTTGCAGATGACAGCGTTAAGGAAGAGCTTACCCGGAAGCCTATGGTAAACAGCTTCAGACGTATGATGACAGACAATGACTACGATAATCTCAGAACATATCTGAAATACAAATACCACATTGTTGAATACGGTCCCGGAGATAATACCGAAATGAAAGCCCGTATGAGATTTCTGGAGGATTACATACTTTTCAGCAATCCCGACAGGGAGCGCTGGGAGACCACCAGAGAAAATATGGAGAAATTCAACCTTAAAGAGGGTATGCACATTGCCGATGTAGGCAGCGGTCCGGGCTATTATTCCTTCCGCTTTGCCGATGTTGTGGGAGACAGCGGCAAGGTATACGCCATTGAAACAAATCCCAGACATCTGGAATATCTCCGCAAATATGTCAGCGATTATGATATAAGGAATGTGGAGGTCGTGGAAAGCAGCTTTGACGGAATTGGTCTTGCAAAGGATATAAAGGTGGACGTTGTGTATATGTGCTCTCTCTACCACAATGTTTACGCCGCATTTACCGACGCCGAGCGGGACAGCTTTGCTGCAAGCATACGCAATGCGCTGAAGGAAGGCGGACGGCTCATAATTGTGGATAACGACCTTGTTACGGGAGAAACACTCCCCTATCACGGTCCCTATGTAAACAAGCAGATGCTTATAAGCCAGCTGTGGTATTACGGCTTCAAGCTTGCCGATACCTTTCAGTTTACTCCTCAGAGATATGTGCTGCTTTTTGATATGGTGGATATCCCCGAAAAGACAAGCCGCAGCAGTATGGCAGACGAGAAAACAATACTTGTAAATTCCTCCGCATCCCTTGTAAGATACAGGATAATCGGCACCTCCACCTCGGGATATACAAAGCGTGGAAAAAAAGTGGGACGGATAATGTACGAGGGCTTTGCGGAAAGCAATGAGAGCAAGCTGAGAGAAGCATATAAGGGATTTGAAGAGCTTTATCCCCTTGAAAGAGTGGGCGACGATTATACGGCTCTGATGTGGTTTATCGAATACCGCCTTGCCTCACGGGAGCGGCGTGATGAAATGACCTCAGACGAGCTTACGGCATATTACTGCAGTCATTTTGCGGACAATGATTTCGAGCGGCTAAAGCAGTATCTTTTCTATAAATTCCATCTTGAGCTTCCCGACCCCGACGATGCCTCGGAGAATACCAATTTTGAATACAGCGGCAAGGAATTTTCCGTCCAGACGCTGAACGAATGGAATGAATTTCTGGTATTTAATAATCCCAACCGCTATATGTGGGAAAAAACAAAGGAAATGCTTGAGTACATAAACATTCGTGAGGGCGAGACCGTGGCGGATATCGGCTGCGGAGGAGGATATTTTACCCGGCAGTTCTCCAAGGCTGCGGGCAGGAACGGCAAGGTCTATGCCACCGAAATAAACAAGGAAGCCCTTAAATATGTTGAAGGCTTCAAAAAGCAGAATAAGGTGAAAAACATCATTCCCCTTACCGCAAAAATGAATGACGCCTGCCTTCCCGAAAACAGCATTGATACCGTATTTATGTGCTCGATGTATCACGCTGTTTATATTACTGATATCGAATTTGTAAAGGATCAGTTTATTGACAGCCTGCACAAGGCACTGAAAAAGGACGGCAGACTTATCATCGTGGATAATAACATTACCGAAAAGGGCGTTCCGTCCTATTACGGTCCCGGAATAATGCCCGAGCTTATTATTGCACAGCTGAGCTATTACGGCTTTAAGCTTGTGGATTCCCTGTCCCTCATTCCCCAGAGATTTGTGCTGATCTTCAGACAGGACGAGAATTATGATAAGCAGTAAATCTGTTTCCCGAAAGGAATGATCCGAAAATGGCAGATATCAGCATAAAGCATTATTCCCGTTATGACTGCAAAAGCCCCGAAAATGTATTATTCGGGGTTCGCAGGCGTGGAGCTGCCTCTGCTTTTGCGGCAGCCTACCCTGCCGATAACAGCAGAGGCACGTCCGCCTGTGAAAGAGCAGTCACCGTTGGTACGGAAAGCTTTGTACAGCGTCCCTCTATGCGTGACGAGGCGGTGGAAGCCATCACAGGCTTTGTGAACGAAGGCATATACGGTATGCAGGAACCGGGAAAGAGCATTTTCTGCAGCACCGCAGCTTTATATATTTTCCGTAATAAAGCACGGTGGGCAGTCACGGGAAATGCTAAGATATACTATTTTTCCGACGGAAAGCTGCAGTCTGTTTCTGAGGGAAACGAGGACGTTACCCTTGGAAAAAGGCTTAATCTGCATTGTAAGTTTGAGCCTGCCTTTGATCTGCAGAAAGGCGTGAATTCTTTTCTTATCATAAGCGGAGCAGATAATATTATCGACCTACAAATTTCTGTGCTTGAAGACGGACTTGCGGCTTCATCTGACGCAGAGGAATGGGTGGGAAGGATATCATCGGAGCTGGAAAAGCAGCGATGCTCTGCTCTGGCGGTCATTCTGCCTAAGAAGAAATTCCGTCTTTTCGGATAAAATAAAGCTTGTCGTGAGGTGCTGGCAGATATGAGGAGAGATATAAATGAGCAGCTCTTTTAATGCAAAAGCTGTAAAGCAGCTTACAGGTGCAGTTCTGGCTGTGCTGTCCCTGCTTGGAGCTTTTTTTATAAACATTGACGGTCTTTCGGAGCAGGCAGCGCATACAATGGGCGTTGCCGCAGCGACCCTGTTCCTGCTGATTTTTGAACCGTTCAACATATGCGTTACCTGTATGCTTTCATCGGCTATGCTTTTTGCATTCGGCTGTGTTGACACTGTAAGCGAAGGCTTCTGCGGCTTTTCAAACCATATTCTTTATTTTACAACAGCCTCCTTCGGAATATCAGCCGCATTTCAGAAATCGGTGCTGAGCCGCCGCCTGTTAAGTCTTGTGATAAGAGGAAAGAAAATCGGGGTAAAAAAGCTTATCTTTATTTTTATGATATGCTCGGCGCTGCTTTCGTCAATAATGTCGAATGTTGCCGCAGCGGTTATTTTTTTACCCTTTGCAGAAGCATTCCTTGATTTTATGTCCGATAAGGGAAAAAAATCGGAAACAAAGCGCTGTATGATGATGTGCATTACGGTGGGAGCAATGATAGGCGGAATGATGACCCCCGCAGGCTCAAGCATGAACCTTATCTGCCTTGATATGCTGGAAAGATATACCGGTCAGACCGTCAGGTTTATCGACTGGATAAAGATAGGGCTGCCCCTTGCGGTCATTATGGTCTTCATCGCATTTTTAATTATCACGGCAGTGTTCCCGCCGAAGGAACCGAACGAGGACGAGATGAACGCATATCTGAGCAATATCTCGGAGAAAGCTCCTGCTTCTTCCAAGGATATCTATGCGGCGTTGGTTATTTTTGCCGTTGTATCCGCCTGGCTCATAAGCTCCTGGGTGCCTTCCATAAACATTACGGTAACAGCCATTGCAGGTCTTGCACTGCTTTTTGTTCCCAAATTCGGCGTGCTGACCTATGAGGAGTTTGCAAAAGCTATAAGCTGGCCCACATTCTTTATTGCGGGAAATCTTATTTCCGTGGCAAATGCTGTCATCGGCACAGGGATGTGCGATCAGTTCACAAAGCTTCTGTTTCCCGAAAAAACAAGTCTCCCCTTAATATTCATACTTATGCAGACGGCTGCTGTTACCTTTGTGTTTATGGCTCTGCTGCCGTCGGCACCTGCGGTAACTACTATCCTTACGCCCATAATAATCAGCTTTGCACAAAACAACGGTCTGGACCCCATAATGCTTGTCATAGCAAGCGCTCTCTGCGTATCAAATATCTATCTTTTCCCCCTTGACGCACCTCTGGCTGCGGCTTATGACAAAAAAGCATTTACAATGTTTGAGCTTCCCAGGGCAACGGTATGGATACAGTTAAGTATGATAATTATAGTTCCCCTATGGGTCGGGGCTGTATTTAAATTTATTCTGTGACATTCTGTTTTTCCTAAAAAATTAAAGTGAAAGGAATTTTTAATATGACTTCGAATGAAAGAAAAAAGCAGCTGATACTGCACGCTGAAGAGGTATTTTCCAAGGTAAAGGAGTACCAGGATATGGGGCTTATCTGCAAGGACGGAGATTTCGTTCCCTCGGTGCATTACCCCCCCATCACCAGATATCCCGACACCAATGCCGACGAATGTCTGAAGGATTTTGAATATCCCGCTGACGGATTTATGGACGTTTACGTTCACATACCCTTCTGTATCCGTCACTGCCTGTTCTGCCACTATCCCGGCAAAACAGGAGAATGCCGTGAGGAAAAGGAAAAATATGTAAGCTATCTTATAAGGGAGATCGACCTTTATCTTAAAAGATTTAATATAGAGAAGCTCAAGCCCCGTTCAATACTTCTGGGCGGCGGCACTCCTACATATCTGCCTCCCGCACTTCTTGACCATCTCCTTGAGGAGCTGGGAAAAAGAATGGATCTGTCCTGCTGCAAGCAGTATAACGTTGACCACGACCCCAACTCCATCATTGGCGAGGAGGGAGAGCAGCGCCTTAAAATAATGAAAAAGCACGGAATAACCAGACTTACCATCGGCATACAGTCGCTTGACAATGATGTTCTCAAGGTAATGAACCGCTCCCATAATGCGGAGCAGGCTGAGGAAGCGGTGCGGAAAGCTGTTGAATACGGCTTTGACGTAAATATTGAATTTATCTACGGTCACCCCGGCGAGACCATTGACAACTGGATAGAGGTAATGGACAGGGCAGTCCGCCTGCCTGTGGGCGAGATACAGATATATCGTCTGAAAGTCCAGGCATACGGCGACAAGCAGGGCAAGATAAACACCTACGAGGGCGGCAGACAGGGAACGGCTATCCCCGATTTCAAAACGACCATGATGATGAAGCAGATAGCCATAGATATCCTGAACGAAAACGGCTATAACGAAACTCTCAGACGTGTGTATGCCAAGGATAAGAGGGTATTTTCCCACTACGCATACAATCAGTGCTGCAATATGTACGACCAGGTGGGCTTCGGACTTACGGGATTTTCCAGCTATCACGACCGCTTCGACATCAATTCCCAGTATTTTGACGAGTATTACAGCAAGATAGACAGCGGCGAGCTGCCCATAACAAGAGGCTGCAGACGTTCCCGTGAGGAGCAGATACGCCAGGCGATAATCCTTCCCCTGAAAAACCGCTCCGTTATCAAGTCGGATTTCCTCAGAAAAACCGGTGTGAACTTTGACGATGTTTTCCAAAAGAAGACAGAAACACTGAAAAAATACGGTCTTATCGAGGACAACGGCAAGGTCGTGAAGCTTACCGAAATGGGCGGATTTCTTGCCGACGAGGTATGCGAGCAGTATAATTCAAATATGTATAAGCCCTTCCCCAGAGAGAATTTTGCCGACGGTCCTTTAAATCCCTATCTTGACAACGAGCTTTCAGAATGACCTTCAGGAGGTTAACAAATGATAAGAATGTCGAACAAGTCTCTTTGCGAGAACTGCTTTGCCGAAATAAGCAGCGAGCCCTGCAGCCAATGCGGTTTTGAAAGGAGCAAATATACCTGCGACCCTGTGGTGCTGCCTGTGGGAAGTGTTCTCGAGGGCAGATATATGATAGGCAGGGTCATAGGAAAGGGCGGCTTTGGTATAACCTATCTTGCCTATGATATGAAGCTCAGCTGCAAGGTGGCAATAAAGGAGTATTACCCTTATGGCGTTGCAGTAAGAGACATCAGCAGCACTATGGTGACCACCTCTGCCGATACGCAGAAAAGCTTCAAGGAGGGCGCCGACAGGTTTTACAACGAAGCCCGCCTTGTGGCAGGCTTTAACGGCAATCCCAATATCGTAAGCGTTTACGATTTCTTCTACGGAAACGATACGGTATATTTCACAATGGGATATCTGCAGGGCATAAACCTGAAAGCCTACATAGGCAAAAACGGCGCAATAACCCCGGGACAGGCTGTGTTTCTTGCCAACGAAGTCTCAAACGCCCTTATCACTGCTCATAACGCCAACGTTCTCCACCGTGATATCTCCCCCGACAACATTATGCTCTGCAATGACGGCACCTTGAAGCTGCTGGATTTCGGTGCGGCAAGGCAGGTAATCGCTGAAGGCTCCCAGAGCCTTTCGGTAATACTAAAGCAGGGCTATGCTCCTCTTGAGCAGTATCAGAAAAAGGGTAAACAGGGTCCATGGACGGATATCTATTCCCTTGGTGCCACACTTTACCATGCCCTCACCCTTGACCTTCTCGATGACCCCATGTCCAGGCTTGAAGATGATGAGGAATACAACTCCAATGTTCACAATATCCCTGACGAGCTGTGGGAGATAATAAAGAAGGCTACAGAGCTGAAAATCTCCGACAGATATCAGGATATATTTGAGTTCAAGGAAGCCTTTGCAGCTATTTCAATAAAGCCCGAGCCATTTATAAAGCGTGATTTCAAACAGCAGGCTGAGAATTACAGAAAAGCCGCTCACAGCAGGACAGTGTCTGTTAAATCGGAAAAGCCCGCTTCGGACGTGACTGTGCCTTTGAAGCAAAGCAGTTCCGCTCCCATGGACGTTACTATGCCCTTGAAGCAGGACAGTTCTGCCCCCATGGACGTTACTATGCCATTAAATCAGGGCAATTCTGCTCCCATGGACGTTACCATGCCCTTGAAGCAGAGCAGCTCCGCTCCTATGGACGTTACTATGCCGCTTAATCAGAGCAGCTCCGCCCCCATGGACGTTACTATGCCCTTGAAGCAGAGCAGCTCCGCTCCTAT
>JAGAJF010000158.1 GCA_017829005.1 Oscillospiraceae bacterium | reverse complement strand
TTTCCTCTTACCTCAAAAACTATTCTCAGAGTACCCTTTTCTTTGTCGATACCGCATATGGAAATAGGTCTGCGGAGCATAAATCCCTCCGCCTTGATATTTACAAACTGACCGCATACCGCCGCCCCCGCAATATGGGGACAGCGGATAGTCATATCGTATATCTCAGCCGCAATAGACTTTTTGCTGATAATTGGGTAAAGCCCCTGGGTGTATTTCATATAAACAGCCGTCCTTTCGTTACAATGGTTTGTGTCTTATGTCGTCTACAATGTATTCCGAGCTGTCAGGGAGCAGAGACGAATCAGCCTCAAGCTGCTCCATATCGGCAGTATTTTTGTTTTCGTCTGCCGGGATTTCAGCCTTCTCCTCGAACCAGTCGCTGCAAGTATCCGTATCAACGCTGATACCGTCCATTTCACTGCTCTTTTCGGCAGGAACAACAGCAAACTCGGCAACGGGCTTTTCTCTGTCGGAATAATAGTCCTGCTTTTTCTGATTTTTTAACCACTTCTCACGATATTTCACAAACCGTGAATGTCTGTCACGCTCAATGCCGTAATTAAAATCGGGAAAGCCCTCCTGAGTGCAAAGATAATCAAGCTCCTTATAGCTTCTCACCGACAGATCCTGGGTCCACAGCCCCAGTCCCGAGTAAACTATAAGCAGTAGAATTCCGAGAATTGCCATAGGCTCAAACCCTAAAAACAGATTTGAAACGGAAAAGAGCAGTATAACAAGATAGATGATCTCACAGGCAATGTTCAGCTTCTTATTTTGATAAATATCCGCAAGATAGCTCATCACAGCCACGGGAGGAGTGAGAAAAAAGGTCACGGCATACCAGGGGAAGGTCACCTGCTCCATCTCCGTGTCAAGAGTAAGAGCAAGCTTCATTCCCGCATTGGTATAGCAGAGCCAGAGATAAAGCCCGAAAACGCTGACGAAAATAACAAGGAGATTAAAATAAACGTTGTATATCCTTGTGCCTTTCATATTTTTTCTGACCACAGCCATACGCTGTCTGTGATCCTCATACATATGCTCGCGGATAATATTTTCTTCAAGCTCGTTCATAACTATGCCCCCTGTTCTACGAAAACGGGCTGTAACGGAAATTTTCGGTTACAGCCCATAAACCGTCATATCTTAGTTATGTCGATCATTTCCATATCGTCAATATCCTTGCCCATTGCAAGTATATCCGCAACTGCATTGGCAGTGTCGATAGCCGTCAGGCAGCAGATGGAGCGCTCAACGGTCTTACGGCGAATCTTAACGCTGTCGTAAGCAGGGATACGTCCCTTTGCAGAGGTGGAGATAACGTAATTTATCTTGCCGCTGTCAAGAAGGGTCATAACATTGGGCTTTTCCTCGGAAGCCTTGCGGACAACGTTTGCGGCAACCATATTCCTGTTGAGGGTAGCCGCCGTTCCGCCTGTAGCATAGATATCAAAGCCAAGCTGCTCAAATTTCTCGGCAACATAGATTATCTCCTGCTTGTCGGTGTCACGTACTGTGATAAGCACGCCGCCGTCCTTCTTCATATTGTAGCCTGCGGCGATAAGTCCCTTAAACAATGCGTCCTCGAAGGTTCGTGCAATGCCGAGACATTCACCTGTGGACTTCATCTCGGGACCCAGGGCGGTATCAACATCGTGGAGCTTTTCAAAGCTGAATACGGGAACCTTTACGGCAATGAAATCAGCCTCCTTGTAAAGACCGCTTTCATAGCCCTGCTCCTTGAGTGTGTGTCCGAACATTATCTTTGTGGCAATATCCACCATAGGAACGCCCGTTACCTTTGAGATATAGGGAACGGTTCTCGAAGAACGGGGATTTACCTCGATAACGTATACCTCGTTATTGTAAACCACATACTGAATATTTACAAGACCGATAACGTGAAGCTCCGTTGCAAGACGTCTTGTGTACTCGATAATGGTCTCCCTTATCTTCTTTGTAAGTGTGAGGGCGGGATATACGGAAATAGAGTCGCCCGAGTGAACGCCTGCACGCTCGATATGCTCCATAATTCCGGGAATGAGGAAATCGGTGCCGTCGCAGATAGCGTCAACCTCCACCTCCTTGCCCATCATATACTTGTCGATAAGCACAGGATTTTCAAGCGTTGTTCTGGTAATGATATCCATATACTCGATAATATCCTGGTCGGAGTGAGCGATTATCATATTCTGACCGCCGAGAACATAGGAGGGACGCATAAGAACGGGATATCCCAGATCCTGAGCAGCTTTAAGAGCCTCCTCTGTGTTCATAACGGTGTGACCCGCAGGACGGGGAATACCGCACTTGTTAAGCAGCTCGTCAAATCTCTCTCTGTCCTCCGCAGCGTCAATGCTGTCGGCAGAGGTACCGAGAATACGCACGCCCATTTCGGAAAGGTGCTTTGTAAGCTTGATGGCAGTCTGACCGCCGAACTGAACAACAACGCCGTAGGGCTGCTCGGTCTCGATAATAGCCTCAACGTCCTCCTTGGTAAGAGGGTCGAAGTAAAGCCTATCGCCCGTGTCAAAGTCTGTAGAAACGGTCTCGGGGTTATTGTTGCAGATAACAGCGTCATAGCCCATTTCTTTAAGCGCCCACACGCAGTGAACGGAGCAGTAGTCGAACTCGATGCCCTGACCTATTCTGATAGGACCCGAGCCGAAAACGATGACCTTTTTCTTGCCCGTATCGGTGCGGTCGATGAACTGCCTTGCCTCGTTCTCCTCGTCAAAGGTGGAGTAGAAATAGGGAGTCTCAGCCTTGAACTCGCCTGCACAGGTATCTACCATCTTGAATACGGCTCTTGTCCTCTTGGGGCATTTTTGACCGCTCATACGCTCAATGGTGCTGTCAAGATAGCCGTATTTCTTTGCAAGGTCATACTTCTCACAGGTAAGCTCGCCCTCGGCAAGGTAGCTTTCCAGCTCTGCAAGATTTTTAAGCTTTGACAAGAACCACATATCTATCATAGTGATCTCGTGTATCTTCTCAAGCGCCACGCCTCTCTTTATAGCCTCAAATACCACAAAGGAGCGTTCATCGTCCACATTGTAAAGTCTCTCGAATATCTCCTCGTCGGACAAGTCCTTGAGCTTTTTCAGGTTCATTGAGTCAAGACCCAGCTCAATGGAGCGTACAGCCTTCATCATTGCCTGCTCAAAGGAGGTGCCGATAGCCATTACCTCGCCCGTAGCCATCATCTGAGTTCCGAGAGTACGCTTTGCGTAAACGAATTTATCAAAAGGCCACTTGGGAAATTTAACAACAACATAGTCAAGAGCAGGCTCGAAGCAGGCATATGTCTTGCCCGTTACCTGATTGATTATCTCGTCTAAGCTGCAGCCGATGGCTATTCTTGTGGCTACCTTTGCGATAGGATAACCCGTAGCCTTTGATGCAAGAGCGGAGGAACGGGAAACTCTGGGGTTTACCTCGATCACCGCATATTCAAATGAAGTGGGGTGAAGTGCAAACTGGCAGTTGCAGCCGCCCTCGACCTTAAGCTCGGAGATAATGTTCAGAGCCGCAGTTCTGAGCATCTGATATTCCTTATCCGTAAGTGTAACGGCAGGAGCGATAACGATAGAGTCGCCCGTATGAACGCCAACGGGGTCGAAGTTTTCCATTGAGCAGACGGTGATAACATTGCCCTTGCTGTCTCTGATGACCTCAAACTCGATCTCCTTCCAGCCGCTTATGCACTTCTCAACAAGTATCTGTGTAATGGGAGAAAGTCTCAGACCGTTTGTGGCAATGTCGATAAGCTCCTCCTCGTTGTAAGCGATACCGCCGCCTGTGCCGCCTAAAGTAAAGGCAGGACGGACGATAACGGGATAATCTATGACCTTAGCAAACTCAACTGCGTCGGGAACGGTCTCAACCACCTTTGAGGGGATAACAGGCTCGCCTATCTTCTCCATAGTGTCCTTGAATGCCTGTCTGTCCTCAGCCTTGTGGATAGTCTCGGGATTTGCACCGAGAAGCTTAACGTTATTTTCCTCAAGGAAGCCGCACTCCGCAAGCTGCATTGAGAGAGTAAGACCTGTCTGTCCGCCCAAAGTTGAAAGAATGCTGTCGGGCTTTTCTATCTTGATAATTTTCTTGACAACATCAAGGGTCAGCGGCTCGATATACACCTTGTCCGCCATAGCCTTGTCCGTCATAATGGTAGCGGGGTTTGAGTTGATAAGAACTACCTCAAGACCCTCCTGCTTTAAGGCACGGCACGCCTGAGTACCCGCATAGTCAAATTCGGCAGCCTGTCCGATGATAATAGGACCCGAACCGATAACAAGAACCTTTTTTATATCACTGCGAAGCGGCATTTTACTGGACCTCCTTTGAGGATTTGATCATATCAATAAATTCATCGAAGAGATAAGCGGTGTCCTGAGGGCCTCCGCAGGCTTCGGGGTGGAACTGAACGGTAAAGCAGGGGAAATTCTTATATCTTACGCCCTCGCAGGTGCCGTCATTGGCATTCTTGTGGGAGACCTCTCCAACCTCTGACGGAATACTGTCGTTTATCACCGCATAGCCGTGATTTTGGGAGGTAACAAAGGTCTTGTCAAGAGCAATATCCACAACAGGCTGATTTGCACCTCTGTGACCGTACTTGAGCTTTTCGGTCTTAGCTCCGTTTGCCAACGCCATAAGCTGATGACCGAGGCAGATACCGAATATGGGAATGTTGTATTCCTTCAGCTTCTTAAGATTTTCAATGACCTCAGTATTCTCGGCGGGGTCGCCGGGACCGTTTGAAAGCATTATTCCGTCGGGAGCCATAGCCTTTACCTCTTCCGCAGGAGTGCCCGCAGGAACAACGGTAACATTGCAGCCTCTCTTAACAAGCTCTCTCCTGATGTTGAACTTGTAGCCGAAATCGTAGAGAACAACATTGTAAAGAGGATCCTCAGCCTTAAACACCTCAGACTCCTTTACGGTAACGGACTTCACCGCATTTTTTATGGAGAAGGCTCTTATCTGCTCAAGCAGCTCGTCCTTCTTCTCATAAACATTTTCTGTGGTGATAACGCCGTTCATAACGCCGCTTTCACGGATAATTCTTGTAAGACATCTGGTGTCGATGGAATGGATACCGATGATATTATGCTTTTTAAGGAACTCGTCCACATTTCCCTCGCATCTGAAATTCGAGGGGGAATTGCACCATTCCCTTACGATATATCCGCTTACACATGAGCCTTTTGATTCGTAATCCGAATCGTTCACTCCGTAGTTGCCGATAAGCGGAAAGGTCTGGGTAACGATCTGACCGTAGTAGCTGGGGTCGGATAAGGTTTCTTCATAGCCGGTCATACCCGTTGCAAAGACGATCTCACCGATAGATGTTCCCTTTGCGCCAAAGGAATATCCCTCGAATATCCGTCCGTTGGCAAGCATAACATAAGCCTTGTCTCCCATATTGAATAAAGACATAAGTTATCCTCCTAAATATAGATTGCCGAAAATACGGCTTTATTTTCAGTTATTTTCGGGTGCTTTTATCTTAGGAATGTGAGAGGTGATATCCTCCTTCATTCTCAGCACCTCACGCCTTGCGGCAGCGGCATACTCGCGCTCGTCGCAGCCCTCTTTCTTGTATGCGCACATTACCGCACGGGAAGAATTTACGATAGCACCCAGACCGTTCTTGTCAAAGCCCATAGCTACGCCCTCAGAGCCGCCGCCCTGTGCGCCGTAGCCGGGAACCAGGAAGAAGGTGTGAGGAAGCTTTTCTCTCATCTCCGCAAGCATTGCAGGGTAGGTTGCACCCACAACAGCTCCAACAGCGGAATATCCGTAGCTGCCGATGCTGTCAGCGCCCCACTTTTCGCACATATCGCCCATGGTCTCGTAAATGGTCTTGCCGTCGCAGAGACGTCTGTCCTGAAGCTCGCCCGAGGACTTGTTTGAGGTCTTTACAAGGACGAAAATGCTGCCGCCTGTTTTAAGTGCGGGTGCAATACCGTCTGTGCCCAGATATCCGTTTACGGTAAGTGAGTCAGCGCCGAATGCAGCCTCCTTCTCGCCGAAAACATCGGTATTTCCCAGATATGCGGAGGAATACGCCTCCATAGTTGCGCCGATATCGTTTCTCTTTCCGTCAAGGATAACGTACATACCCTTTGACTGAGCGTACTTAATGGTCTTGTACAGAGCCTTTACGCCATAGTAGCCGTACATCTCGTAATAAGCCGCCTGGGGCTTCACAGCAGGAACAACATCGCATACAGCGTCGATAATGCCCTTGTTGAACTTGTAAAGAGCGGCTGCCGCAGCCTTGAAGCCTGCACCGTGCTTTGCAATGCACTTTTCCTTGATATATTCGGGAATATACTCAAGCTTGGGGTCAAGTCCCACAACTGTGGGGTTCTGTGTTTCGATTATTTTGTCAATAAGTCTGTCAAATGACATACGATCACTCCTTTTTATTGCTGACGGATATTCGTAAATTACCTTTCCTCCCGAAACGGTAAGAAGCACCTTTCCCGTAAGCTTCTCGCCCTTGAAAACGCTGTTTCGGGACTTTGAAGCAAATTTATCGGGGTCAACGGTCCATTCCCTGTTAAGGTCTGCGATCATAAATTCTGCCACAGCACCCTTTTCGATACGTGCCTCCTCAATGCCGAGGATACGTCTCGGAGCGGCGGACATAAGAGTTACAAGCTTTGTAACGGGAAGACCCGCTCTTTTGCACAAGGCAGTATATGAAGCGGCGAAGGAGGTCTCAAGTCCCACAACGCCGTTGGGAGCTTTAAGAAAATCGGATTTCTCCTCGGGGCTGTGTGGTGCGTGGTCAGTGACGATACAGTCAATAGTGCCGTCCATTACGCCTTCAAGCACCGCCCTCACGTCCTCTTTCTCTCTGAGAGGTGGATTCATTCTGAAATCAGCGTCTCTCGCAAGCAGCTTTTCATCGGTAAACATAAAGTAGTGAGGAGCCGTTTCGCAGGTGACCTTCACTCCCCTTTTCCTTGCGTCTCTGATAATGCCCACGCTGCCCTTTGTGGAAACGTGACATATGTGTATCCTTGCGCCGCAGGAATCCGCAAGAGCTATCTCACGGGCGGTAATGCTGTCCTCGGAGGCTCTGTCCATTCCCTTGACGCCAAGCTTTTCGGAAATTTTTCCCTTGTTCATTATGCCGCCGTTTATAATGGCAAGGTCTTCGCAGTGAGAAGCCACAAGCAGACCGTTCTCATTTGTCTTTTCGAGAGCCTGTCTCATAAGCTCCGCATTTTCAACGGGTCTGCCGTCGTCGGATATCATCTTTATCCCAGCCTTGACATATTCGTCATATTCGGCAGCCTCTTCGCCGTTCATACCCTTTGTTACGGAGCATACGGGATATACCTTTACCCCCGTAGACTCAGCCTTTTTTATGATATAATCCGCAGTCTCCGCGCTGTCGCATACGGGCTTGGTGTTAGGCATACAGGCAACAGCGGTAAATCCGCCTGCCGCCGCAGCCCCGCAGCCCGAGACCACGTCCTCCTTATAGGTAAGCCCCGGGTCTCTGAAATGAACGTGAATATCGCAGAGAGCGGGAAACGCCGAAAGCCCCTTGCAATCGTAAACAAGATCGGCGCTTTCGGTAATATTCTCCGAGACCTCGGCTATCTTGTCTCCGTCAACCAGAATATCGGCTTTGATAACTTCCTTTTCGCTGTAAACAGTCAGATCTTTATAAAGTATTTTCATTTATCCATTCCTTTCAAATCGGCTTCGTTTTCAAGAATGACCACCTTGTCGCAGCCGTCAGCCTCTCTGACCATGACCTTGACAGTTTCCTCACGTGAAGTAGGAACATTCTTTCCCACATAATCGGGTCTTATGGGAAGCTCCCTGTGACCTCTGTCCACTAAAACGGCAAGCTGGATATTTTTGGGTCGTCCCCTGCTCATAACAGCGTCAATGGCGGCTCTGCAGCTTCTTCCCGTGAATATGACATCGTCCACAAGAATGACCTTTTTGTCCCTTACATCAAAAGAAACAGAGGACCTGTCCCTGCCCGCAGCCTTGATATCGTCACGATAAGCGGTGATATCAAGAATACCAACAGGAACATCAAAGCCCTCTGTTTCCTTAATACGTGAAGCAATGCGCTCGGCAATGAAAACGCCCCTTGACATTATCCCTATGAAGCAAAGACCGTCAACGCCCTTGTTGCGCTCGATTATCTCGCAGGAAATGCGTGCCACGGCACGATTCATAGATTTTTCGTCAAGAATGACCGCTTTCTGAAGCATTGTCTCTGTACCTCCGAAAAAAAACTGCCCGTCGGATCCCGACAGACAGTTTTGAAAATTCATATAAAACCGCAAAGCTCACGCATACGCACAGCTTTGCCGCAAATATCAAATTCAAGCTGCCTTGTCGAACTCACGGGATCGACTTAAAGGTTGCTTATTTATCCTCAAATATTATAACACATTATCTTGCCAAAGTCAACATAAAATTCAATGAATTTTTGATGAATTTGACTATCATTCATTTTCGTCATCATCTTCATCGTTATCCAAAATGCCTATCTCGGTTATCCTGCCCCTGAGCTTATCCTTCACCGCTCTCAGGGAGTCGGAATATTTATGGGAAATAAGGGTCTTGGCAAGTCTTTCGGTAAATGCGTCCTTTTCTTCAACAAGGCGGCTGTACTCGCTTCTCAGCCTGTCCATATTGGCGGAGTTCATATCCTGTACCTTTTCAACAACGTTGTCCTTGACGTCAATTATTTTGTCAACATTGCTCTTGACCTTGAGAGTGCCCGAAGCAAGCTTCATACCCACTTTCACAGAGCCTGAGAGCATAAGCTTGGATATCTCGTCAATACGTCTGAACCGCTCATTCAGCTTCTTGACAGCCATCAGCGAGACCACCGTATCCACCGCAATAAGCACCGCCATAATGATAACGATCGTCATTCCCACATTTACGGGAATAGCGTCGATAGCCTTCTCCACCATAGGCTGCACCCATCTTATGACAATTACACAACCGCCGCCGAAGAATATGGAGTTTCTTAGGCATATGTAACCCTTGTAATTGAATTTCATATGGGAATAATCCCACCAGCGAGCGTGGAAAAGCTTTTCCATACCCCAGCCCACAAACAGCTCGAATGCGGTGCAGAGAACAGTGCAGGCTATAAAAAGCGGAATAATGGTATTGCTTATGGGTCTGAAAAAAACCGACACCATAATAACTCCCAGCCCCTCTATGGGACATATGGGCATATTCAGAAAGCCTCTGTTCTGATACTCACCCGTTTCATAGGTCATATCTATTACCTCGATAGCCCAGCCCACAAAGCTCCAGAAGCAGAACATCAGAAACATCTGATAAAGACTGTAGCCAACATATGGAATTGTCTGCATAAATACATCTGTCCTTCCATGATCAGACAAGATCCGAGCCGTTTGCCCTGATCCTGAATTTTACGCCGAGAAATTCTGCCGATTTTTTGCAAAGTATCATTCGTTTCATAAATATCTCAAAATATTCCATCACCGAAGATATCCTGTTGTCAATGGTAAGCTCGAGAATAAGCTCGGTCTTGTCGTCGTTGAAGTTAATCTCCGACCTTTCAACGGCAAAATTAACTCTGTCGTGGATATCCTGTGCCAGATCGTTTATATTTCTCACACGGCTTCGGCGGACATCGGTCTTGTCCGCAATGATAAGCGCCGCCGTTATGGCATTGAGGGGCTGAGCGGTTCCCTCGTCGTGATTTCCGATAGCCGAAATGATATCGCATATCTCCTCGGCAGGCATATTGAGATTATCCAGCAGTCTGAACGCCATGACCGCACCGCTCTGAGCGTGGTCAACTCGGTTTATAACATTTCCGATATCGTGCATATACGCCGCTATCATTCCAAGCTCGACCTTTCTTTCGTCGCAGTCGAGACCCTCGAGTATCATTTTTACGGTATCAGCCACCTTTTCCACGTGAGCAAAGGAATGCTCCGTATAGCCCTGCACCGCAACAGCGGCGTCGGCATTCTTGATATATGTGTGGATATCGGGATTTTGTTTAATATATTTATAGGTAACGTTGCTTGACATATATATAACCATTCCTTCTAAAATGCATTACTTGTTTATTATACCACAGTCAGCCGATTTGTCAAGAAAATTGTGAGTACTTACTGCAATTGTAACCAAATTTTAACTTGATTTTCATCGGTAAAGGTATTATAATATAAATATAAGCAGATATAAAGCGGAAATACTCCGTAAAGAGAACAAAAGAAACAGAACCTTTTCGGTTCACATCAGGAGATGTTACATAGAATGAAAATATTAAAGACCGCAGTATGCTTTGCTGCGGTTACGGCGGTAATGGTCTACGGCTGCCGCAAGCTGTATAAGGACGGCGGTGCCGGCGACATTGCAGGCGCAGAGGTAGCGGCGGAAACTATCCCCCCCGCCGAAACGGTAGCCGAGGTAATAACCGAGCCTGTGTCTGACAGGGAGCTTTCCCTTACGGCAGGCAAGAGCATAACCTTCACCTTTCTGGGAGACTGTCTCCTTGCATCAAATGCAGGAGATACGCGTCCCGACACATTCAAGGCATACGCCGAGGAAAAGCCTGCTTCATACTTTTTCGAAAAGGCTCTGCCCGTTTACAGAGACAGCGATTTCGTGGTGGCAAATAATGAATTTGTCATTTCCGACAGAAACCTTTCAAAAAGGTCAAAATCGGGAACGGCTTTCTGGTTCAAGGCTCCCACAAACACAGCCGATATCCTTAAAAGCGGCGGAATTGACATTGTTTCCATCGCCAACAATCACACTATGGATTACGGAACAGAGGGCTATAACGACACTGCCGAGGCTCTTGACAATGCCGGTATCCTGTGGGGCGATATCGACCACCCCGTTTATGTGGAAAAGGACGGCGTTAAATTCGGTATTCTCTGTGCGAATATGTTCGGAGCGAATTACGAGCCTGTCATTACCCCGAAGTTTGAAGAGATGAAGGAGAACAGCGATATTCAGATACTGTTTTTCCACGGCGGCACCGAAAAGGAACACGTTCCCGAGGACTGGCTGGTTGAAATGTGCCATAAGTATGCGGATATGGGCGCAGACCTCATTGTCGGCACCCACCCCCACGTTCTCAGACCTATGGAAAACTATAACGGCGTTGATATAATATATTCTCTGGGCAATTTCTGCTACGGCGGCAGCAGGCTTCCCGAAAACAAAACGGTTATCCTCACCGAGACCTTCAACTTTGACGAAAACGGAGCCTTCATATCTCAGGAGGAAAGCTTCACCCCGTTTTACGTGTACTCGGGCGACCATAACAACTGGCAGCCTGCCCCCGTTACCGACCCTGTGGAGATATCAAAGACACTTGCGTATATGTACGGCGGAAAAGACTTGCCTGTTGAGCAGTAAGCTTTATTTTTAGATAACAAAAAGCAGCTTTTGATTTTTCAAAGGCTGCTTTTATTGTTATATAAACAGTGCAGATCGTCTGCAGCTTCCGGACAAATTATAGTCTGTTATGACAGATCCAATGTTCGGATACCGATATCTTTAAGCTTATTCTGAAAATTTATAAAATTCTTTTTATTTTCTCTTTTAGCAGACAAACCTGTTGCATCAAAACATATCCGAAGTTCAATATTTCTTGACCTGAATAAAAAGAATGAAGGTTTAGCTGTAATATCTCTTTCAAAATGTTCAAATTCTTCCCAATAAAATACTGAATTATCATTAAAAACAATTTTTCTGTTGTCAATACTTTTTATATCCGAATAATTCTTTTCAAACGGTTCCCAGAACTTGAAACTATATCCTTCTTCAGGCTCACCGATTTCATAGCCAAGAGCTTCGGTCAATCTGTTTTTCAGCGTATCATACCATTCGTCCCAGATATCATCAGGCATTGTACCGGAAATCTGTATTCCGCCCGGCTCAACAGATGCCAATAGATCTATATCATCTCCTACCCATCGTGAGCAATCATCTTTATTGCTCCAGTATGGCATAGTTCTGTATACACTGTCGATCTTTGTCCATACTTCTTCGGGAGCGGAGTAATGGATGTTTAAATTCACATCATGTTCCATAATGTTCATCCTCTTTTAAAATTAAGATGGTCAGGAAATTTGCCGTTTTCACAAAGCATCGGGCAGTCAGACTTAAAGGTGACATTACATATCCTTACTGCTAAGAAGCAGCTCCTCTGCATTTTTCAGAGCGGTGTCGGTGATATTTTCGCCCACCATTATCCTTGCTATCTCACGCTTGCGCTCTTCAAAATCAAGACGATGAACAGAGGTATATGTCCTGCCGTCACGGGTCTTTTTCTCAATAAGCAGATGATTGTCCGCCATTACCGCCATCTGGGAAAGATGTGTAACGCATAATACCTGCTGGTGCTTTGATACCTGTCTTAGCTTTATGCCTATCTTCTGAGCCGCCCTGCCGCTGACACCCGTATCTATCTCATCGAAAATCAGGGTGTGGATATTGTCCTTTTCGGCAATTACATTCTTGAGAGCAAGCATTATTCTTGAAAGCTCGCCCCCCGATGCGATCTTGGACATAGGCTTCATTCCCTCGCCAACGTTTGTGGATATCATAAACTCTACGGTATCCATACCCGCAGCGGTAAGCTTGCCCTTTTCCATGGCGGCGCATATTTTCACATTGGGCATATCAAGGAATTTAAGCTCCTCCTCCACCTGTGCGGAAAATCTCTCAGCAGCTTCCGCTCTTGCCGCAGAAAGGCATTTTGCTTTCTCGGAAACGTCCGCAAGAAGCTTTTCTCTCTGAGCGGCGGTCTGCTCTATCTCGTCGGAGGAGGACTCAAATTCGTCAAGCTCCTCTGCCGCACTGTTGTAACATTCAAGCACGTCCGAAAGCTCGGGACCGTATTTCTTTTTTATCCTGTTAAGCTCGTTCAGGCGGTCGGTAAGGAAGGCGTATCTTTCGGCGTCGATATCTATCTTATCAAGCTCCGAAGATATCTCCGAAACGATATCCTCAAGCTCCACCCTCACATTTTCAAGTCGGTCGGAGAGAGCTTTAAGAGAAGGAAGTGCTTCCGAAAAAGCCGAAATATCACCGCAGGCATTGGAAACAAGCTCTACCGCTCCGGGTATCTCGCTGTCGTCAACTCCGTTTAAAAAGCTGTGAGCCTCGTTCAAAGCGGCGCATATATCCTCGCTGTTCTGAGCTATCTTATACTCTGCCTCGAGAGCCTCGTCCTCGTTTTCCTCGATATTCAGACTTCCAATCTCCTCAATTTTTTCTCTGAGCATTTCTTCACGTTCGGTTTTTTCTTTTCTTTCAAGAGTGAGCTTTTTCAGCCTGCGGGATATTTCCTGGAGCTGCTTGAAGCTTTCGTGATACTCCTCGGTCTGCTTTTCAAGTCCGCCGTAGCTGTCAAGAATAGACAGGTGCTTTTCCGGGTCCATAAGTATCTGATTATCGTGCTGACCGTGGATATTTACAAGACATTCCCCTATCTCACGAAGCACAGAGACCGTTGATGTACGGGAATTCACCCTTGCAATGCTGCCGCCGTCCGAACTTATCTCACGGGTGAGCATAAGCTGCCCGTCCTCGTGGGATATCCCAAGCTCGTCAAGCCGCCTGCATACATTGTCCGAAAGCTCTGTGAACAAAGCGGAGATAACAGCCTTGTCGCACCCTGCACGGACGATATCCTTTGTGATACGCTGCCCGAGAACGGCATTTATCCCGTTTATAAGAATAGACTTTCCCGCTCCCGTTTCACCTGTAAAAACGTTAAAATTATCCGAAAACGGAATAGACGCTTCCTCGATTATTGCAAGATTTTTTATATAAAGCTCACTGAGCATTGAAATCACCCTTTTTACTCTTGAAGATAACGCTTTGCATTTCCTTGACGAATGCGGCGGCGTCCCTTTCCGAACGCATAAGCATAAAGATTGTATCGTCTCCTGCCAAGGTGCCCACAACGCCGCTGTAGCCCAGCTTGTCAAACATTGCGCAGGCAGCCATCGCCATTCCTGCGTGACATTTGAAAACCACCGTATTCATAGCGTAATCAAC
The DNA here is from genome assembly GCA_017829005.1 of Oscillospiraceae bacterium. Lineage (GTDB taxonomy): Bacteria > Bacillota > Clostridia > Oscillospirales > Ruminococcaceae > Huintestinicola. Next base: position 12,868 of record JAGAJF010000158.1, on the reverse strand, counting down.
GGAATTTACGGACTCTCTTATAAGCGCAGGTATCTCTGCGGAGCTTTTCTGGGGCACAAAATAGCGGTCCTGCTTTTTTATCAGCCCAAGCTCCTTTATGTCACGTGAAAGAGTTGCCTGAGTGACCTCGATGCCCCGCTTCAAAAGCTGTTCTCTGAGCATTTCCTGAGTTTCTATGGAACTATTTTTTATTATCTCAAGAATTATTTCGTGTCTCTCCGATTTTATCATTCCGACTACCGACCTTTATCAAATATCCTTAATGGGGTTTAAAAGCTTTTTATTCACCGCATTGAAAAACGAATTGCCCTGAATGTCAATGAGCCGCAGGGATTTTGCAGAACGGGTTATTATAAGCCTGTCGTCCTGCTCTGCGCTTTCGCATACCTGTCCGTCAATGCTCAGATACAGGGGTGTGTTGTCACGTGACCTGAATGTGACCTCAAGCTTTTTATCGGTTGAAAAAAGCATTGTTCTCGATACAAGCGAATGGGGGCAAACGGGGGTCATCTGGATACATTCAAGCCCCGGTTCAAGGATAGGTCCTCCTGCCGAAAGGGCATACGCCGTTGAGCCTGTGGGAGTTGAGAAGATAACGCCGTCCGCACGAAGAGTGCTTACGTTGCTGCCGTTTATCTCCACAAAATAATCCGCAAGCCTGCCGAACTGGCTTGATATAACGATGTCATTGAGCGCTGTAAAGCTGTCCTTTCTTCCTCCGCCCGCAAACTCGCAGTCAAGCATCATACGGTTTTCCACCACATAATCGCCGCTCATAAGACGGGAAAGATTATACAGCTCGTCAGGCTCCATAGAAGCCATAAACCCGAGCCTGCCCGTATTTATCCCCAGCAGGAGCTTGTCGTTTTCTGCCGCATATGCCGAGGCTTCAAGTATGGTGCCGTCGCCGCCAACCGCAATTATCAGGTCACACTGCTCCGCTGCCTCATCAAGGGGCATAAACTTCACATATTTTTTAACGGGGAACCGCTCTTTGAGATTTTCTGCGCAGAATATTTCAAAGCCCATATTATGGAGCATTGAGCAGACCTTTCCCGTTGTTTCAAATGCATTCTTTTTTGAAAAATTCGGATAAATTACAGTTTTCATTTATTTGCCTTTCTTAAAGCTTTTGTGAGCCTCGGAGACTATTTTTTCACAGTCAATGGTCGTTCCCATACTGCAGCTTTTTTGGGCAGATATAAGATACTCGATATTCCCGTCGCCGCCCTGAATGGGAGAAAAGTCCGCTCCCATAACCGAAAGTCCGCACTGACCGCAGAAGGTGATAATGTCCCCGAGTACAGCCTTGTGAACCTTCTCCGAGCGGACGATCCCGTTTTTTCCGATATCCGCTCTGCCGCATTCAAACTGGGGCTTGACCAGCATTACAGCCCTGCCGTTTTCGCATAGCAGCTCGGATATTTTCGGAATGACCTTTTTGAGGGAAATAAAGGACACATCTATGGAAATAAAGCTTATCTCCCTGTCAAAGTCCGAAATCGACACGTCCTTTATGTTGACGCCTTCCATATTTTTTACCCTTTTGTCATTTACAAGGCTTTCATCAAGCTGACCGTGACCCACATCAACGGCATAGACAAACTCTGCGCCGTTTTGCAGCATACAGTCCGTAAAGCCGCCTGTGGAAGCGCCTATATCCATACACACAAGCCCATTTACGGATATGTCAAAGCACCCGAGAGCCTTTTCAAGCTTCAGTCCGCCCCTGCCCACATATTTCGGGAGAGGAGCGCACAATTTCACATCATCACTTTCGGATATCTCCTTTGAGGGCTTTGTGACAATATCGCCGTTAACGGAAACTCCGCCCTCGGCTATCATTCTCTTTGCCGTTTCACGGCTTTTTACAAGTCCCTTTTCCGACAAAAACACATCAAGCCGCATAGCCTGCCTCCCAAATTTCAATCTGATAAAAGCTCCGATATTTTCTTCTCTATCCCCTCTTTATCAAGGGAGAATCTTTTCAGAATGCTTTCCGTTTTTGCCTGCTTCACAAATCCGTGTATGGCATTTATGCGTATATCGCCCGAATGCCCTCTTTGAGCCAGAGCCGCCGTAATATGCTCGCCTATCCCGCCGCTTTGAAGTGACTCTTCAAATACGATTATCCTGTCATAGTCCATACAAAGATCGATAACATAGCTTTCAAGGGGGAATATCCTTACAAGCTTTAAAACATCGGCACTGAGATTACCGTCTCTTACAGCTTCGCATACGGCAGCTCCCGTTCTGCCGTAACCAATGGCAAGACATTTTCCGCCATTTTTTTCATAGCAGAGCAAATTGTTCTCGTCAAGCTTCATTTTTGCATTGCCGCTTTCCGAACCTCTGGGATATCTTACCGCCGCAACTGACGGAGTATCATACAATGCCTTTCGAAGACAAAGTCTCAGCTCGGTATAATCCGAGGGAGAATAAACTGTGATATTCGGTATGCAGGTAAGCATAGGAACATCAAACAAGCCCTGATGGGTCTCACCGTCCTCGCCAACTATTCCTGCACGGTCGATACCGAGAACAAGGTGAGTGCGGCTGATGGCAGCATCGTGAATTATCTGGTCATATCCTCTTTGCAGAAAGCTTGAATATACCGCAAATACGGGTATCATTCCGCTTACCGCAAGCCCTGATGCAAAGGTGACAGCGTGCTGCTCGGCAATTCCCACATCAAAAAATCTGTCGGGGCAGACCTCAGCAAAGCGGTTAAGTCCCGTGCCGTATTTCATTGCCGCAGTAATGGCGCAGATGCGTTTGTCGGAAGCTCCCAGCTTTGCAAGCTCACTGCCGAATACCGCCGAAAAGCTGTCGCTGCTTATTATCTCGGGGTCGCCCTGCAGCATAGCTTTTGGGGCAAGACCGTGAAATGCTCCGGGATTTTTTTCCGCAGGACGGTAGCCCTTTCCCTTGACGGTATTTACGTGGATAAGAACAGGCTTTTTCGCCGCTTTGGCAGCCTCAAGAGTTTCCTCAAGGCTTTTAAGGTCGTGACCGTCAACGGGACCTAAGTAAACAAAGCCTAAATTTTCAAACATTGTCGCACCCGCAGGCTGTCCGTTTGAATGGTAAAGGAGCCACCTTACAGCGTCCTTTGACGCAAGCATAAGCTCCTTCACTGGCTTGCCCACAACGGGAGTTCTGTCAAGTACGTTCTCAACGCTTTTCTTCACTTCAACATAGGCTTTTCTGCCCCGAAGGGAGGATAGATATTTTGCCAGCGCACCCACATTTTTTGAGATGGACATCTCATTATCGTTTAAGATAACAATAAGATTATCATCGCTTTTTCCTGCGTTATTAAGTCCCTCGTAAACCATTCCGCCCGTAAATGCGCCGTCTCCCACAACTGCGATAACGTTATGCGAGTCGCCGCGGAGACGCATTGCCTTTGCGATACCGCAGGCGGCGGAAATGGAATTGCTGCTGTGTCCGCTTATGAAAATATCGTGCTCGGATTCCGAGGGCTTTGCAAATCCCGATATTCCGCCCTCGGTCCTTAATGTGGAAAACTCGTTCAGTCTTCCTGTGAGCAGCTTATGGGTATATGCCTGATGACCCACGTCCCAGACAATTTTGTCATAGGGAGAGCAGAAAACACGGTGCAGAGCCATAGTAAGCTCGACTGTTCCCAGATTTGAAGCAAGGTGTCCGCCGTTTTCTGCGACTGTATTTATAAGAATATCCCGTATCTCCCTGCACAGGCTTATACATTGGGGTATGGAAAGCTTTTTCAGGTCTTTGGGCAGCGAAAGCTCCTCAAGCCTTACGGTTTTATTGTCTTTCATTTCATTATATCCTTTTAGATCTTGATTGGCATAACAAATGCAAGGATCACGCCCAGTATCGCTCCGCTTGCCACTTCAAAGGGGGTATGACCCAGATATTCCTTCATAACTGCAATGCTTGTATTGGCAGCCTGTGCGATATCCTCAAAGGGCTTGCCCGAAGATGCAGGCTTGCTTTCGAGTATGCGGTTTATCCTGTTGATAGCCTTGGCGTGCTGTCCTGCGGCTCTGCGCACTCCCATTGCGTCATACATCGTTATGAGTGCAACTATGCACATTATGGCAAACTGGGTAGAAGCAACGCCCTCAACACGGTAAACTCCCGCAGCCGCCGAGCATACCATTGCCGAATGTGCGCTGGGCCACCCTCCTGCTCCGAAAAGCCTTTCAACGCTGAATTTCTTGTATTTTATAAGATTGATGATGGTTTTCAGAAGCTGAGCTATGCACCAGCCGAGAACGGAAGTTACAAGGATATAATTATAATACTCCATAATGAGATAACATTCCCTTTCCTTTAAAATTCCCTTTTGAGAAGATATGAGGTAAGCTGCGAAAGAAAGCTGCTGTCGGGGAAGCTTTCCGCTATTAAGACCGCTTTTTCCGTAAGCTCCTCCGCCTTTTGCTTTGCCGCTTCAAGACCGAATACTGCAGGATATGTAGCCTTGTTAAGCTCTGCATCGCTGTGAACGGGCTTGCCCAGAAGCTTTTCGTCCGCTGTTATGTCAAGAATATCGTCAACTATCTGAAAAGCAAGTCCCAGAGCCTTAGCATATTCCTCTGCCTTTGGTATCATATCGTACCTTTCGGCGCAGATACAGCCCATTTCGCAGGCGCATTTTATGAGAGCGCCCGTTTTCATGGAGTACATTTCAAGAAGCATTTCGGAGTCAAAGGGCTTGCCAACATTCTTAACGTCAATGGTCTGACCGCCGATCATACCGAGTATGCCCACCGCACGGGACAGGCATTTTATTAGCCTAACCCTTTGTTCACAGGAAAGCTTTTCATCGGAAGCAATGACCTCGAAGGCATAATTTTCAAGAGCGTCTCCGGCAAGGAGAGCGATGTCCTCGCCGAACTGCTTATGACATGAGGGCTTTCCCCGACGGAGGTCGTCGTTATCCATACAGGGCATATCGTCGTGGATAAGGGAAAAGGTGTGTATCATTTCAAGGGCGCAGGCTGTGTCTATGGCCTTCTCCTCCCCATTGCCCATAATACGGGCAAATTCGGTAACAAGAACGGGTCTTATGCGCTTTCCGCCTGCTTCAAGTGAATACTCCATCGCCTCGGCGCAGACAAGCTGATTTGCGGCGTTTTCCTTTGTATAAACGCTCATAAGCTCCTTTAATCTGATTTCGATCCGACAGGTACGCTTTTCAAGAAGTTCCTTCATAATCAAAGCTCCTCCGCACTTGTAACGGTCATTACAGCTTTTTCGGCTTCTTCAAGGAGCTTTTTGCATTTTGCAAGCTCGTCTGCGCCGCTTTTGTAAAGCTCAATTGCCTCCTCAAGAGGAACGTCCCCCTCGGAAAGTCTGCCGATTATCTCATCAACGTGTTTAACTGATTTTTCAAAGCTCATTGTTTTTTCTCCTTTACAACAACTGCGCCCGCTTCGCTGTCCGCAAATTTAAGTGTTATCCTGTCACCCTCGGCAAGCTCCTTTGCCGATCTTATCAGAGTGTTTTCCTTGTATACCAGGCTGTAGCCCCTTGCCATTATTTTAAGCGGGCTGAGGGAATCAAGTGCGGCGGCTTCAGAGGCTAATTTGCTCCGCTTTCTTTCAAAGCAGATATTTATTGCTTCCGCAAGCCTTTTTTCATTTGATATAAGCCTTTCCTTCATTGCGGATATCGCCGCAGAGGGCGTGTAATTTTTAAGCTCCGATTCGATTGCCAGAAGCTCCTGCTTTTTCCTTGCTACAACGGCTGAAAAGGCATTGTCAAGAGCCTTGTTATAAGATGTCACAGCCGCCGCAAGTGCCGACATATCTGGAACTGCAAGCTCTGCTGCCGCTGAGGGCGTTGGAGCGCGAAGGTCGGAGGTGAAGTCGATAAGGGTGGTGTCCGTTTCGTGTCCCACGGCGGATATGACGGGGGTGTTCATAGAAAAAACGGTGCGTGCTATTTTTTCGCTGTTAAATGCGGACAGATCCTCGTATGAACCGCCGCCTCTGCCGCAGATGATAACGTCACAGCCGCTTTTATCCGCAAATTCCAGGGCATCGCACACCGAGTCAACGGCATACTCCCCTTGTACAACACAGGGGAAAATCACAGCCTCGCATATGGGATAACGCCTGCTTAAGATATTAAGTATATCCCTGAGAGCGGCGCCGCCCTTTGCGGTAACTATTCCCACACGTTCGGGAAATTTCGGTATCTGCTTTTTATAAATGGGGTCAAACAGTCCTTCGGCGGCAAGCTTTTCTTTTAGCTGCTCAAAGGCAAGATACTGTGCGCCTATGCCGTCGGGCTGGATATCGGTCACATAAAGCTGATATACTCCGTCACGCTCGAACACCTGCAGGCTGCCCATAACGATAACGTTCATACCGCTCTGAGGCATAAACTTTAAGGCGCTCGCATAGCTGTTGAACATTACAGCTTTTACAGAGGACTGCCCGTCCTTTAGGGTGAAATAGAAATGACCCGTTCGCATATGGTGGGTAAAGCCCGATATTTCGCCCTTGACAAGAAGTCCTCTCAGCTTGCTGTCCTCCTTGAGTTTAAAGGCCATATATCTGTTGAGCTGTGATACGGTCAATATGCTGCTCATTTTATCTGCCTTTCGTAAGTTAAGTATGCATACAGCGCAATTCCAGCGGCGTTGTCACAGGAAAATTCGGGTGCGGAGAAAGAAACATTATCAAGCTTCTGTAATAAAAGCTTTCCGATATATCCGTTTGACATAACTCCCCCCGCAAAAATAACGGGGAGCTTTCCGTATACACCATAGGCATATTCGGTCATTTCATAAACCGAGGAAAAGACTGCATTAAGAATATATCTTGCGGTGTTTTCGGGGGTCTCGCCGCTTCCGAGCATTGCCTGTGCCTTATTTTCAAAGCCCGAAAGACAGCAGGAACCGTTTTTCATCACGGCTCTCGCCTTAATGCTTTTATCCGCCTTTTGAGCTATTTTTTCAAGGGCGGCTCCGCAGGGAAAATCAAGCCCCATCATAAGCCCTGTGCGGTCGATAAGCTGTCCTGCTTTAAGATCGAGGGAGGAAGCGGTCTCGGTGACTCTGATAAGCTCCTTTTCATCAGGCTCGCAGTAAAGGCAGTCCGTTGTTCCGCCGCTTACGTGAAAGGCGATGAATGGCGCATTTATCATAGAAAGCCTGTCCGCCGAATAGAGAGCGGCAAGAATATGACCTATCTGGTGGGAGGTCTTATAAACGGGGATACGGCTTACTGCTCCGATACTTTCCGCAAGTCCATCTCCGCATAAGAAACAGGGCATATAGGAGCCTTCGATATTCCGAGGTCTGAATGACGCTCCCACAGCGGTGATACCCGGGTTTTTGCCAAGCTCCGAAAAAAGTCCCGTTACGATTTCGGGAAGCTGCTTTGTATGCTGAAACACAGCGTCGCTCTGGCGAAGTCCCGCTTCACCGCTTTTTACGGAAAGAAGCTTTTTATGTGACAGCATTTTTCTGCTTTCACTGTCATAAACCGCCGCCGAGGTGGTGTAGTTGCTGGTGTCAAGCCCTAAAAAAAGCGGCATTATTCCTCGTCTCCCCGGGACTTTTCGGGAATGTTCTTTTCGGGTATTTTTCCGCTTCGTGAGAATGAGCCGAGAACTCCGTTGACAAACTGCTTGTCCGCATCAAAGGCATACTTCTCGGTAAGCACAACAGCCTCGCTTATGGCAACGCTTGTGGGAACGGTCTCTTCGTAAAGGCACTCATATACGGCAAGTCTCAGAACCGCAAGGCTAACCTTTCCAATTCTGTTCACCTTGCGCTTTTCGCTGTATTCGGAGATTATGCTGTCAAGCTCCTCAGTTTTTTCATCAACTGCCTTGAAGATACGGCATACCTCATCATTGAAATCATACTCGTCAGCATCCTTTGCAGAGTCGATTATCTCATCGCAGGTGTCGTCTCTGAACATCTTTTCAAAAATAAGCAGAAATGCAGCTTCTCTTATATGACTTCTCTTTAATGCTTTACCCATATTTTAAATATCCTTTCCCGTAATCAGATGTGATTATGTAACAATAGGTGATATACGCCCTAAAGCCTGTGAGAATACCGAATTTTTTTCGGCATTCTACAGGCTTGTTCTTACACTCTTCACTTTACTATGCAAAAGTGAAGAATATATTCACTGTTTCTATTATATCACATCTTTGAGAAATACACAACTACTTAACTTCAAAAATTCTGATATTTTCTGCAGGAATTGTAACCTCTGTTAACAAAATATCCTTTATTTGTGCAGCTTCATCGGCGGCAAGTCCCTCGGAACGGACAACTATGCTTGCTGTCTCCCCATCAAGATATACAACGCAGTCCTCAAAGCCCTGTGCCTTAATGAGTGATTCTATCTTGCTTTCGCTTTCGGAAAGCTGGGAGAGGTTTACCGCTTCCATTGTATATGCCGCATTTTCCTCTTCTGTCAGGTCGCCGCCGTTAAGAATAGCCGAAAGGGTCTGCACTGCGTCGTCACGGGAGGTCATTCTCGAGAGCCTTGCCTGAGCAAAATAATCGGATGTGTCCACCACGGCGGAAACCTCCTTTACCTCCTCGGGGCTGTCGGAATTCACAAAGGCTGCCTCTCCGTAATTCACTTTGGCATTCTCGGCAGATGAGATATCTGCGTCAGCGGCGATCTCCTCGCCCACCTCGGAAAATACATAGTTCATATAAACCGCTATTCCGAGAACAAGGGTAAGACCTGCAAGTATTATCTGCTTTTTTCCGATGATAAGATTTGGTTTGCGCATAAGTTTTTCCTCCGTTTTAAAAAAATTTATTCCATAGCTGTAACGTATATCCTGCTTGGGGGAATGTCAAGAACTGCTGTGATGGTGCGGTAGATCTCCTCACGCACTCTGTCCGACTTTCCGCCCTCGCAGACCGCCGCAACACCTGTTATCACAGGCGTATTGACCTGCTTTAAAAGCGCCTCCTCTCCATTTTCCGTTCTGACTGTCACGTACTCGTTTTCTTTTTTGTCGCCGTTTACGTTTTCAGCCTGTGCATATATGTACTCCTCGGTGGAGCTGACTGTTATCATCACCTTTACCTCGCCTACCCCGTCTATGGCGGAAAGAAGCTCTTCAAGCCGCCGCTCCGTTTGAGGGCAATAGTCTGTCCAGACGCTTTCTTCGGGCGTTTCGGGGACGCTCTCATTGGGTGTCTCATCTTCCTTACCTCCGCTAAATAATATCATCATCATTCCCGCTATACCGAGAACAGCCGCTATTGTCATTGCTTTTTTGCTGCCTGTGAGCCTGCTGCAAAGCTCTTTAAGCTTTTCAAGAAGTGCCATTGTCCGTATCCTCCGTTTTTACGATTATGAGCGACTTATCAACTCCAAGTGCCTCCGCCGCCAGCTTTGCTGCTTCTTCCCTGTCCGAGCCTTCCATAAGAATGATCTCTGCTCCAATAATAGATATGCTGCCATCGGCAGAATTATTTATATCTACGGATATTTTTAACGGAAAAATTTCCTTCTCCGCCAGCGCCTGTCCCAGATTATCGCTGATATTTGCGCTTATGAGCCTGTCCGTCTGCTCATTGTAGATATACGAATAATCCTCGGGGATATTTTCGGTAATGTCACCAAATTCCATATCAAGATCACCGCTTACAAATGGGGTCACGATGACGAGGATAAGGATAAGGGAAAAAATTATATTCATCTGACGTGCAAATTTTTCCGAGGGGGTCATATTGTTTATTACAGAAAATATTATCCCAAGCACACACGCCGATGCCGACATCTGACAGAGCATATCCATAAGTTTTTACCTCCTATGCATTTACAGTCCCGAGACCTGCCGCCATCAGTATGACGGTGGATATCACAAACATCACCCCAAAGCAGGCAAGCACTGCAGCTGTCAGGGATAACACCGAAGCGGCACCCTTGAAAAATGTGCCAAGCTCCTTTACACCGAACATTTGGGCAGCCGCCTCCCCTGCGGTCATTGCAAGATAAAGGCAGAGGGTCTCGAGGACGGGGGGCAGAAGTGTGACGCAGAGGGCGATTATCCCGAAGGCTCCTGCCGCTCCCCTGAGAAGCCCCAGCCCCGAGCGCATTGTGGAATATGCGTCCGCTACGGCACTTCCCACTACGGGGACAAAGTTTGACACCACAAATTTTGCGGCTTTTACCCCGAGAGTGTCCGCCGAGGCTCCCACGATGGACTGAATGGACAGAAGCCCCGTAAAGACGGTCATTCCGAAGCCGAGAAAAAGTGACGTTATCTTCTTCATAAGCCCCGTCACCGATGACAGGCTGAATGTGGGGTTTACTGCGTCGATGATATTCATTGACATACAAACGGATATGACGGGCATAAGCATATCCGAGGCGATATTTACCGAGACTTCGGCAATGAGCAGGACTATGGCATTGTAGCTCAGCGACGAGGCGGCATTTCCTGCGGCGGCGGATATCCCTGCAAATACGGGCACATAGCAGAGCATAAACTCGCTGCCGCTTTTGAGTGTGGCGGCGGCATTTTTTATGCAGCTTTCCATTGTGGGAACGGTCAGAATGATGGCTATCATTACGGTTACAGTCCTGAAAAGCCCGTTGCTGCCTTTATTGCCCATGGAGTCTGCTGCCGCTCCCGAGGCAGCTCCCAGAATTATTACCGACAGGACTATCCCGAACAGCCTTACGGGAGCGGCGGCGCTGTATTTCAGCTTTTCCCACATATAGGAGATCACGGTTTTGGGAGTGAGCTTTGTTATGCTGTCGGGGTCATCGGGGGAAATGCCCTTATCCCTCAGAAAGCTTTCGGCGTCATAGGGCAGGGCTTCGGATACTTCATTTATGCCGTATTCCTCCGCAAGTTCGCCCAGGGATATCTCTTCGGCGGATACCGAGAATGGAAACAGCAGGACGGTAAGCACCGCTGTTATTATGGCAAGTATTAGCTTTTTCATTTTATTTTCCTTTAGTATATTAGTTCCAGCGCAAGCTGTGCTGTCTTTTCAAAAAGCGGGAGCGAGATAAGGAGCAGGGCGGTCTTGCCTGCCATTTCCGACTGTACCGCAAGGGTGCCTTCTCCGCTGTCACGGCAGATGTCCGAGGCAAGCTGAGTGAGATAGCATATGCCCAGACCCTTGAGCATTATGGTGAGGTAGGCTTCGTCGGCGGATATCCTGCTGTACATATCCTCTATCCGCTCTATTACGGGCACGAGACAACCCATAACAGCTGCAGCTATCCCGGTGGCAAGGGCTGTTTTTATCAGAACGCCATACTCCTTTGCTGTGCTGTCGAACACACGGCACATTATGGCGGCAAATATGCACACCCCTGCTATTATTACAAGCTTATCCCCTGCCATAGCTATATACCAAAGGTCTCGCGGACGGTCTCGAACAGCTCGCCTATTTCGCTTATCATAAGCATAAGCACCACCACAAGCCCTGCAAGAGTTGTCATCAGCGCCTGCTCGTCACGCTCTGCCTTTTTTAACAGAATGTTCAGCACCGATACGATTATCCCTACCCCTGCCACCTTGAAAATAAGCTCGACATCCATTGCTTTACCGTTCCTTTCGTTTATTAACCCATTAAACAACTATCACCGCTATGAATGCTCCTGCCACTGCTCCAAGCGCTCTGTACAGCTTTCCTTTCGCAAGATACTGCTCCTTTGCTTCGGCAATGAGCCTGTCCGTTTCCTCGCAGAGTATGGTGAGGGCTGAAAGCTGACCGTCACAGTCGCAGGAGCCAAGTATCTTTCCTGTTCTTGATAATACGGAAATGCCTTCGGCGGTAAGGTCGCCTGTATTTTCGGATAATGCCCTTTCCCATATCTCGTCAAAGGTCAAAAGCCCGCTTTCAAAGCAGTTGTCGGAATATTTTTTTAAGGGAGAAATAAATTTTAGTCCCGACAGTTCCCTGTCCTCGGACAGACGGCGGACTATTTCGGAGACCTCAAGGGCTTCGTAACGTATCATAAGTCTCAGTGACTCAAGCATTATACGAACCTGCTTTAATGCGCTGACCCTTGCTTTCAGCCCCTCTGCCGCAAGAGAGCCTGTCATTACCGATGTTATGAGCAGAAGGAGCGTTCCTATGAGCTTTATCATTATTCACCACCGCTTTCTTTAAGCTTTATAAGCTCCTCGGACTTGTATATCCGCTTTATATGCCTGTCCGCTACAAAAACTGCGAAGTCAAAGGCTTTGCAGGCAATAAGAGGATAGACGCTGCTGCCTGTAAGCTCTCTCACGCTGCCGCTGTGCATCGAGGCGGCTATCTTCACTCCGCTTATCCATGCCTGTTTCAGGGCGGAGATATCGCTGTCGGAGCCTATCTCGTCACAGACTATCATTCTCGGGGACATCACACGTATGGCTGTCAGTATTCCGTCGGTTTTGGAATAGCCGCTGAATACATCGGTATTTACACCCACGTGATTATTCACATTTCCGCCGCTGACAGAGGCTATCTCGAAACGCTCGTCCACAAGGGAGACGGGGTACTTGTCCCCCACCTGTCGGCAGAGGTCTCTGAGTATGGTGGTCTTGCCCGAGCAGGGGGCGCCGAATATGAGTACGCTTTTTAGCCCGTTCTTCATAACACTTTGGGCTATTTCATCTGCCGCTCCACGCACCTCTGCTGATATTCGGAAATTTATGCCGTTTATGTATTTGAGATTTTCTATTTTTCCCGAGGGGGAATAAACTGCTGTGCCGCATAAACCTGCTCTGTGACCGCCTGCTACGGTTACAAAGCCGCTATTTATCTGACTCTGGCAGCTATGCACCGAATAGCGGCAGACTGCTTCAAAGGTGTGTCTGATATCCTCCGGCGTCACTCGGAGAGCCTTGTCCGCTGAGGTGGTATATGCGCCGTTTT
>JAGAJF010000157.1 GCA_017829005.1 Oscillospiraceae bacterium | reverse complement strand
TTATTCTTTAAAAAATGCGTAAGCCGTATTTTTAAAGAATAAAGAATAAATTTTTGTGCCGCAGGGAACGAAATGATTTGTGCCCTGCGGCACAGCTTACCTTCCGATAATTTCTTCAATACGCAGAAGTCTGTTGTATTTTGCGGTGCGCTCTCCTCGTGAGGGTGCGCCCGTTTTTATAAGCCCTGTGTTCAGAGCCACAGAGAGATCTGCTATAAATGCGTCTTCCGTTTCTCCGCTGCGGTGGGAGATTATTGAGTCAAAGCCGTTTTCCCTTGCCATTCTCACAGCCGCAAGAGTCTCGGATAGAGTGCCTATCTGATTGAGCTTTATGAGTATGGCATTGCCGCAGCCCCGTTCAATGCCCTTTGCGAGACGTTCGGTGTTTGTCACAAAAAGGTCATCGCCCACAAGTCTGACCTTTTTGCCAAGCTTTTCGGTGAGCCGCTCCCAGCCGCTCCAGTCCTCCTCGTCAAGAGGGTCCTCGATGGAAAAAATGGGGTATTTTGAGCAGATGTCCTCCCACTCGGAAATAAGCTGCTCGGTGGTACGGGGTATCTTCTTTTTGGGCATAAAATATCCGCCGTTCTCGCCCTTCCATTCGCTGGCGGCGGCGTCAAGGGAGATAAGGAAATCCTTTCCCGGCTTATATCCCGCTCTCTCCACCGCTTCAAGGATAAGCTCAAGAGCCTGTCCCTCGGACTCAAGCTCGGGAGCAAAGCCGCCTTCGTCACCAACGGCAGTGTTAAGCCCTTTTTCCTTGAGTATGCGGGCTAAGCTATGAAATACCTCGGAGCACATTCTTAGCCCCTCCGCAAAGCAGCAGGCACCCTTGGGAAATATCATAAACTCCTGTATATCCAGGTTGTTTCCTGCATGAGCGCCGCCATTTAAGATGTTCATCATCGGTATGGGGAGCTTTGCGGCATTTGCTCCGCCGAGAAATCTGAAAAGGGGCATTTCATAGCTTTTTGCCGCCGCATCGGCGCAGGCAAGGCTTGCAGCAAGAATGGCATTTGCGCCTAAATTCGATTTGTCCTTTGTTCCGTCAAGCTCGATGAGCCTGCGGTCTATATGCCTTGTATCCGCAGCGTCAAGCCCCGATATCCCTTCTCTGATAATGGTGTTCACGCTCTGTACAGCTTTCAGAACGCCCTTGCCCATATAGCGGGAGCCGCCGTCACGAAGCTCGAGTGCCTCGAATTGTCCCGTGCTGGCGCCGCTGGGCGCTCTTCCGAAGCCCACAGAGCCGTCGCAGAGAAGCACCTCGGCTTCAACAGTGGGATTTCCGCGGGAGTCAAGTATCTCCCTGCCTCTGATATCCGCAATAAGTTTTGATGAATACATATCTATACCCATTCCTTTCGGTTTTATTTGGGGATAGTATATGCATATTCCTGCTGATTACTCATAAATAAAACAGCATAAAACTTATTCAAAATATTGCACAAAAAGCCACTTGATTTTTTTTATCTTATAGGATATAATTTATGTAATGCTTTACCTTCAAGCCTCGGCTTGAACGAAAAAATATTATTCAGGAGAACGGTTATGAAATACACAAATCCCGTAGTAAAAGGCTTTTATCCCGACCCTTCGGTATGTGAGTACAAGGGAAAATATTATATGGTGTGCAGCTCATTTCAGTATTTCCCGGGCGTACCACTTTTTGAGAGCGATGATCTTGTTAACTGGGAGCAGATAGGACACGTGCTTACCCGTAAATCACAGGTGATGCTCGAAAAGATAAACAGCTCGGGTGGAGTTTTTGCCCCCACTATCCGCTGCAATAAGGGCAGATTTTATATGGTCACCACCAATGATACCACCCACGAGAATTTCTATGTGTATACCGATGATATACACGGCGAATGGTCGGAGCCTGTGACTGTCGATCAGGGCGGCATTGACCCGTCTTTGCTGTTTGACGATGACGGTAAGGTCTATTTTATCAGCAACGGCACCGATGAATACGGCAAAAGCGGAGTTTGCCAGTGCGAGATAAACATTGAAACGGGTGAAAAGCTCACTCCCACTAAATGCATATGGCAGGGCTCGGGCGGACGATATCTTGAAAGCCCCCATATGTACAAGATAAACGGCGAATACTATCTTATGGCGGCGGAGGGCGGCACCGAGTACGGTCATATGATAACCTATGCGAGGGGAAATTCTCCTTGGGGCGAGTTTGAAAATTACCCTCACAATCCTGTTCTCACAAATCGCAACAAGGCTCCCTTCATCATTCAGGGTATCGGTCACGGCGACCTTATCCGTGATAAGAACGGGGATTGGCACATTCTTTGTCTCGGTTTCAGGCAGATACATATGTGGATGCCTTATCATCATCTGGGCAGAGAGGTTTTCCTTATTCCCGCAAGATTTGATGAGGAGGGCTGGTTTACTGCGGGAAATGACGGCACCTGCGACGCTGAGTACGAGATATCGGGTGACTTTGAGCAATGCGAGAAGAAGCATTACGATATTTCCGATATGAAGGGCGTTTATCAATGCTTTCTTCGTCACCCGCATATGGAAAATTACGATTTTTCGGGAGACGGCATTGTTCTCCACGGTACGGACATCACCCTTGATGATGTGGATTCGCCTACGTTTGTTGGTGTTCGTCAGCGGGATTTTGATATGGAGCTTACTGCGGATATATGTGTTTCGGAGGGTGAAGGCGGCGTTACCGTTTATTCCTGCGAGAACGAGCATTACGATGTTGCGGTGAGAAAGTCGGGTGAGGGCTTTGAGGCAGTTCTAAAGCTTAACATCGGCGGCATAAAGCATATTCAGAATACCATTCCTCTCACATCGGGCAGGGCAAGGCTTATTATCCGCTCGGACAGTATGAATTATTATTTCTATGTTTCGGAAAACGGCGGGGAGATATGCCTGGGCTGCGGACAGTCGAAATATCTGTCAAGCGAGGTTTCGGGGGGATTTACCGGAGTGGTTCTGGGACTGTATGCTGTGGGGGGAACTGCGGAATTTACTGCCCCGGATATTTCGTATAACTCATATAAGTATAAACCGGAAAACGGTTGACAAATATTTTTCAATCAATATGATACAAGCCTTTTTTCGCTTGTACGGCTTGACACATTCTGAACATCAAAGTATAATGAATAATATAAAATTCATTGCAGCGGTGATATTTATGACGAGTGATATTCTTATCAAAAGGCTTCACAGTATTATAGGTCAGAATGACAGAGATGCTTTTATTGAAAAGGCAATAAAGCTTGAACAGACAGAATATTCCGAAAAGCATTTAGATTGGTTCCGCACATATCCTTTGGGAATATATGCAGACCTGTATAAATTTCCCGAGGATTATGTCCGGAACAACTTTGATAACGCTCTTATATTATGCATTGTTTCTTCCTATACGAAGGTTATAAAAGAAAACGAGTTCTTTAACGCTTCCGTGGAACAGCGCCGTAAATTATTAAAGGATTGCCGCAAAGAAGCTTTCGTTTGGAACGAATTAAGGCTCAGAACTGTCACACCCGGCTTCCTTAAAAAGGAAGTAGGGTATTATGCAGATGAAAACGGTATACCGTCAGAGGAACAGGACAATATATTGCCACTTATTGATGATAATGCCTCAGCTGCGGAAATAGGCGGCTGCTACTGCGGTGACTATAACTATATTTTAGTTAACGGAGATCATATCCTGATGGTAGACTGCGGGATATGGGACTGATTTTTTAACACTCAATAAATCATCTGATGAAAGGAAAATCATTATGAACAACACATCACCTATGGGCTGGAACAGCTGGGACTGCTACGGTGCGGCTGTTAACGAGGATATTATCAGGCAGAACGCCGATTTTATGGCGAAGTATCTCAAGCAGTACGGCTGGGAATACATTGTGGTTGACATTCAGTGGAGTGCGCCCAATGCGAAAAATCACGATTATGACCCGTTTACGGAGCTTTGTATGGACGAGTATTCCCGCCTTATCCCTGCGGAGAACCGTTTCCCCTCGGCGGCGGGCGGCAAGGGCTTTGCACCTTTGGCGGAGTATGTTCATTCGCTGGGACTTAAATTCGGCATACATATAATGAGGGGAATACCCCGTCAGGCAGTTCACCGCAATACCAAGATAAAGGGTACGGACAAGACTGCCCGTGAAATTGCCAAGACTGCAAGCATATGCGCATGGAACACCGATATGTACGGCGTTGACCCCGAAAAAGAGGGGGCAAGGGCATACTATGACAGCATTTTCGAGCTGTATGCAAGCTGGGGCGTGGATTTTATCAAGTGCGACGATATTGCAAGGGAGCTTCCTCATGAGGAAGGGGAGCTTGTAATGCTCAGCGAGGCACTGAGGGGCTGCGGCAGGGAAATGATACTCAGTCTTTCGCCGGGGCCTGCGCTGCTTGAGAAGGCTGAGCTTTACAAGCAGGTCTCCAATATGTGGCGAATTACCGATGATTTCTGGGACAAGTGGGAGCTTCTTTATGCAATGTTCGAGCGTGCGGAAAAGTGGTGCACACATTCGGGAGCGGGACATTGGCCCGATGCGGATATGCTGCCCATTGGTCCCATTCTGCAGGATTATGACAAGTCGAGCCGCACCAAATTCACCGAGAACGAGCAGATAACTATGCTCACACTGTGGAGCATTTTCCGTTCTCCTCTTATGATAGGCGGCGAAATGACAGGCTTTGACGAGTTTACCATGAGCCTGCTGACAAACGAGGGCATACTTAAAATGCACAAGAATGCCCGTCACTCACATCAGGTATGGCGGCGGGTAATAAACGGAAATGAGTTTATTCTCTGGACGGCTGCCGATATTGATGGCGGCGGATATTTCGCTGTGTTCAATGCGGGGGATAGCGACAGCAGTGTTACAATAGACCTTGCCGACCTTGAGGCGGGGGAGCAGCTTTCCTGCACCGAGCTCTGGAGCGGGGAGAATGCTGATTTTGACAAGACGGCGGAGATATTTGTGCCTTCGCACGGGGCTAAGGCGTATAGGTTTGAGTAAGCTTGATTATGCTATTGACTTTTTATATCATTCGGAGTATAATATAATTACATAAAAACATAAAAAGGCGATGAAAAATATGGGACAAGCAGACAGCCAGTTCAAAGCATTTATCCGTTTCGTTCTTGATGCCCTCAGAGAAGTTGCAGCTGAAAAAGACGAAAACAAGCGGAATGAGAAAATGGCAAAAATCATTGAAAACCTTCAAAAAACATTGGAAGATTAAAATTCCAAAAGGTGCAAAGTCTGTTTTCAAGGCTTTGTGCCTTTAATTTTTGTCAAGGGCTTTCATTAACATTCCCGCTCCGCCGCCAAAAACGGCGGTTTTCTTATACTTTGAAAAAATCCCAAAAAAATTTTTCCAAAAAAGCTAAAGTTTTTGGAAGGAGTGCCGATATATATAACAGAAGCGAGGGGAAAAGGAAATCCCCCGAGGGCAAGATGCCCGGGACGGTCGCTCAGAGCCTAAGTTCGGCGGACGGACTGAATCGCGATAGGAACGAAAACCGACAGACAGGCAAAATCAATAATTTAATCAGGAGGATTTTATTATGGTAGTACAGCATAACATTTCCGCTATGAATGCGAACAGATACTTCGGTATCAACAACTCCGGTCTTTCCAAGTCTCTCGAAAAGCTTTCTTCCGGCTATGCAATCAACCGTGCAGGCGATAACGCTGCAGGTCTGGCAGTTTCCGAGAAGATGAGAGCTCAGATCTCCGGTCTTACACAGGCTTCCAAGAACGCTGAGGACGGTATCTCAATGGTACAGACCTTTGAAGGCGCTCTCCAGGAAACAGATTCCATTCTCCAGAGAATGAGAACTCTGGCTGTTCAGTCCGCTAACGGCACATATCAGAACGATGTTGACCGTGAGGCTATCCAGCTCGAGTTTGATCAGCTCAACGACGAACTCAACCAGATTGCGGACACAGACTTTAATGGCGTTGTTTGCCTTAATGGTGGACAGATGGCTGACGGTCTTAAGGCTGTAGGCGGTGAGTTTGATTACACAAACCAGCAGAGAAGCGCAAAGGCTCTTTCTAAGTCTGATATAGAGTACAATTCTCTTGAAAATAAGACTTGGGATACAACAGCTAATGGCGCTTGGGCTAAATGGTCTGATGGTGCCGGCGGTTACGATCGTACAGATGCTTCTGCACCTCAGGGTCCTGATTCCGTTGATATTACTTTCACCTATAAGGGCGATGGCACATGGGAAGCTACTGGCTGCACTGATGGCGGTATGACTCTTGATAATATCAATGATACTATCGCATATGACAGAAATGATGCTACAGACACAAAGAGTAACGGTGGTTTCACTCTTACCGATGGAACAGATACATACGCAAATGTTGCATTAGATGCAACTAAGCTTGTTGCAGGTGATACAATCACATTAACATTCAAGAATCCCAGCGTTGCAAATACAGCTCCCGAAAACATTGCAATTGCTACCGATGGTGTTGATGTTTCTGGTATTACTGAATATGGTAACAGCGCAACTCCCCTTGATCCCGATAGTGCATCTGTAAAGATCACAAATGCTACTTATTCTTCTACAAATAATGTTACACAGAAAGCAATTACTGAAGATGCTGCAAAGCTTTTCAATGCTCTTCAGGGTGCATCAATTAGTGCTACATATGCAGATGGTAAGATTGCAGGTGATAAGGTTAGCATTCAGCTCAGCAATGGAACAACTAAGGTTGACTTAACTGCTGCTGCTATTACTGCTGCTAATGCAGTTGAACTTAAGGATGCTGATGGAAATACTATAGGTAAAGCTTATCTTGATTCAGCAACTGATGCAAAGAAACTGACAATTACAGATAAAAACGGCAATTCAATGGTAGAGTTTTCTTTTGCTGCCGGCGATGCAACCGGTGATGGAACTGCGGGTGCTAAGAAAACAACAGGTACTGCAAAGTATACTCTTGCTCTTGATGCAACAGTATATAACAAGGGTGCTACACCTACTGTGGACGTTAAGGCTAACGGTGATCCTGCGGTTTCTAAGTCGAATTCCAATAACGCTTCTACCGCAACACTTACCTATACTGAGAACATTGTTCTTCAGACCGGTGCAAGAACTAAGGACAGCGTTAACTTCACATTCAAGTATAAGTCTGATGGACTTGGCAAGCTTGAAGCTAACCTCGACTGCTCCGCAAGAGGTCTTGGTACAGATCAGCTCTCCCTCGCAACACAGGAAGATGCTAACGCTGCTATCGACAAGATCGACAACGCTATCAATAAGGTTTCTATGGTTCGTGCAAGCTTCGGTGCTATGCAGAACAGACTGGAACACAAGATCGCTAACATCGATACCAACACCGAGAACCTCACAGCTGCTGAGTCTCGTATCCGTGATACCGATATGGCTAAGGAAATGACCAACTTCACAAAGAACCAGATCCTCAGCCAGGCTTCTCAGGCAATGCTTGCTCAGGCAAACCAGCTGCCTCAGGGCGTTCTCCAGCTCCTCGGCTAATTTGGACTTGCTCCAATCGGCTTAACGGCTTAGAGAATATCGCGTAAAATACAATTTGCCGCCCCCTCTTTTGGGGGGGCGGCTTTGTATATATTTATTTATATAGGGACTGATAAATAATGGGAAAAAAAGTATTTGCTCAATTTTTTAAACAGCCAAAATTTTATAAAGACTTTCATTGCATAGGTGGAAACTGCCCGGTAAGCTGTTGTCATAATTGGAATATAGATTACAAATTTGATGACGTTGAGAAATTAAAAACTGCTGAATGCTCCGATAACCTAAAAAAACTAATCAATGAATCATTTGAATATTATTCAAAAAGAGATTGTTTGGTAATCAAACTTACAGATGATGATAAGTGTCCTTTTCATAATGAAGAGGGATTGTGTGCTATTCAGAAAGAGCTTGGTGAGGGATATTTGTCAAACACCTGTAAAGTATATCCGAGAAAACTAATGTATTATGGTAGCTTTGTATTAAGAAGTTGTTCAATTTCTTGCCCTCATGTGTTATCAATGATATGCAGTGATGAAGATAGTATGGATTTGGAAACTACTTTGATTTCTAAAAATGCTGAAAATGTTATGATGGATTCAGATATCGCAAATATCAATAATCCTGCACTACAATTCAGAGAAATAATTTTTGATTTTTTCTATGAAATATTGTCAGAGAAAAAAAGAAGTATTGAAACATCTATAGTCCTCGGGGCATTAGCGGCACAAAAACTTGATGAATATATTAAGCTGGGAAAGTATGACCGCATTCCGGAAGTTATTAAATACTTGAAACCGCAGCTTAATAATCCTTCACAGATAGTAAAGCTTGAAAGTGCAAAAACCAATCTATCGTTAAAAGCAAATTTTTCTGCTGGACTAATACATTTCCTCAGAAATACAGATGTTTATAAAAGCGTTTTTGAAAAAGGAATTCCAAGCGAGGAAAAATATAATTTGGGAATGGAAAATTTTAAAGCACATTTCAACAGTACTAACGGATTCCTTAGAAATATTGCTTTAAGGCAACACCGCACAACGCCATAAAAAATTATCAATAAATCAAGTCAAACGTAAAAGTCTGTATAACTAGCATACACCCTCCTGAAACCTGCTTGCAGGCGCACTTTATCAAGCCGTCAGAAATTTTCTGTCAGCCA
>JAGAJF010000156.1 GCA_017829005.1 Oscillospiraceae bacterium | reverse complement strand
TGTTGGCAAAGGCTGCAAAATGATAATCCTCACAAGCTTCGGTTATGTGGAGGAGGTCAAGGATATTATCAGCAAGTATCCCGATGTAGCATTTTACGGCAATTTCTTCAACTATCATGCGGATAATGTCACCTCGTTTTTTGCCCGGATGTATCAGGCACGTTATCTTGCAGGTATCGTAGCAGGTATGAAGACGCAGACAGGCAGGATAGGTTATGTTGCCGCTATGCCCACAAGTGAGGTGAACCGAGGCATTGATGCGTTCACATTAGGCGTAAGACGGGTCAATCCCGAGGCGACTGTGACTGTGGCATGGAGCGGGGAATGGGACGATGAGGAGCAGGAGCGCAAGCAGGCAGATGCACTTATCGAAAACGTCGGTGTAGATGTTCTTACTTATCATCAGAATAAGACTTATGTTGCACAGGAAGCAGAGAAATACGGCATTTATTCTATCGGATATCATCAGAGCCTTGAGGGTCATTCAGATAAATTCCTTACAGCGGTAGTATGCGACTGGGAACAGACATACGAAGCAATTATCAGACAATATCTTCGCGGAAACTCACATGATATAAAGATATACTGGGTAGGAATGGAAGAAAAAACAGTTAAGCTTGATGGCTTCTCTCCTATCGTCGGCGAAGAAATAAGAGAAGAGGTATCACGGGCACAGAATGAGATACTGGCGGGACATGATGTTTTTTCAGGCGTTATTTATGATAACAAGGGTGATATCCGCTGCAAGGAAATCAGACCATACGAGACGAGATACTGTTAGAGCAGCTTGACTGGTATGTTGAGGGAGTTGAATTCTATGAATAATCAAAACAACGGGAAATCAAGAGTGATCGGCTTCCTGACCATTGTTACCATAATAATGATCGGCGTGGGAGTATTGATGAATTTCAAGCTGCGGACTCTTTTGCGGGAATATGTTGAACATCAGGTCACAGAACAGGCAAGGACTTTTGCAGCACTTCCTGCGGAACAGTTTGAGCTGGAGATATACGACCTTGAAAACGCTGCAGCAAGGATACCTGCTGATGTTGAGCCTGATGACGAGATACTGAATCTTGTGATAAACAGCAGCGACAATATCACAATGGGACTGCTCTGTCTTGACGGAACAGCTCTTTCGGGAAATACTCTTAGTTTTTCCGATTTTCCCGGGATACAAAACGCATTCCGAGGCAACTCCTCGGTGTGCTACAGGGAAGGTCAGGGCATACTTTTCACAACGCCTGTTTATGACGGTGAAAATGTTAAATACACCTTATACAAGCTTTTTGATGAAAGTGTTCTTCTTGAAAAATTCGGCATATCCTGTTTTGAAGGACAGGGACAGGTGGCAATTTTAAATCAGGCAGGGGAGGTAGTTATACCGTTTTCCGATGCAGGAACAGTCACGAGTGATTTTCTTGAAAAGGATATTATCAAAGCCTCTATGCAGAAGCTTTCGGAAAAGATGAATATTGACACTGCGGCTGCTGTTTACTATAAAGATAATAAGATCGGAAATTTCATGTTTATTTCGGAGGTCAAGCAGCTCGGGATCTATCTTGTAGGTACAGTACCCGAGGAGGCGCTGACAGAAGGAATTTCCACCATAACAGCACTTATTCTGTGGGTATTCGGTCTGCTGATACTCCTGTTCGTCATTGGCATGATATATCTTCTCAGCGCAGAGGAAAAGGTTCGTGAGAGCGACGAACTGCGTGAGGCAAAGAATATGGCGGAGCAGGCTAACCGTGCAAAGAGTGACTTCCTTGCAAATATGTCCCACGAGATACGCACACCTATCAATGCCATCATGGGTATGAATGAAATGGTGCTGCGAGAGAGCAATGACGAGCATATCCGTGATTATGCGGTAAATATTCAAAGCGCAAGCAAAACGCTGCTGTCCCTTATAAATGATATACTTGACTTCTCCAAGATTGAAGCGGGCAAAATGGAAATAGTACCTGTTACATACGATACTTCGGTTTTCCTTAACGATGTTATCAATATGATAGATATCAAGGCAAAGCAGAAGCAGCTTGATTTTCTTGTTAATATTGATGAATCACTGCCCTCTATGCTTTACGGCGACGAGGTAAGAAACCGTCAGGTCATTGTAAATCTGCTGAATAATGCGGTAAAATATACAAAGCAGGGCTATATAAAGCTGTTTGTATCGGGTGAGCATAAGGAAGGTGTATTTACCCTTAAAATGCAGGTATCTGACAGCGGTATCGGAATAAAGGAAGAAGATCTTGACAAGCTTTTTGAGGGCTTCCAGAGACTTGATATCCGGCAGAACCGAAATATTGAAGGAACAGGTCTGGGACTTGCTATCACACACAGGTTAGTTGAGCAGATGAACGGCAGTCTGGATGTTTCAAGCAATTACGGAATAGGCTCCGTTTTCTCTGTATCACTTCCCCAGGAAATACGTGATGAAGCTCCCATCGGCGACTTCAAGCAGCGTTTTGAGGATGTGGCAAAAAATCAGACAGAGTACAAGGAAAGCTTTACCGCTCCCGATGCGAAGGTGCTTGTTGTTGACGATAACGAAATAAATCTGTCAGTTGTAAAGGCATTGCTTAAGAAAACAAAGGTCAGGGTAACAACCTGCATGAGCGGCAAGGAGTGTCTGGAGCTTGTATCGAAGGAATATTATGACGTTATCCTGCTGGATCACATGATGCCTGAGATGGACGGTATTGAAACGCTGAAGCGCATACATGAAACCGAAAACAAATGCAGCTCTGTTCCTGTTATCGCACTGACAGCTAATGCTATTGTGGGGGCAAGAGAGGAATATATAAATGCGGGCTTTGAGAATTATCTGGCAAAGCCTATTGAAGGCGCACTGCTGGAAAAGATGCTGCTGCAATATCTGCCGAAGGAAAAAGTAAATATTGAAAAAAGCGGATCATCCGAAGCCTCGGATAATAAAAAGCAGGATATGCAGACGGATGAATCCTATATCAATATTAAGACGGGCTTGCGATATTGTTCGGACAGCATGGATTTTTATTATGAGATACTTGAGGTTTTCATCGAAAGCTATGATGAAAATTCTGCAAATATCAACAATGCTATTGCTGACGAGGACTGGAATAACTATACCGTCTATGTTCATGGATTAAAATCCAGCTCCCTGACAATCGGCGGCGAGAAGCTTTTTGCTGCTGCCAAGGAGCAGGAAATGGCGGGAAAAGCTATTCGGGCAGGTGAAAATGCCGACGAAAATATAGCATATATTAAGGAGCATCACAGCGAGGTTATGGCTTTATACAAGGAAACCTTAAGTGAAGCTAAGAAAATTATGAGCGAAAGATAAAATGTTGATATTTCTTCAACTCCTTCAAATTCAATATTTAATGGTATTAACCCCAAATCCGAAACGAGGTGCAAAACAATGGAAGAAAAGACCATAACATTTATATCGAAGAGAAATGTTCAATGAGGAAAGTCAGGCGGCAGATTGGAATTCCGTTACGGAAATGAAGCTCTTGCAGACCTTGAAAACTGTCCGCTTGAACAGCTGTGAATTGACCCCAAAAAGTTAGACAAAGTTTTTCATGAATAATTATACAAAGCGACCAGAAGCGATTTTGGTCGCTTTTGTTATGCAACTTTGTGTCTGTAATCGACAGGAGATAGCCCATCAAGCTTAAGTTTGATGCGT
>JAGAJF010000155.1 GCA_017829005.1 Oscillospiraceae bacterium | reverse complement strand
CTATGAGGCAGAAACGTATGGTTGTTTCTTTTAGCCCTGTTAAATACCTTGATTATGTGCTTTCTCTGTAGTTGATTACAAAAAGGTTACATTTTCTCCGCTGTTGGGGAGGATAAATTTTCATGCGTATAGTCTGATTTTATGTTAGATACCTATTGACAAATCAGCAAATTTGTGCTATAATTATGTTAGAAGAATATACGCTTTGGGAGATGTTTTTTTGAGCGGAATTTTATACGGAGTAAGCGTGGGATCGGGTGACCCAGAGCTTATTACTCTCGGGGCAGTAAAGGCGATCGGAGAGTGCAGCGTCATTGCCGTTCCCAGAACAAAGGGGGAAAGCTCCCTTGCGCTGACTATTGCGGAGCAGGTAGCGGATATGTCGGGAAAGGAGATAGTCTTTTTTGATTTTCCCATGTCCCTTGACAAAAGCGAGTGGGAAAAGAGCCACGAGACCGCGGCTAAGGACATATGCGGCAGGCTATCCGAGGGCATGAGCGTAGCTATGCTCTGTCTTGGAGATATTTCCGTTTATTCCACTTTTTCATACATTGCAGAACGTGTGAAGCAGAGTGGATTTATTTGCAGGTGGATACCCGGTGTTACAAGCTTCTGTGCGGCGGCGGCAGTTTGCGGCAGTCCTCTTGTTAGCGGCAATGAGCCGCTTATTGTTGTGCCCGCTTCGTCGGATAATTTTGACGAGCTTTTGAAACAGAGCGGCACAAAGGTCATTATGAAGTCCCGGGGTATTTCCGATAGGCTTCGGACTGTTCTTGAGAGCCGTCCGTTTTTTGCGGTTTCCGACTGCGGTATGCAGGGTGAGAGGATATATACGGACGTGAATGACATTCCCGAAAACGGCAGCTATTTTACCGTTTATATCGTGAAGTAATGGAGGAGCAATGCTTGAGGAATATATTTCAAAGGGCGGTCAGAGGCTGAGACTTGGCTACACCACAGGCTCCTGCGCTGCGGGGGCAGCAAAGGCGGCGGCAGAGGCTTTGCTGTGCGGAGCATTTCCCCACAGGGTATCGCTTATGACACCGAAAGGCATTATGCTGGAGCTTGATATTTCGGATAAAAGATCCGGTGATAACTTTGCTTACTGCGCTGTGAGAAAGGACGGGGGTGACGACCCCGATATCACAAACGGCATACTTGTGTATGCGAGAGCCGAAAAAATCCCCTCGGGAGTTGAAATCGTGGGCGGTGAGGGTATAGGTATCGTTACAAAGCCCGGGCTTGACCGTCCTGTGGGAGATTTTGCCATCAACACCGTTCCGAGGAAAATGATAACCGAAGCGGTGACGGAAATTGCAGAGCTATACGAATACAAAGGCGGTTTTCGTATAACGGTTTATGTTCCCGAGGGTGCAGACATCGCAAAAAAGACTTATAACCCACGAATGGGCATTGAAGGCGGCATTTCCATTATCGGCACAAGCGGTATCGTGGAGCCGATGAGCACGGCGGCGCTTATTGACACTATCCGTGCGGAGGAAAATATACGTAAGGCTGAGGGGATAAGAAATCTTGTTATTACCCCCGGAAATTACGGCGAGAGCTTTCTTTCGGAGCATATTCACGGTGCTGCCGACAAATGCGTTAAATGCAGTAATTTTATCGGGGAGGCAGTTGACATTGCCATTGAACTTGGGTTCGAAAGCGTGCTTATAGTGGGACATATCGGCAAGCTTGTTAAGCTTGGGGCAGGGATCATGAACACTCATTCCGCTGCAGGTGACGGACGTATAGAGGTGCTTGTTACCTGCGGGCTTCTTGCAGGCTGCGGCAGGGAGGCTCTTGTTGATATCACAAGGTGCGCTGTTACCGATGGGGCGATAGACATTATCAAACGAGAGGGCAAGCTTGAAGAAACTATGAAAATTCTCTGCGGCAGAGTGCAGTATTATCTTGACGCAAGAGCAAAGGGGCGGATAAAGATAGGCGCTCTTATATTCTCAAACGCTTACGGAGTGCTTGGCGTTACCGAAGATGGTCAAAGGCTTCTTCGGGATATTTCGGAGGAATACGGAAATGGTTAATTTTGTGGGAGCAGGCTGCGGCGCTGCTGACCTTATTACTGTCAGAGGAAAAAAGCTGCTTGAAGAGGCAGACGTTATAATATATGCGGGGTCGCTCATAAATCCTGAGCTTTTGGCTTATGCCCGCCTGGGCTGTGAGCTTCATAACAGCGCACATATGACCCTTGAACAGGTCATTGAAAAAATTTCCGAAGCGGAAAAAGATGGCAAAATGACGGTAAGGCTCCATACGGGTGACCCTTGCCTTTACGGGGCTATTCGTGAGCAGATGGACTGCCTTGACAGGCTGGGGATAGGATATGAGATATGCCCCGGAGTAAGCTCCTTCTGCGGTGCGGCGGCGGCTTTAAAGGCTGAATACACTCTGCCCGATGTTTCTCAGACGGTCATTATCACACGAATGGCGGGACGGACGGGGGTACCCGACAGGGAAAGCATTGCCTCTCTTGCGGCTCACGGTTCGACTATGGTGATTTTTCTAAGTACGGGTATGCTCCCTGAGCTGTCAAAAGAGCTTATGAGGGGAGGTTATTCGGAAAATACTCCTGCAGCAATTGTTTACAAGGCGACTCACCCCGATGAAAAGGTGCGCCGCTGTACGGTGGGTACGCTTGCGGAGACTGCCGAAAAAAATGATATCCGCAAAACTGCGCTTATTACGGTGGGTGATTTTTTAGGCGATGATTATTCCTTGTCAAAGCTTTACGACAAGTCATTTTCCACCGAGTACAGAAAGGCTGAAATATGAAAATTGCCGTTATCACCGTTACGGAAAACGGGACAAAAATTGCTGATACTATTCGACAAAAGATATCTTCCGAATTTGAAGTTAAAATATTCTGCTTTAAAAAATACCCTGTTTCGGGGGGGAAATGTTTTGATAATATAGGCGAACTAACGAAAAAAATATGGGAAGAATTCGGTGCGCTTGTTTTCATAAGTGCCTGCGGAATTGCGGTAAGGGCGATCGCTCCTTTTGTGAGGTCAAAGCTTTCAGACCCTGCGGTAATTGCGATGGACGACAGCGGAAGATTTGCAGTGTCTCTTCTGTCGGGGCATTTAGGCGGCGGAAACAGGCTTGCGGAAATTATTGGGGATATCATTGGGGCTGTGCCTGTTATCACTACCGCTACGGACAATTCGGGGCGGTTTTCTCCCGATATGTTTGCAAAGGCAAACGGGCTTGCTATTGAGGATATGGAGGCTGCTAAGCTTATTGCGGCGGCTTCTCTGAGGGGTGAGCTTATCGGGCTTTATTCGGATTTCCTTTGTGATAATATTCCCGAGGGGCTTATCGGGAATAATGATAAATATGGGATATGCATAAGTCACGATGTGAAGAAAAAGCCATTTAATATGACATTGAACCTTATTCCCAAAAACCTTATAATAGGGGCAGGCTGTCGAAAAAATACAGACCCCCATGAGCTTGAGAAGCTTATTCTCGAAACTCTTGCCAAAGCAGGCTTATCGCATTTGGGAATACGGTTTCTTGCTACAGCTGATATTAAAATGGACGAACCGGCAATGATCTCATTTGCGGAGAAATACAGTGCAGAGCTTCGGACATTTACGACAGAGGAGCTTTCGGCTGTGGAAGGTGATTTTTCTTCTTCGGAATTTGTGAAAAATGCTGTTGGGGTTGATAATGTATGCGAGAGAAGCGCTGCTGCCTGCGGTGGAAAAATAATTATTCCGAAAGCAAAGGGAAACGGCGTTACCTGTGCGGTGGGCGTTCTTCCCTTTTCGGCGGATTTTGAAAGGAGAGATTTATGAAGCTTTATATTGTGGGATTTGGTGCAGGCGGCATTGACGGAATGACCCTTGCAGCAAAAAAAGCAATTGAGGACTGCGGTCTTATAACGGGTTATACGGTTTATACGGAGCTTATCGGAAAAGAGTTCCCACATAAGGAATTTTACTCAACCGGTATGAGACAGGAGAGGGAGCGTGTGGAATATGCTCTTTCCGAGGCTCAGAAAAGGAATGTGGCTCTTGTTTGCAGCGGAGATTGCTCGGTTTATGCTATGGCGGGGCTTGCTTATGAGCTGTGGGAAATGTATCCTAATACGGAAATTATCCCTGTTGCGGGGGTTACGGCGGCTCTCAGCGGCGGCGCTGTGCTGGGCGCTCCTCTTACAAATGATTTTGCGGTGATAAGCTTGTCCGACCTGCTCACGCCAAGGGAAAAAATCGAGAAACGGCTTGAATGTGCGGCTATGGCAGATATGTGCGTTGCGCTTTATAATCCATCATCTAAAAAAAGGACCGATCACCTTAAATGGGCGTGCGAGATAATGCTCAGATACAAAAGTCCCGACACCGTATGCGGATATGTCCGCAACATCGGCAGAGACGGGGAGGAAAGCTGTGTGCTTACTCTTGCCGAGCTTGCCCATGCACAAGCAGATATGTTCACCACCGTTTTTATCGGCTGTGCAGAAACTAAAGTGATATGCGGAAAAATGGT
>JAGAJF010000154.1 GCA_017829005.1 Oscillospiraceae bacterium | reverse complement strand
GAACCACTCTGCCACCAGCAGACCGTAGAATTTCCTTGTGTCCGAAACTATTATCTGCTTTGCGCCAAGCCCCAGATCTCTGTCACAGACAACAACAGCTGCGCCCTTTGCAAGCATATCCGCCGCCGCCGTATGACCGTCAAAGCTGCCGCCCTTTACGCATATGAAGATATTTCCCTCGCTCACCTGTCTTGTATCATCGGTGATACCCGTAATAAGGCAGTCCTTGCCCTTGTATCTGTACTCTGCGCTTTGACCTGCGCCCTTCAGCAGCTCCGAGAGCTGTTTTGATATCTTGCCCATAAAAATACCTTTCCTTCCGATGGCGGTTATCCCTCGTTCTTTACTCTGAATGATACCTCGACTACTGTGCCTACGGGGACGATTGTGCCCTCAAGATAATTCTGCTGGTATGCCACAGCGCCTGCGTGTTCGGTGGCGCCGTCTCCTGCCTTGAAGTTAATATTGGCAGATGTGAGAAGTTCATTCACCTCAGATACCGTATGACCCAGGACATTTGGAACGGTGGTGTATTCGGTCTCGAAATCCTCCTCGGTATATATAACTACCTTGCCGTTTCTGGGTATAGAGGAGGAACGGGAGGGAACCTGAGACACTACAGTATCACCTTCGCCCACCACGTAATAGCGAAGCTCAAGGTTTTCGAGAGTGGTTTTTGCGGCTTCCACCGTCTGACCCTCAATGCTGGGAACGGTAACGTCCAGAGCGGCAAGCTCTGCGTCTGTATATTCGGGATAATAGCCCAGATGGGGGAGAGCCTCCTTGAATACCGCCGATACAACGGGAGCGGCAACAAGGCTTCCGTAATAGACCTGAGCGCCGTTGTGGTCTCTGCCCTGAGGCTCATCCACCATGCAGAGCATGATTATCTCGGGGTCGTCTGCGGGAGCAAAGCCCACGTAGGAGCCTACATAGAGGTTGTCAACGCCCAGCTCCTTGTTTTTCTGGAGCTTCTGAGATGTACCCGATTTTCCGCCGATACGGTAGCCCTTTATGTATGCATTGGAGCCGCCGTTATTGTTTACAACGCTTTCGAGAACCTGTCTCATCTGAGCGGAGGTCTCCTCGGAAATGACCTGTCTGCGGACGGTTCTTTCTCTTGTTTCAATGATATTGCCGTTGTTGTCAACAATTTTGCTGACAACGTGGGGCTGCAGCAGATATCCGCCGTTTATTACAGCTGCATAGGCTGTTATCATCTGAATAGGTGTAACGGTGTTTGTCTGACCGAAGGAGCTTGATGCAAGCTCGACAATTCCCATATCC
Organism: Oscillospiraceae bacterium; assembly: GCA_017829005.1. Taxonomy (GTDB): domain Bacteria; phylum Bacillota; class Clostridia; order Oscillospirales; family Ruminococcaceae; genus Huintestinicola. The sequence continues at coordinate 50,766 of JAGAJF010000154.1, read as the reverse complement.
TGCTCAGCCACATAAAGACCTGCGGACTCGCCGGGAAGGTCTATGCCCGTAGGCTCGGTAAAGCCAAAGGCTTTGAAATACTGACAGAATTTTTCTATTCCCAGCCGCTGACCTATCTGAATGAAGGCAGGGTTGCAGGAATTGGTCATAGCGGTGGTGAAATCCTGAGTGCCGTGGTCGCCCCTTGTCCAGCAGTGGATATCCCAGTCCGCCACCTTCATAACGCCGTTGCAGGTAAAGGTGGAGTTAAGGTCTATGACCTTTTCCTCAAGAGCGGAGGAGCCTGTTACCACCTTAAAAACGGAACCCGGCTCATATATCTCGGTTATAGCCTTGTTTTTCCACTGCTTCTCACGCAGCTCGGCGTATTTTTCGTTATAAGCCTCCTCGTCCTCTTCCTCCTGAAGAGCGGAGAGAACGGCTCTGTCCTTGGCGGAGTATATCTCTCCTCTGTCGTTGAGGTCAAAGCCGGGAGTTGTCGCCATAGCAAGTATCTCGCCTGTCTTGGCGTTCATCATAATGGCGCAGGCACGGTTATCCACATTGTTCTGCTCCACGCACTTTGCCAGCTCTCTTTCGCACAGATACTGGAGAGATGTGTCTATGGTGAGATAGATGGAATTTCCGTCCTTTGCGGAATATATCTTATCGTTCTTGTAGGGCATTTCGTTGCCCTGAGCGTCATTTGCGGAGATTATCTTGCCGTCAACGCCTGCAAGGTAATCGTTGTAATAGGCTTCAACGCCGTAAATGCCGTCGCCCTCGTAATTGGTGAAGCCGATGACAGCGGCAGCCATATCCCCTTGAGGATAATAACGCTTTGTGTCCTCCTCGGTATCGAGAAGATTTGTGGGAAGGTCTGCTTCATAGGCACGGGTGTTTATGGCGCTTACCTTGTCCTTTTCCACCTTGGAAGCCACCTTGCTGTACTGCTTGTCTCTTGTTGCCTCATCGGTGAAGATGTTTATTACCTTGCTGTAGTCCACCCCCAGCTCCTCGCTGAGTATCTGAGCGGTGTCCTTTACCATTTTATCCTTTTCCTCGGGAGAATATTTCTCGTCGCTGAGCCCCGTGATGGCAGAGGGGTTTACAATGACGTTGTAAACCGTTGCGGACTGGGCAAGTATCTTTCCGTTTGCATCGTAAATGCTGCCGCGGTTGGCTTCAACGGTGGTGCTTTTGAACTGGCTGTCATTTGCCATTGCGGCGTATTTGTCATGCTGGGTGACGGACGTGTTGAACAGATTTACAAACAGAACTGCCGAGCCTGCCAGAGTTATAAGAGAAACTACGGCAAGTCTTTCACGCATGGATTTTGTGGGCTGATATGACGGTTTAACAGGTTTTTTTGCAGGCAAGTCGATTTCCTCCTTGTTTCCCTGTGACTTTTGTTCTAATAAGTGCAAGAACGCATGAGCCATTTTATACTTTTCTCTTTTGCAAGCGAAAAGTATATAAGCGGTCATGCGTCATAGCGATGCTATTATATCATATTTGATTAACCCCTGAGGTATTCCACAAAGCTGTCAAAAGCGTTCTTGATTTTTCTTAAAACGCTTGAATCCTGATCGGGTATCTCCACCTTGTTTCCGCTTTCAAGGCTTATGTACTCCACCTGGGCATTATCAAGCTTCTGCATTCCCAGAACATTCTCGGCGTAATCCTCGACTACCTTCTGAGAGCTTTTCTGCTCAAGTCTTGTTATCATACTTACGTTTTCCTGCTCGAGGGCGCGGACTGTGGCTTCCTCGTTGACGATAGCGGCGTGTACGGCAGCTATATTCGCCTTTGAGGTGATGCAGAAGGAGAGCATTGCTCCTGCCATGATTATGAGCAGCACCAGCATAGGTGCGGCGATAAGAGGCTTGGGCTTTGCGGCGCTTGCAGTCTTGATATTATTCTGACGGCGCTGGTTTGCCCTCTCCTCGTAATTTTCATATCTTGAAAGGTCATAGGCGAGATTTGAGTTTCTGTCTGCCATAATTATCCCTTCCTTTCTTTAAACGGTCTTTCTCTTTATATTCTTAAAGCTTTTCGATTATCCTGAGCTTTGCGCTTCGGCTTCTGGGATTTGCTTCAAGCTCCTCCTCGGAGGCTTCGGCGGGCTTTCTGCTCACAAGCCTTGCTTTGGGCTTGTTTCCGCATACGCACACGGGGAAATCGGGGGGGCAGGTGCAGCCCTTGCACCAGCTCGCAAACCTCTGCTTCACTATCCTGTCCTCCAAGGAATGGAATGTGATGATACAGAAGCGGCCGCCGGGCTTTAACAACTCAAAGCCCTCGTCAAGAGCTCTGTCCAGATGCTCAAACTCACAGTTGACGGCTATCCTTATAGCCTGAAAGGTTTTTTTGCAGGGGTTTTTCTCCCGTCTGAACTTGGCGGGAACGCCTTCTCTGACGATATCCGCAAGCTCTGCGGTAGTTTCGATGGGCTTTGCTTCCCTGTGCTTTATGATAGCGTCGGCAATTCTCGGAGCGAATTTCTCCTCGCCGTATTCGTAAAGTATCTTGGTAAGCTGACTGTGGGAGTATTCGTTTACGATATCCCTTGCGGAAATGCCTTCCTTTGACATTCTCATATCAAGAGGCGCATCTGCGTGGTAGGAAAAGCCTCTTTCGGCGGTGTCAAGCTGATAGGAGGAAACTCCCAGATCAAGGAGTATCCCGTCAGCCTTGTCAATATGAAGCTCTGCCGCAGCGGACTTCATATCCGAATAATTTCCCTTTACCACCGTGGCTCTCAGACCTTCAAGCCTTTTTGAAGCGGTCTCCACAGCGTCGGGGTCACGGTCGATGCCTATGAGCATTCCCGTTTCAAGGCGCTTGGCAATTTCCTTTGAATGTCCCGCACCTCCGCAGGTGCCGTCGATGTATATGCCGTCGGGCTTAATGTCAAGTCCCTCGAGACATTCATTCAGCATAACGGGTATATGATTAAATTCCATAATCTGTAAAATTGTCCTTTATAAATCAGAATGCAAGAGAATCAATAGCCTCGGCAAGCTCCTCGTCGGAGAACTTGGAGTTCATTTCCTCATATCTTGCGCTGTCCCATATCTCGGCTCTGTTAAGGTTGCCGATAACGGTGATATCGTGGTCGAGACCTGCGTGATCTCTGAGATTTTGGGGAATAAGTACCCTTCCCTGCTTGTCGGTCTCGGCAATAATGGCGTTTGCGGCGTATTTTCTGATAGCCGCCTTTGCCACGGGACCCGAAAGCGTTCTGAGCTGTTCGGTGAAGTTCTCCCATTCCTCATTTGAATAAACGTAAAGGCAGCCTTCAAGACCGATAGTGATGACGAAATTCACGCCGAGCTGCTCTCTGAGCTTGCCGGGGAATGCCATTCTGCCCTTGGCGTCCATGGTATGGTTGTAGGTTCCCATAAGCGGAGCGTGCATTGTCATCAGTCCTTTCGTTTTGATACTCGCGGCAGGTTCATTTCAACACTGATTTCAACAGTCTGTTGAAACTCACCACTTTTCACCACAAAATGGGGTTATTTCACCACTATGATAATTATACACTATTTGTAACCGAATTGCAACCTTTTCGTCTCAACTTAAAGGACAAATAAATCAAGAAAAATACCCTCTTAATTTGAGCATTTTGACGAATTTATCATATCAAAACGTATAATTTATGCGATTTTTGCAATGTGTATAATATTTCGGGAACGCCTGTTTGTGGTGAAAAGTGGTGAAGATATCAGCATTGTGGCTGTAACCGAAATGTAATTCTTGTGACCAATTTGAAATATATTCTGTGACAATTATAGGAAATTATTCCGTTTTTCTGAAAAATACTTTAATATTGCCCAACAATTCACATTAAAAATGTGCATAATAGCTATTGAAAAATCCTTTGTGTACTGTTATAATAAATTTGGGCTTTTAAAAAAGCCGAATAAAACAGACTTCAAAGCGATATAAATAAATCAAAGGAAGGGATATTACCCGATGTTGAATGCTATCGGCTCAAAAATTGACCTGTCGGTACCCGACAGCGAGTGCGGCTATTACGACCTTGTTTCAGACCTTCTGGACAGCGATGTGGTAATGCAGATGCAGCAGTATATGCACCACGGTCATACAACCTGTTTCCAGCATTGTCTGAACGTTTCCTACTATAACTATCTTATCTGCAAGCTTCTTTCTCTTGACGAGAGAGCGGGAGCGAGAGCAGGTCTTCTCCACGACCTGTTCTTATACGACTGGCACGACTATGTACGTGGAAAGGGTCAGAAGCTGCACGGTTGGACCCATGCCTCCACAGCGCTTGAAAACGTTAACAAGTATTTTGAGATAACACCTGTTGAGGCGGATATCATCAAGAAGCATATGTTCCCTATGAACATTGCTCTGCCCAAGTACAAGGAAACTGTTGTCATCATTTTTGTTGACAAGGTCTGCGGTGCATGGGAGGTAATGGCGCACTGGGGATATCTTATCTCCAGGCTTGTGACCTTCCCCGCAAGGAAGCTGAGGGAGCGCAAGTCAGCGTAAAATCAAATCGTTAAAGCCCGGAAGAGCGATCTCCCGGGCTTTTTTTGGTGCGGGTAACAGGACTTGAACCTGCACGCTTACGCAATAGATCCTAAGTCTATCGTGTCTGCCAATTCCACCATACCCGCACAACATTTTTATTATACCATATCTAAGATACGTAAGTCAATAGCTGAGAACAAAAAATTTCTCCTGTTTTTGGGGTGCGTTGGCAATAATGTTGTATTATTCCACAAAGAGAGCTGTGTGTAATTTGTAATAATGCTAATTGACAATAGACGGCTTTATATGGTATAATTTAATCTGTAAACTTATTTATAGTCGTTCTGCGCCCATTTGGGCTGAAAACGATTAAACATAATTTAAGGAGGAGATAAAAAATGAAGCTGAAAAAGATTTTAGCGTCTTTGACAGCGGCGGCTTTGGCTGTTACTACTATGGCGTTTGCGCCGGTTAGTGTTAGTGCGGAAGATTATGACAATACAAAGCCGTTTATAATGGTTGACGGACATACATCAGGCTGGGCAATCAACTGGAGAGAGGCGCAGAATATTAACGTGGCAGGTACGCACACATATCATTTTGAAGTGACTACAGGTTATAATGACATTTACTCATCAAAGGATCTTACGGTGTATTTTTATGATGCAGGCAAAAGTGCATTGTCAGATTTGGAGGTTGTTTCGTTTGAGATAAATGACGAGGTTTTAGCTTCGAATCTTGAAAGCTCAGGTTTAAAAGATGATTCTTCATATGATTTTATCGCAAATGCTAATGCAGACGGCTCAAGAAAATCTATTCCCATTGTTGTTGATGAAAATGTCGATATTCCGGCAAATTCTACCGTAAGCATTGATGTGAAGGTAACAAATACACCTGTTACCGTTGGTAATTCAGGTGTATGGGAGAAAAATTCAGAAGGTAAATGGCAGATTGCCAATACCGGCAGTAGCACTTCACTTAATCAAGCTCTGGAAATTGATTTATCTGATTACGTATCGTTTGACTATTCAGAAATCGCTTCAATTAAAGTTGATTTACTTGTATGCGGCGAATTTGCAAACGGCGGACTTGGAATAACAGATGCAAATGAGGATTGGCAGTCGGCAAACTGGTCTTCAGCTACAGACACCACAGCCGAAAATCTTTCACCCGAAATGACATTGGACGGTGTAAAAAATGGTGGAAAGTTAAAAATTGAAGCTTATTGGTTTAATGCAAATACTACAGTAATTATTGATAAAATTACTGTAACAAGAAAGAAAGTCCCCGCAACAAGCATAACCCTCGCCCCCACATCACTTAGCTTCAAGCTCGGCGATGCGGCTAAGACTGTTACTGCAACTGTAGAGCCTGCAAACACCACAGATACTGTTGAATGGTCTATAGATGACGATACTGTTGCTTTAATTGAAGCAAGCCCGGACGGACTTTCCTGCAAAGTCACTCCCAAGGCTGCCGGTACTGCAACCATTACCGCAAAAGCAAACGCTGGTGTTTCCACAACCTGTGCAGTGACCGTTGAAGAGAACACCTACGCAATAACCGTAAAATCCAATGATGACACCTACGGCACAGCTTCCGCAGACAAGACCGAAGCAGCCGAGGGCGAAACAGTAAAGATCTCCGCAGAGCCTGCCGATGGTTATCAGTTTGACAACTGGGTCGTTATCTCCGGCGGAGTTACTCTCGCAGACGTAGACGAAGAAAGCGAAAATACAAGCTTTACAATGCCTGCTGCCGAGGTTGAGCTCGAGGCTGTGTTCTCCGAAATTCCCGCAGGCTCTTATGCAATAACTGTAAAATCAGCCGAGGGCGGCAGTGCAAAGGCAAGCGAAAAGTCTGCGGTAGCAGGCACAAAGATCACCCTTACAGCAACACCCGACGATGGATATGAATTTGATAAGTGGATAGTTTCTCCCGAAACTGTAGTTATCGAGAATGATACATTCACAATGCCCGAAGCGGCAGTTACAATTACTCCCGTATTCAAGAAATCGACCTACACCGTAGAGGTTGAAGTTATCGGAGGCGGTACTGCAAGTGCAGACAAGACCACCGCTGTGATGGGTGAAACCGTTACTATCACCGCAGTACCCGATGATGGCTATTATTTTCCCGACCAAATTAAAGTAAACGGCAAATATGTCAAAGGCACAAGCTTCACAATGCCTGCCAAGAATGTCAAGGTCGTAGTAGAATTCGAAAAGGGCATAGAAATCAACATCAGCATTTTCAAGCCTGAGGAAGTAAGTGTGGACGTGGACTTTGTAAGCAGCAAAGAGGATATTTTTGCAGCTGCCTTAGGCAACGACTATGAAAATCTCTATAAAGATCACACACTTAGCGTAGTAATGAGCATAGCGGGCGAGTCAGCAGTTCCCGCCAAGGACAAGGAACTTATCAAAGAAGCTTTGCACCCCGGTCAGGAAGTAGGACTTTACCTTGACCTTTCACTTTACAAGAAGATAGACGACAATACCGAAATGGTTAGAGAGACGATCGCCCCCATTTCCCTCTCTATCGGTGTACCTGACAGCATTATCGCTGACGGCAGAACTTATTCCGTAATGAGAGTTCACGACGGCAAGGCAGAAAATATCGGCGGCGATTTCGACAGCGTTAAGAAGTCTCTTTTAGTAAGCTCCAATCTCTTCTCCACATACGCTATCGTATATGAGGGTAAGGCTGCTGCTGAGCCTGTGACAAAGCCCGAGCCTGTAAAGTATTACACCATAACAACTGACAAAAACGTTACAGCAAGCGCAAGCACTGCTGCAGCAGGCACAGTTATTGATGTAAAGGCAGATTTCGGCTATGATGCATACGTATACTGCGGCACAAGAATGCTCATGAAGATCACCGACAGAGGCAGCTTTGTAATGCCTGCAGGCAATGTAAGAATTGTAAGTCAGGAAAACGGCTATCTTTCAATGGTAAAGAATGCGGCTCCCAACTCTTACATATTCGTTTATGACGCTGATATGAACTACATCAAGACCAACGGTTCCGTTAAGGGCATCGTAGGCAAGGGCAAGGTAACAGTTAAGCTTGGCGAGGAATACGCAGGCAGAACAGTTACTCTCTACAAGGGCAGAAAGAGCACAAAGGTAGAGGTTGCAAGCATGGTTCTCGATGAAAACGGCAATGCAACATTTACCGTTGACGGCGGCAAGAATTACACAGCAGTAGTTGAGTAATTCACCCCTTCTGTACCAAATACAAATCAAGGCTTCGGCGGTTGATACTGCCGAAGCCTTTTTGTTTATATAAACAAGTGATATGCTCCGTTGATAACAGCGCAGAGCAGCAGCCCCGTTACCGTGGGCAGAGCCATAGCAAGCCCTGTCTGCTTCCACGAACCTGTTTCCTTTTTGATGGTAAGGCAGGTGGTGGAGCAGGGAAAGTGGCAGAGCATAAAAATGATAACGCATATCGCTGTAAGTCCCGTCCAGCCGTTTGCGGCAAATATCTCCGCCATAGCACCGCTGCCTGCCTCGGTAAGAGTGGTCTGACCCGTATATATCATCATCATTATGGGCAGGACGATCTCGTTTGCGGGAAATCCCAGAATAAATGCCAGAATTATTACCCCGTCCATACCGAATACCCTGCCGAAGGGGTCGAGAAACTCAGCACACATGGACAGCAGACTTGTATCTCCAACTGAAATATTCGCCAGCAGCCATATCACAAGCCCTGCAGGAGCCGCCACCGTCACTGCCCTGCCCAGAACGAATACCGTCCTGTCAAGAAGAGAGCGGATAAGGACTTTTCCTATCTGCGGTTGGCGGTACGGGGGAAGCTCCAGTGCAAAAGAAGCCGCCACGCCCCGAAGCACCGTCTTTGACAGCAGCTTTGATGTTAAGAAGGTGATAACAGCGCCCAGAGCAATGACCCCTGTGAGCATAAGTGCGCTGAGCAGGCTTCCACCCGTGCCTGCCGCCGTAAGCAGACCTATAAGCGTAATAAGGGCGGGAAATGCGCCGCCGCTGTAAGGGAAACAAGGTTTATTTAATAAAAATGCGGAGCCTTTCTCCGTCCCATGTCATTCTGTCCGCAAGTATCCCGATCATTTCCCTCTTTTCATATACGGTCATATCCTCATAGCTGCCCGAAAACGACGAAAGAGCCGCTGCAAGCTCCTCGGGCTGTTCTGCACAGCTGTTTTCCCAACAGTATGCTGCTTCAAGACTGTCAAGCTTTTCTTTAAGCTGCATTTTTCGGACGTCCAGCTTTTCAAGCTCCGAGCTGATATGAGCAAGCAAAGCCTCTCCCGCATTTCCCGAGGATACAGCGGTTAAGAGATTTCCCGCTTTCCTTTCACATTCGGCAACAGCACACCTGAGCCTTTCCGTCTCGGAAGTGCTGCTTATGACCTCATTACACAGCCTTTGAGCTAAATCATCAATATGCAAAGCTTTGTCCGCATATTTTAAAAGCTGCCTGCAAACTGCATCGTCCGTTGATTTTCCCGGAAGATTTGGGCAATCGCAGTGAGCAGTGCCGCCTCTAAGCTTTTTGCTGCATATATAACTGAAATTCCCGTGAGATAACCGTGCTCCGCTGTGAATTTTTGCAAACATTCTCTCCCCGCATTTACCGCAGAATATCATTCCCGACAGAAGAGCATAGTCATTGTGCATTTTTGCGGGGGCTTTTCCCGTTGGTCTGCTGAGGTCAATAAATTTCTGAACAGCCGCCCAGTCGCTTCCCGATATTATCCCCTCATGCTTTCCCGCCGCAATTATCCATTTGTCACGGGTCTGACGGGGAGAATTTCCCTTTGAGTAATCACGCTTGTTATAGGAAATAAGACCTGATTTTCCGTCAAAGCAGCTCTCGTCAAAGCATACGTCCGAGCCGCAGGAGCGGAAATATTCAAGAGAATCCTCGTCGGCAATGCAGTAAACAGGATTTTGTAATATTTCCTTTATCCCGGGCAGCGAAAAGTCCTTTCCGTTTTTTGATGTGATATTCTGTGATATCAGATATTTGCTTACCGCCGAGATGCTTTTTGTCTCAAGGTATTTTTCAAACATTTCCCGAACGATATCAAGCTCTGCGGGAACGGATTTCAGCCTTGAGGCAGACTGTGCCTTCCCCTCCATAATAACAGAGCAGTCCTTTACTGCGGTGTAACCCATAGGCGCGGTCCCACCCAGCCATCTGCCTGTTTTTGCCAGCATATGCATATTATCACGGACACGTTCGGCAATGGTTTCCCGCTCAAGCTGTGCAAAAACGGAGGTTATGTACATCATGGCCTTTCCCATAGGACTTGAGGTATCAAACTTCTCATTTACGCTGACAAAGGCAGTATTACACCGCTCAAGATACTCGCTGAACCCGGCAAAATCACCCACATTCCTGCTTATCCTGTCAAGACGGTAGCATACAACGAAATCGGGACGGCAGAGCCTTATATCCTCGTACATCTTCTTAAACTGCGGACGGTCTGTGCTTTTGCCCGAAAATCCCTTGTCGGTGTATATTATAAAACGGATATCCTTGTCGGAAAGCGATGAAGTCATATAGCTTTTGCATAGAGCTATCTGATTTTCTATACTTTCGCCTTTGCCGGTGTCCACAGATTTTCTGGCATAGATATAGCAGAGCTTTGACAACTCATTTCCCCCTTATATAGAGACAAAGGGCTTGAGACCTGCTGCTCACAGGTGTCAAACCCTTTGTATTTATTATATGAAGTCATCTGAGCTTTGAGAAGTGATAATTTACACCATATCGGGATATAAGGATTTTATCTGATCATCGGTAAAGCCCAAAGCTTTCATCTTTCGGACTGCTTCGGCACGCTCTTCCGCCCTGCCTTCTTCTCTTCCTTCTGCCCTGCCTTCTTCTCTTCCTTCCGCCCTACCTTCCGCCTTGGCATTCTTCAAAGCAGAAGCTTCATCATGAAGAGCCTTTTCGCGCAGACGTGCTATTTCTCTGATCTTAGTATCCTCGCTGATGTCATAAATTATCCTGACAGCCTTCTGCATTATAGGTACATTGGTAGCTTCGATCATTTCAAACTCCTCCTCACTGTCTGCATTGATAAACTGCAGCCATAATTCTCTGCTGTTATTGGGGTCGGGCTTCTTTCCGACCTTTTTCAGTTCAAAGAAGTGTATGCCGAACTTGTCTGAGAACACCTCATCAGTTCCTTTTATCATTGCCGCAACTTCGGTGTGATAATCATCACCACCGAACATATTGAAATTGATGATATTTATGGTTATGGTCTGTTTAAGCTCACTGTATTCCTCACCGCTTTTGAGCTCAGAGGAATAGAGCTTTGCCCAGTAGAAAAGGGTTCTGTCACGGTAATCCACATCATTTTTCACCTGAATTTCCACATTGACAAGGCGGTTATCCACTTTAAGATTTAAATCAAGGCGGCTGAATTTCCCTGCCAGCGTTTCGGGAGGCAGTTCTGGATTGGTTATCTTGATCTCGGAAATGCTTTCGGGGGAAATACCAAGCATACTTGCCACAAAGGAATGGAGCATATCTTCATTTTCGGTAAATATCTTCTTGAAAATAATATCAAGCTTAGCTGAAATAACATTTCGTGCCATCGTTTTTCTCCTCCCGTCCTTATTATCTTCATTATATCACACTTTATTTTGGTTTTCAAGGGGATTTTTTATGCGTCAAATATATGACCCCGTACCTATATGCAGACACGGGGTGAAAAATTTATTCAGAAAGCCTTGCACGGAGCGCATTTTTCAGATATTCATATCTGAGCCGCTTTTCCTCTTTTGAAAAATGCACCTCTCTGAACTGTTCGGGATCATCCTCATAGCACAGCTTCTCATCGCCGAACTGCTCGCTTGTAAGGTCGAAAACGCAGTCGCCCACAACGTTGTAGCAATGATAATTCCCGCCCTCTCTGAGAATACCGTACACCCTTCCTCCGAAAATATCCTGAGCGAGAAATGCGGTTATGGAGCATTGCCCCAGGGTCATATTTTCCTTTGTCCAGCCGTCTCTCAGACGGGGCGCACAGGTTTCGGCGCACCATATCTCAGACAGCATATCATAAAGCGCACGGGGGTCTGATATCCTGCTGTATTCATCGCTTACAGGGGGAACATCAGCCGTTTCCCAGCCGTAAAATTTATATTCCATAAAGGCACCTCGCTTTATTCTCAGAGCTTTATTTCGGGAGCGATCTCTATCTCAAAGGGCAGCAGATCAATGATATCCCTCTTGGGGTCAATGCCGCTGTAAACCTCAATGAGCCTGAGACCGCTTCTGCACAGCTCAAACACGCAGCGCTCGGTCACGTAAAGCACTCTCTGCTTATTAACAAGAGCCCGCTTTGCGGAGAAGCTTATGCTGTTTATCCTTTCCACAAACTTGGGTATATCGCCGTTTCGCTCAACAGTAACCCATTCCTCGCCCTCGATGACCTCAAGACCCTTTGTGTTGAAGGTCAGACAGAAAACAACAGTATGGGTCTTTGCGGTGATGTTTGCAAATCCGCCGATGCCCGAGAATGCGCCGGGACCTCTGTGGGAATTAACATTTCCGAAACGGTCAACCTCAAGTCCGCCCATGAAGCAGATGTCAAGTCCCCCGTTGTCGTAAAGGTCGAACTGGTTTGCCATATCGTTCATAGATGCAGCGCCTATCATAGCGCCGAAAACCGTTCCCGAAGCGGGAAATCCGCCTACGCCGCCCGACTCCACAGTCAGGGTTATACGGTCGAGCATACCGCTCTCCCTTGCGTATCGTGACACATTCTCGGGTATGCCTATGCCGATGTTGACGATATCCTCAGGCCTTAGCTCCCGGGAAGCACGCTTTCCGATAATGTTCGCTGCAGGATTGTACGCTGTCTTTGTGGCAGTGCGCTCTGCAAGCATTTCGTTCCAGTCCTGCCACTGAGCATAGGGTATCTCAAAGCTTCCCGTAAGGGACTCATAAGCCGCGTGTCTGGGCTCAGGCTCCACCATAACAATGGCGTCCACGAGACAGCCGGGGATAATGGTATTTCTGGGACGTGAAGGAGTGCTGACAATTCTGTCAACCTGCACAATGACCTTGCCGTGATTAGCCTTTACTGCCTGACAGATGGACAGTGCGTCACCCGACATATACATCTCGTCAAAGGAAATGTTTCCCTTGCGGTCGGCGGCAGTGCCCTTGATGAGTGCAACATTTATCTTTGGCAGGGTGTAGTAGAGAAATTCCTCGTTATCCACCTCCACCCGCTTTACCAGGGAATTATCATGGGAAATATTGTTTATTCCGGGACCATCGAGACGGGGGTCAACGAAAATATCAAGCCCCACCTTTGACAGCGCACCGGGCAGTCCTCCTGCCTGCGCACGAATAGCGTGGGAAATGCAGCCCAAGGGGAGATTATATGCCTCAAACCTATCTTCAAGGACAAGCTTTTTTGTGCTGAGCATTGCGCCGAAATGACCGCAGATAAGCTTATCCACCGCGCCCTCTCTTATGTAGCTCTCGGCATTCCTGTTCTCGTCCCACACGCCGAAGCCTGCGCTTGAAATGATGGTCAGGTGCGAGGGCGTTCTTGTCTGCTTGTATCTTCTGTAAACAGCTTCGTGAAGCTCTACGGGATTTTCAATTCCCACAAAGGAGTTAAGGCAGATAACATCGCCGTCCTTTATAAGACTTATGGCTTCGTCCGGGGTCATAATTCTGTACATTTTTTACTCTCTCTTTTCTGACATATTATCACAAAATAATCCATTATACATTTTAAACCATTTTATCATAATTGTCAAGTGCCGAATAATTCACGTTCTTATTAAGTTATCCCACGAATATATTACAAAAGCGGAAGAATGAGAACAAAGAGGTGAAGCTATGCCGAGGAAACCGCCCCCCGTTGTCACAGCAGAGACCATATCTGCAGATAACGCAGACAAAGACCGCCGCCTGAATGACCTGTACATACGCATGGTAAAACGCAGACTGCTTGAAAGCGGCTTTGACAATGTGCAGAAAAAAGCCGTCCTCAGAGAATTGAAATCAATAAATAAAAAACGGTTTTAAAAAAAACTTTGCAAAACCTGTTAAAGTTCGGCATAATTGTCATTGACACCAAAATTCCCGAGATGTATAATGAAATATGTCGGCTGCTGTCGAAAAAAGCTAAGAAAAGAGATATTGATGGAAGATAAAAGAAACGAAGCTCTGTCGGAAAAACGTGAAAAAAGTCCGTCGGATATATTATCCCTTCTCTATATACCCTTAGTGTTTGTTTACAATGAGATAATACTGAAAGCCTTTGCGGGACAGCCTGTTTTTGAGGACTGCGGATTTATGCTGCTGTTCGGTGTGTCCTCGGGGTTTGTACTGTCGGGACTTATCTCGTTCCTACCCCGAAGGGCGCAGAAAATATCCACAATGATACTGCTTTACATCACTGCACTGCTGTTTGCCACCGAATGTCTTGTAAGAAACAGTTTTCAGCTTTATATGGAGATGGACTCCATATTTGCAGGGCTTGGGGGCGTTGTAACAGGCTACAGCGAAAACATAACCAACGCAGTTACCAATTCCATACCTCAGATACTGCTGTTCATTGCGCCTGCGGTGGTTTATACCATACTTGGCGGAAAGCTGCGCCTTGTTCCCGAAAACAAGCTTCGTCCCGGAGTATCGGTCTCTGCGGCAGTGCTTGCGGCAGGGGTTTTCTGCATCACAGCGTCAAACGCTGCCTCGGGAGAGCTAAGCGATATATACAAGACCCGTTTTGATTTTGACCTTGCCACCGAGAAATTCGGGCTTGGAGCAAGCCTGCGGCTCAGCGCCCAATATGCCCTTTTCGGAAATGAAGAGGAAGCCCTTTTTGTAATGGCGGATACGATCCCGGCTTCCGAGCCTGTGAGCGAGGTCACGTCAGTCACATCGGTCACAGCAGTTCCCACAGAGCTGTCCGAAACGAAGGAAACCGAAAGCACTATGTCCTCTGTTACCTCGGTCACCGCCGAAGAGACCACAGTTACGGGCACGTCTGTAACGACCACTGTACCTACCGAACCATCTCAGACCGTTCCCGAAAAGACCTCATCAGCCCCTCTGCCCGTTGTTCAGGGAGTCAATGCAATGGATATCGACTTTGCAGCGCTGCCCGATGCCAATGCAAAGGTGACAGCTCTTGACCAATATGTTCAGTCCCTTGTACCGTCAAACAAAAATGCGTACACAGGGCTTTTCGAGGGCAAAAACCTTATCCTTATCTGCGCCGAAGCCTTTTCCGATGTGGTGATAGACGAGAAAATGACCCCCACGCTTTACAGGCTCAGTCATAAGGGCATATATTTCTCGGAATATTACCAGCCCACCTGGGGCGGCTCCACCTCAACGGGAGAGTATTCCTTTTTAACGGGGCTTGTACCCTCCCACGGCGTTGACTCAATGTACAGTATCAGAAATAACAACAATTATTTTACAATGGGAAATCAGCTGCAGCGGCTGGGATATACGAGCTGTGCTTACCATAATGGCACCTTTGATTTTTACAATCGTGACAAGACCCATAAAAATCTTGGCTATGACGATTACCTTGCCTTCGGAAACGGGCTTGAAAATATAATAAAGCGGTATTCCGACGACTCCGTAATGCTTGGCACCACCATTGACCAATATATCGACAAGCAGCCCTTCAGCCTTTACTATATGACCATCAGCGGACACTGCATCTATGACAGCGGTAACAACAAGGTAAAGCAAAATCTCCCCAAAGTTCTTGAGACCCACGGAAACAGGTACAAGGACAAGACAAATTATTACCTCTGCTATCAGCTGGAGCTTGAAAACGCCCTCACAGTGCTTGTAGAGAAGCTTGAGGAAGCGGGTATCGCTGACGATACGGTCATCTGCCTTACCTCCGACCATTACCCTTACGGACTTGAGCAGACGAGTACCTATAAGAATACCGAGGATTATGTGACCGACCTTTACGGCTATAAATACACCGCCCCATGGGAAAAGGATCACAGCAGCTGGATACTCTGGTCGGGCTGTCTTGAAAACGAGCTTTCGGACTATTCCTGTGAGATATCAGCCCCCACATACAGCCTTGATATCCTGCCCACCCTGTCAAATCTATTCGGACTTGAGTATGACTCAAGGCTTCTTGTGGGAAGGGACGTGTTCTCGGGAACGGAAGCCATAGCCCTGTGGAACAGCTACAGCTGGGCGACAGAGCGCGGAAAATACAATGCAAGAACAAGAAAATTCTATCCGAACGAGGGATATGAATACGACAAGGCATATGTTGACAGGATATCGGGCATTGTAAAGAACAAGATAAACTTCTCGGGTCAGGCAGTTGATAATAATTACTATCAGGCGCTTTTCGGACCCGATGAAGATACAGCGTCGTAAAGCCAAAATAAAAATAAGCATAAGGATAAAAAGTCCTTGTGCTTATTTTTTGTTTCCCTTACAATGGCGGCGGAAATCTGCCGTTGCAGGGCATAAAAACATTTGTGAGTATGGCAATGAGCCGCTCTCTGGGGGAATCAATTATCCTGCACCCCGTAACTCCCGCCGCATTGCACCCAAGCCCCATAGCCATGGTAAGAGCCTGTTTGCCGCAGGCATTTGCACGGCTAAAAAACCTGTCAAGGTTAAAAGCCGCTCTGGGCAGATACCCCACGTCCTCAAGCAGAGTAAAAAGCGGAAAGAAAATAGCCATAGGCGGCAGCATTACCGAAGTGACCCAGCTAAGCACCTTGTAAACCCCGTCTATCAGCATACTTTCCGCCCATTGGGGACACCCCGCACCGCAAAGCCACCCTCTGAAAACCTCTCCCAGCGAATTAAGCGCTGCCGAAAGCCACTCGGACGGATAATTCGCCCCTGCAATGGTTATGTAAAATATCACCGCCAGCATAAGGAGCATAACGGGCAGCCCCCATATCCTGTGAGTAAGTATCCTGTCAATGCGCCTGTCACGCTCGTAATAATCGGGCAGCTCCTGCCTTACAGCCTCCCCCGCAATTTCCTCCGCACGCCTGACAATGGCAGTCACCGTCATATCCCTCAGCGCCGCCGCGTCAAGACCGTTTTCCCCCAAAACAGCCAAAGCACGGTTATACGCCGCACCAAGCTCTCCGTCCTCGTCGGAAAGCGCATTTTTCAGCTCGCCGCAGGTAAAGCTGTCAAGGGTGGAAATAAACTCCTCACTCCGTTCAAGGATACGAAGTGCCGCAAAGCGCTCGCATATCCTGCCACGAAGGAGCTTTTCAAGGGGCGGCAAAAGCTCCTCCACAGCCCTTTCGATGGCATCGGAATAAATAACAGGCGGCTCTGAAAGAGTGTTGCCGCACATCTCTCCCACCCTTGCCACCATCTCGTCAAGCCCCGTGTCATTTCGTGCCACAACGCCGCACACGGGTACACCAAGTATCTCCTCCAGCCGTTTTAAATCAACAACTATCTTCTTTTTCGCCGCCTCGTCCAGAAGATTTACGCATACAAGAACACGGGGAGTTATTTCCATCACCTGCAGAACAAGATTTAGATTTCGTTCCAGACAGGAGGCGTCGCAGACCACAATGACCCCCTCGCTGCCGCCGTAAGCAATAAAATCCCTCGCCACCTGCTCCTCGGCGGAATGTGCCATCAATGAATAGGTGCCGGGAAGGTCGGTAAGAACGATGTTCCCTCCTCCTCTCAGGCACCTTCCCCTTGCGGTGGCAACCGTCTTGCCCGTCCAGTTGCCCGTATGCTGCTTCATACCCGTAAGAGCATTGAAAACGGTGGATTTTCCCACATTGGGATTGCCTGCCAGAGCAATGCTCACCTCGCAGCTCCTTTCCTCGGGGCGTATATTCCTGCTCAAAGTATCAAGTCCTTTCCTGCAATGGTTTATCATAACATTATATTGCAGTGCGGACTTGTACTATTCGAAAGGATCGGGCTGATAATTATTTATTTTCCTCTTCATATATCCTATATGAAACAGCGATCGAATCATAGGTCGATGTATCATCAAAATTGCCAATGCTCAATGCACCATCATAGAACCGATAGATCATCATTGTTGTAATATTGTTGTTAACAGACCAACCATCATTGGATTCACCGTAAACCGAGGAAATACTGTCCATTGTGCCATATTTTTAGATAATAATTTTACAACCTAATAAACTCTGCCCTTCTTCCCCGATAAACTGCATAATACTTAAATCCGCATTCTCTGAGCATATCTCCCGCCCTGTCAAAGCAGATGCCCATACTATCGGGAGAATGAGCGTCCGAGCCGAGAGTAACAAGCTCGCCGCCAAGCTCCTTGTATCTTAAAAATACATCCTTGCAGGGGTTTGTTTCTGTCATACCTCTCGCAAGTGCGCCTGTGTTGCACTCAAGAGCCTTGCCCTTTTCGATAAGAATTTTCAGAATGGGGTCAATATAATCTGCAAATTCCCGATAGGAATAACTGAGCCCCCGTTTCTTGCCGTATCGGACAATGTAGTCAAGGTGTCCCAATGAGTCAAAGCAGCTTATTTTCTTTATCCTTTTCAGAGTGATCTCGAAAAACCGCTCGTATGCATTTCCCACGTGGGTGTCGAAATATTCGTCATAATAGGGGTCAAGCCCGTCCACGAAATGCACCGAGCCGATGATATAGTCAAAATCATAGCTTTCGATAAGCTCCTCAAGATATGCAGAAATATGGCTCTGTAGTCCCATTTCCACGCCTATACATATATCAAGTCTGTGCTTATACTCTTCTCTCAGCCTTGACATCTCCTCGAAATATTTCGGGATATCAAGGTTAAAATCAATATCCGAAACCACATCATAATCGTGATGGTCGGTAAAGCATATCCGCTTCATTCCCAGAGAAATTGCCTTTTCTATCTGCTCCCTCGGGGGAGTATCGCTGTCTCCCGAGAAGCTTGTGTGAATGTGACAGTCAGCGTACATCAGCCGCTCACCCCGTTTCCGTCCGTATTGTCGGAATTTACAGGTATTTCCCCGCTCTGAACTGGAGCCGCTGTCTCCGCAGGAGCAGCAGTTTCCGAAGGAGCAGCAGTTTCCGAAGGAGCATTATCCGAAGCAAGAACCTCGGAAATATCCCCCTCGGGTGCGGCAGTTACGGGAGCTGTTGTCTCAGATGTGGCATAATAGGGCTGAACAGCGGCTATCTTCTCATCGTCAAGAGTGCCGTAGGGATTGGTGAAAAGCTTCTCAATGCCGTCGATAAGGGAGCCGGTATTAGCGGCAAAGGCATTGTTTATGAAAATAACGTCCGTAATGCCCTTTTCCTTCATATACTCAACAGCATTTCTTCCGAAATAGCGGATATCAATAACATATATCTCGTCAAAGCTGTCCACAAGATAGGGAACAAAAGCGTTTCCGTAGGACTCCTTGAATACGCATACCTTTCTGCCCGTGTTGTTCTCGGTGACTATCTGAGTGTGAATGGCGTCTGAGCCGATAAACACGCCGTATGCATAGCCGGGGCTTACGTTGTCATAGAAAAGTGTGCCCTGACCCTTGGGCTTTAAGGTATCATAGTCATAGTAATAGGTCTTGTATTCGGATTTGGGCTTGTAGTAGGTGAACAGCTCGGGGCTGTTTTTCAGAATGGGGTCGTTGGTGTAGCCGTAGAGAGAGCCTACATATCCGTCGATTTCCCGCACCTCGTAATCCTTGTCAATGTCCTTGGGAGTCTCGCCCATTGCCTTCACAAGTGCGGCATAGGCATAGTATGCACCTCTGTGAGACCAGTGGTGGTCGGTCCTCAGATAGATATATTCATCGGTGTGAGCAGCGATTTCCGAATAAGCGTCAACGGGGATAACATCGGCGGTGTAACTGTTGTAGATATGCTCGATGGCGTCCTTTTCGGAAGAGCTGTACTTCTGAAATTTCTTGGGAAGATAAAACTCAACAGATGTGGGGACAACAATGTTATACACATTCACATCGGGCCCCATAGCCTCCTTGTAGCGGCTTATAAGCTCGGCATAGCGTGTGCCCATCTTCTTGTTGCCGCCGAAGAGCATAACGCCCGCATTGTCGCCGTACATTTTAACGCCGTCAACAACAATGCCGTTGTTGGCAAAATCGGCAATATTCTCCACTTCCTCCTCTTCCTCCGTCTCTGTTTCGGAAACGGCAGTTTCGGGGGGAGTTGTCTCGGAAACGGCAGCTGTCACATCGCCCTCGGAAGCTGTCTCACCGGGCAGTGCGTCTGTTGCGGCAGGCAGTGTTTCGGAAACAGCTGTGGTTTCCTCGCCGATAAGGTTGCCCTCGTCATCGGCTACAACATTTACATTGCCGTAGAATTTGGGTGCGCTTATGCCCTTCATACTGTCAAATTTTGCGTTTAATTCCACTATCTTCTCACGGAAAGGAACGGTGTCGGAAAAATAAGCGGTGAACTGAGACGCAAAGCTGCCGTCAAGATAGCTTTCTACAGTAAGCTCGGGCTTTTTTTCCAGCTCACGCTTCTCCGACTCGGAAAAATCGGGGCGCTTGAGGAACACAAGGCAAAGTCCCGTAAAAAACAGTACCGCAAGAAACAGCACTATGCTCACTCTTTCAAAGACGGCGTGACGTGACTTATATACCTTTTCCGCCTCGCTTAGCCGTTTCTTTCTTGAAACGGGCTGAGGCTTATATGTTTTTTTGCCCTTTTGGGGCTTGTTATTTTCTTTAGGTTCTTTCATTTATTACAGCCTTTCATATCCATAATACGAAGCGTTTCTTCCATAGAAACAGAGGCGGCATATCTTCCGCTCCACATAAACTCATTATAATATTTATAGCTTTCCTCGGCAGTCATAAATTCATTGTCAAAGGTGGAATTTGAATATTCGGGAACAATGATACGAAAACCGTGTTCAAAACCGCATTTAACAGCGGCATCAATGCAGTGATCCGTCTGAAGCCCTGCAATGATAAGCTCAGTTTCATTTTTTTCTTTGAGATATTCAAGCAGACCCGTATCTCTGAAGGGGCTGTTAACGGTCTTGTCGAATATTTTTTCACCCTTGACAGGTTTAAACTCGTCATATATCTCAAAGCCCTCATTTCCCTTTGAAAGGGGTTCGCCGGGTCCGTCATCGTGTCGGATATAGATGACCTCAATTCCGCATTTCCGTGCGGTATCAATAAGCAGCTTAACATTAGTCACAAACTTCTCAAAGCGGTATAATGCCTCATTTGTTATCGCCCTCTGAGTGTCAACTATAAGCAGAGTCAATGATATCTTCCTTTCTGTTAATGAGTAAAAACGAAAGTTGTCAGAACCTGAAATAAAGGAAAGGATTATAGGTATCACCCACAAGCGAAATAACCGACAGGAACATAATAAGTCCGAGCACGATAATTTTCACAGTGCTGACGAAAACGAATTTGCCCCTTGACTGCATAGCAAACCGCTCGCCCACCTTGGAAATATATCCGTAAACGGGCATACAGAGAATTACCGCAAGGATTATGAGCCACAGGCTGCCCTTGAGCTTTGAGACGGTAAGGATATCCGTGAGGACAAGACCGTTTGCCCCGAACATTGCGCCAAGGCAGGAGGAGAGCTGCGATACATCGGTGAAATAGAAAATTGCCCAGCCGAATATGACTGCAATTATAAGATAAAGATGTCCGAAGAATTTGGGCAGCTTGTCAAGGACTTTGAGTAAGAAGGTCTTTTCGATAACAAGCAGAACGCCGAAATAAAGTCCCCATATGATGAAATTCCGGCTTGCGCCGTGCCACAGTCCCGTGCAGAACCATACAACAGCAATGTTTAAAAGCTGGTGCTTTCTGTTTCCGCCCAGTGGGATATAAACATAGTCACGGAAAAATGTTCCCAGAGAAATGTGCCACCTGCGCCAGAACTCGGTGACGGAGGAGGAAACATAGGGATGCTCAAAATTCTCGGGGAAATGGAAGCCGCACATCATTCCCATACCGATAGCCATATCCGAATAGCCCGAGAAATCGTAGTAAATCTGTAATGAATACATTATAACGCCTGCCCACGCCGCCAGAACGGAGGAGGGCGCCTTATCAAAGGAAAGAAGCTCGGTGGCAAGCATACCCATAGAGTTGGCGATAAGCACCTTTTTGCCCAGACCGAAAATAAGGCGGTTGATGCCCTGATGGAACTCGCTTATCTTGATGTCCCTGTTTTCTATCTCCCGTGCAACAGAGCTGTATCTTACGATAGGTCCTGCCACAAGCTGGAAGAACATTGACAGGTACAGAAGATATCCGAAATAATTCTTCTGAGCCTTAGCCTTCTGCCTGTAAACGTCCACCACGTAGGTTATGGACTGGAAGGTGTAGAAGGAAATTCCGATGGGCAGATGAAAATCGGGAACGGGCAGGGAAAGCCCCAATAAGCCGTTTATTCCCGAGACTATCATACCGCTGTACTTGAATACACCCAAAATGGAAAGATTTACCACGCAGGAGACAACAACGCCGAGAACAGCCTTTTTCTCGCCCTTGTGCTTGTCGATAAAACGCCCGTTAAAATAGTCAAATACCGAGCTGAATATCAGCAGGCAGACCCACACAGGCTCTCCCCAGGCATAGAAAAACAGGGAGAAGATTATCAGCACGATATTTTTGATCTTAGTTTTTGAAGCCGCAAAGTAGCATATGAGAAACAGGGGCAGGAATATGAACAGAAAAAATATATCCGAAAATACCAACGCATTACATTCCTTTATTTAAATTAGATATTACTATTATACACCTAAAAATCCGTTTTTTCAACCGTATAAAAACAAAATTGATGACGGATAAATAACATTTCGGTTACTGTGTAAAAAATGTGTCACTCTTTTGAGGTAAAATAGGATATTACGACTAATCACACAGTAAAGTGTATCTCTCTGCCACAATAACAGAGAGATACACTGTCCGTCAGGAACCTTTTCTCAGTTTTCCCGAAATAATATCACGTATCAGCTTCCAAAAGAATTTAAATTCCTCCGACCTTCCGAAAAGGGCAAGGAATATGATATTCGGGAGCAATATGCTGACCAAAGTTCTTGCAGCGAAATTCCAAAGGGGAGAGGATATGGTTATAAGACCGCATACAAGATAAGTCGCACCGCATACAGCCCCGGTCACAGCCGTATAAAGCAGCAGACGGCAGAAATATTTTTTGGGACTTGCCTTAAAAACGTGTCTAAACAGCACATATGGCTCCACCCATATGCAGACCGTCAGGGTGCTTATGACCGTACCCAGAAAAATTCCCGAAACGCCCATAACACGGGCAAGGAGGACGGAAGCGATAATATTTATGACCGACTCCGCAATGGGCTTGTAGCGGTCATAGTAAAAGGCTCCCGCCGCCTCACGGAAGGTAAGCACCGTTTTTCTCATTCCCGTAAGGAAAAACACTGCCGATATAAGCACCACCGTATCCATACCGAAAATAAGGCTGTCGGTTTTTAGCCACAGGCAGATAAAGGGATTGAAAAGGCACACAAGGCATACAAAGGAAAAGCCAATTATCCAGAAATTCATAAAGAACACCCGATAAAATGAGGTCATAAGCTTTGACTTGTCCTCATCTTCTGCGTTCAGATTTCCCACGCCTGCGGATATTGAGGTGAACACCTGACCGATGATTTTCTCAAGGGCGCTTGTGATAAGGTAATAGTTGGAATAAATTCCCGTTGAAGCAATGCCCACAAGCTTTGAGATAAGGATATTGTCCGTAGACATTACTGCAATGCCGCCTATCTTGTGCATGAGCATTGCCTTTATATTCTTTTTTATATCGCCCAAAAGCACTTCGGGCAGGGGTGATATGTCCTTCTCTTTAAGATAGGGATACATCTTGTCCGCCGCACGTGAGACCGCAATATTTTCCAATACAGTGAACAGAAGCTGCACAGCGGTAAACAGCAGATAATTTCTTGTGACATAAAGCACAGCGATCTGTGCTATATTCAGCGCCAGATAAAAGCTGTAGCGATATACAGTTGCCACATAACGCTTCTGATCGCATATTATCAGAGTGCGCTTGTAGGTGAAGAAGTAGGAGACACCCGTATTTGCGGCATAGAGCAGGTATATTGCCGTAAGATGTGGAATGTCCGGTACCTCGTCCATAAACCACGGATACACGGGTACAAAAAGCACCGCAAGGACAAGCACCGCCGTACCAATGGCATTATACGCCCGTTTGTAAAAACTCATAAGTGACTTTATGAGAGGGGTATCATTCTCCGCAAGGGGCTTGTAGAGAGCAAAGGTCATTGCCGAGCCCACTCCCAGCTCAGCAAGAGACAGGACGGTAAGGATATTTGAAAAAAGTCCGCTTATTCCAAGATACTGCTCGTCAAGGCATATGAGGAACACACGCCTTGCGATGAAGCTTATGAGTATTCCTGCCGCCTGACCGATAAAGGCGGTGATAAGATTTTTCAGAGAAGCTTGTGTTCGTGTCATATCGTTTCTCCGTTTTAATGCCTGTTCAGGCGATAGGAAATGTAGCGCCGTGACAAAGGTATACTATACTCATCAGACTCAGTTTTCCGTGCATCACATTCCTTGACAATATACGATATGTTGCAGGCAAATATCATAAGCCCGAATATCCATATCTGATTTACATACCCTTCTGCAAGCAGAAGTACCTGAACCGAGAAAAAGCCTGCGGTGATGATGCCCGAAATATGATGATCTCTGTATTTATAGAGTTCCCTGCAGGTCATAATAAAAAGCAGGATATAAACAGCAAGCGCAGCAAAGCCCCCCTCGAGAAGTATCTCAAGTATACCGTTATGAGCGTGAACGTAATATTGATTTCTGAGATATATGAGATTGTCATATACTCCGTAGCCGAGAAAAGGAGACCGTTTTATCAACAGGAAAGTATAATCCCATATCTGCGTTCTGCCTGTAAGAGACACATTCTTATGCAGGATATCTTCAATAATAAATGAAAAGTATTCCTGCATTCGGAAAACAACAACAGCGAAAAAAGCCGCCGCATACATTACACCGAGAAATACGGCATTAAAAAAAGAACTGATCTTTCTGCGGTAAATGAAAAGAAGATATACCATAAAGGCGAACCAGCCCACTACTCCTGTACCCGACCAGGTGATAAGTATAGTTGCACAGATAGATAAGATCAGCATACCTGCTTTCATACGCTCTTCCTTGCCGTAAATTTCAGAGTACAGCACAGCCACAGCCATAAACGGTATCAGGATAGGAGGAAGAATATTGTCTCCTCCAAGTAAATTATATCTTTCAAAGGTCTTGGGAGACTGTGCAACGCCATTGGGAAATATCAATAATAATATCAGGTTTAAACTGCATAAAAAAAATCCCGAATTAAAAAAGGCGCTGATAAGAACAGCTGCATTTTTTCTGATGCCCATCTCTATAAGCATACAAAATCCTATTACAGTTCCGCAGCTTACTGCCAGTTTCCAGTAATTCCCATTGTTTATTACGGTAGAAAATAACAAGATAAATTCATACGCCATAACCCCAAGCACGGGCTTTGACAATGAATTGCTGCTCAGATAACAAAAAAATATTATAGCAAATGAAATAACACGCAGGATATCCATAACGGTATCCAAAAAAGACAGCCCGGGAATAAAGGCGAGGCTTCCGGGCTTGAAGAAGGTCAGCAGCATCAGAGAAAGAACCCATTGCTTTTCAAATATCTTCACTTACACAAATCACTCCTCTGCCAATGAACGATAAATCTTCTCAAGCTGCTTTGCAGTATCGGCAATATCGTAGCCTGCAGTCCTTACCTCTTTTGCATAGCTGCGTCTCACATATCCGTCACATTCGGATATTATATGCTCCGCCCATTCCTTCGGGGAAGCTTTAAGGGGCATAAAGGAGCAAAGCTCCGTAACAGCTGCTTCCCTCGGCACTCCGTCGGAGCATATGGTTTTAAGCCCTGCTGTCTGGGCTTCTATGGCAGCTATTCCCAGTCCCTCAAAATTTGAGGGGAACACAAAGCAGTCCATTGCCTGATATAATAGCGAAGTATTATCCACAGCACCGCAGAAAATGACCTTTTCGGATATTTTAAGCTCTTCGGCTTTTTGCTTTAATCGGCTTTCAAGCTCTCCGTCACCCGCTATGATGAGAATACTGTCTTGCCTGAGTTTTAAAAGCTCTGCAAATATCTCCAGAAGGAAGCTCTGATTTTTCGCCTCGCAAAGTCTGCCCACATTTCCCACAGCAAAGCTGTCCCCGATACCCAGCCTTTCCCGTTCTGTTATCCTCAGCTCGGGACTGTAAGAAAATTTATCCGTTTCAATGCCGTTTTTCAGCAGGACAAAGCTCCGATCTCCGAACATATACTCCGCCGCCTGCTTCGAACAAGCGGCAAGGTGATATCCCTTTTTCCTGCTCAATGCTCTGAAAAACGGGTCAGCAAGCTTCTCGGGAAAAGAAACATCGCTCCGCCATGAGGAATGGGAATGAAGAATGATATGGCGGCTGCCGGCAAGCCTTGCTGCCGCCGCATACAGAATGTCATAGGGACGGCACATATGCAGATGAATGATGTCATAATGCTCTTGTTTTATGAATTTTAAAAAATCCACCCACTTGAGAAGCATTCTGAGAGGCTTTATTCTGACAGCTTTGTAGTCCCTGCCCGAGCCTCTGAGCCTTATGCCGCAGCTTTTTGCAATATCCTCATATTTCTGCGATTCGGGCTTATTGTCCGAATATATTTCAATTTTGATATCCTCATCGTTAAGTCTTTCGGATATTCCAAAAACAAAAGTCTCAATGCCGCCGTTTGTGACCGATCTCAGCTTTTCAAGAACTCTTATCATCAGCTCTATTCCTCAAACCCCGATTTATCGGGAAGTATACTTTCAAATGCGCTTATTATCCGAGTTTTATACTCTTCAAATTCTTCTTCCGTCAGCTTGCAGTCATTTATGCATATAAGCTTTTTCTTCTGCTTTGAGATGACCTCCGCTGCACGTACAAATTCGTCCTTGCCGTCCCTGTCGGGGTAAAAGGTTCTTCCTACCCCCGCACTTCTCGGAACAAAGCGGTTGCCTGCAAGCTGCCACTCTCTGAAAAGCCACTGATTAACATCATAAGCCGAACGGAATTTATTCATACAAGTCCTGTCAAGAGCTTCGGGTTCGGCTTTCCAGACCTCCTCAATGGTGGATATTTTCAGCGAGGACGGAAGATGGGGCTGGTAAAAGCCCGGAAATCTGGGGCAGAACATAAGGGGAAAGGTTCGCATAAGGAGCTTTCCGTACAAAGGGCTGAGCCAGTTCAAAGGAGCAGCCTTTATTGTCCGCTTTATATCAAAATGCTCGTTTATAAGACCCGTATCGTTTATGGCTATCATCTGTATGGGCAGGCTGGGGGCATAGCAGTGAACATTCAGCACAGCGCTGTCGCAGGGGAGACCGTTTTTAAAAAAATCCTCCTTTGAAACAGGAGCGGTAACGAACGTATCATCGTTAAAAAAGACGAAATTTTCCGAAAGCCCCTTTATCCTGTGGAGATTAAGCTCGATGGTATGTGAGCTGAAGGTGGGCAGATACTTTTCAGGGATATAATCCTCGTGACGGACGATATTGAGCTTCGGGTGAGAGGTACTCAGCCACTCCGGGATATGCCCCCAGGTAACAAAATGTATCCTATTCACCCAAGGAGCAAACTTCTCCACCCCTCTGAACCAGTAAGGCAGAAGCCCCCAATCACGGTATCGCTCGGGACGGGAGTCGGAATGGGAAGGAGGAGCATACTCCGCTTTTTGGGCAAGCCATTCGGGATCTGAGCCGTCCACCCATATTATGACAAAATCTATAGAAGGATTCTCGTTCATTACGTTCTGCAGCTCGCTTTCTTTCTGAGTTAAGCAGCCGTATCATTTCCCGAATTTCTCGTTATAACCGCTGATAAAGGCTTCGTGTTCGGGAGAATCATTCGACCAGGGCCCTGAAATGATATAGTCCGTATAGATGTAAAAATCGGTGCTGATGTTCTTTTTCGAGTCCGAAAAAACATTTATAGCCGCCGTTTTGATCTCGGCATCGGGAAAGCGTTCCCTTATTTTTCCGATACACTGAAAAAAAGTATTTCCCGTATCGCAGGAGTCATCAACGAGCAGTATCTTCTTAAAGCCGATATCACAGGCTTTCTCGGGTATTTTGCCCCAGAAGACAGTTCTGTCGGGAGCTTTGATATGGGTGCCGTTGTTTATCTCCATAGCCCGCAACAGAGCTTTAAGCTTTTTGGGCAGTATCTGCAGAATAGGAGCAGCGAGCCTTTTAAGCCTGCTGTGCTTTCTTTCTGCAAATATCTCAAGTACGGGGACATCAAAAAGCTCGCCTAACTCAAGCCCCATGCGGTATGCTCCTTTGGCAACAAAAACAACTGCGTCCGGGGCATACTGCTGCCTAATGATGTCAGCCAGTTTTTTTGTTTCCCTTGACGCATTTTCTGAGGATAATTCTATAAAGTTCATTGAACTTTCCTTTCAAAAGCAGCTTGAAAAGCCGCACCGTTTTTGTATGGAAATGTGCTGCAGGCAGGCAGGGAGCGGTGACTTTTTCCGCAGAAAGCATAGCTTCCTTGAATTCCCCGGGTGAATTTGTATCATAGCTTTCGGAGAGCATAAAGTTTCTTCCCGGTTCAAACCAAGCGTGAGCATCGCTTCCTGCAATGCGGACGGTCTGAACGGGGTCGGTATATCTGTCTGCGATCTCTTTTTGCTTCTTTGAAAAGCTGCTTTCGGCATTTCTGCCGTTGCAGATCTCGATAAAGTCGATAACAGGGGCAAGCTTTTCTATTTTATCTGTTTTAAGAACAGTTTTATATCTTTTGGCATCATAGGGGTGGGGGATATATATCATTCCCCCCTGAGAGGTTATCCTTTCAGCCGTTTCTTCGGCGGAAAGCCCGGGAGATATCTCGTTTTTCAGAAAAAGCCCTATAACTTCTCCGTCAGCCGTAAAAATTTCTTCTCCCACAATAACGCTTATCCCGTATTTCTTAAAATACTGCTTTGCCTTTAATGCTCCCGAGATGGTATTGTGGTCACAGACGGCTATGCAGTCAATGGCTTTTGCTTTGCAGATAAGGGCAAGCAGTCTTATGCTCAAAAGGCTGTCGCAGGAATATGAGGTATGGATATGCAGCTCTGTTTTCATATTAGATGCTCCTCATTTTGAGCGTATCCTGTCGATAACGGTGATAACAGTACGGAATATTATCCTTATATCCAGAAGCGCCGACCTGTTTTTCACATAATAAAGCTCCATTTTCTGACGGGAGCCGTCCTCATAGCTTGTGTTTTTATCCGCATATGCAGCCCAATAGCCCGTAAGTCCGGGCTTGACGGAAAGGAATGCGTCTCTTGCCTCACCGTAGAGCAATGTTTCCTCATTCACAACGGGACGGGGGCCCACAACGGACATATTTCCGAGAATAAGAACATTCATAAATATCTGAGGCAGCTCGTCAAGGCTTGTCCTGCGAAGGATCTTTCCTATCCTTGTAACGCGGGGGTCATTTTTGAGCTTGTATTCCTTTCTGAACTCCTGCTGCTGCTCGGGGGTGAGATATTTTTCCATATTATCTGCGTCACGCTTCATACTGCGGAATTTATACACCTTGATAGGCTTCCCGCCCATTCCTATACGTTTGTGAGAGTAGATAACGGGACCGCCGTCCTCGGCAAATATGAGCAGAGCAATGACTGCACAGGGAATAAGGAGAATAAGCGAAGCAATAAAGGACAGAAGGATATCCGCAGCCCGCTTAAAGAACTCAAAAGCTCTTTTTTTCTCTGCGGGGGAACAGTATTCGGGCGCAGAACTGTTCTGTTCCTTTTCAAGCGTATCCGCCATTGATATTCTCTCCCCTTTCCGCCTGGGCGATATAATAACACACTTTATAATTATACACCAAGCCGATTTTTTTGTCAATTGTTATAGCTGACAAAAAACAGGGAAAAGCTTCACAGAAATACAAAAAGCGGATACCCGCCGAGGATATCCGCCCTGATGATATTTTTTACATAATAATATATTTTCCGCCGTAGGTCATGGAAACCACGATATTTCCGTCATCATCAAAAACAAGAGCGCCCGTATCGTTTACGTTCTTATCATCGTCCACATAGTACACATGAGCATTTTTCAGGTCTATGCCGCACTGAGTGTAATATTTTGCAGGGATATGGATATCAACGGTGCAGCCGAAGGAGCCTATCTGCTCTGTTCTGAGTACCATTGCGCCCTGAGCCTCGGCTTTTGTCATTTTAATGGCAAGACTGATGTCCTTTGCCTCGGTAATGCTGTCTCCGTCGATAACAGCGGTGTAACGCTTGGTAATAACGGTAAGAACGCCGCCGTTCCTGCCTGCAAGCATAGCCATAGCGTTTGCCTTTAACTGAGCGGTCTCGTAGGACGCATAAATAGGCTCACCCTTGGCAACGGCTGCTCTGATATCCTTCTTTTCTATCACCTCAAGGGGATTTGCAAGAGACGAACCTGCGGGAGATCCGGTGCCGTTCTGACCGGAAGAAGAGGAGGGAACAGCAGGAGGAAGAGTGTAGCCGGGATTTTTTGAATAATCCGCAGCGCTTACGGAAACTGCCATAGATGCGGCGATAACAGTCGCCATAATAACAGAAAAGCCTTTTTTCATAATGTATCGTTCCTTTCACAGCCTTGTATCATCTTTTTTGTATATAAATATCCCGCTCCGAACAGCATAAGACCAAGAAGCGCCGTCATTACGGAGAATATATTTCCGTTTATTCCCGAAGCCCTTTCAAGCTCGGAAAAGGGAAGCCTTGAGCAGATCTGACAGAGCTTATCCGCCGCAAGCCCCATATCGCTGAATTTAAGCGTTCTTATCCCGGATATGAGAAGCCCTGTCACAGGCGGGAGAGTGAGCCACAGACTCATTCCCAGAGCAAAGCCTTTTCTCATTCTCAGCCCGTTTAAGAATGACATCACAAACCAGCACACAAGCGTAAGTACTGCTGCAGCACCTCTCAGGACGCCTGCCGCTTCATCGGGTATAAAATCGTCTCTGCACGCGCAGGCGGATACATAGGAAACACACAGGCAAAGTGCCATATCCTCGGTGACAGAGGAGGGGTAAAAGGACAGCTTCACTTGACTTCCGTCCTTTCAAATATGGTTTTGTACGGCACAACGCCGTTGTAATTTTGGTTTATGAGCAGGGCGTAATTACCCGAAAGGATAAGCACCGCTGCAAGTATCGCCGCAATGCCTGCGCCCTTTTTCCGCATTTGGGCAATGTCATAAAGAGCGGAAAAAATTTTCGGCGTCCCCAGACATACCGCAGGGATAAAAAACAGCAGGGCGAGCCTTGAAACAATTGCATACCTTGAGCCGATAAGCTCAAAGAAAAATGCGGCAAAGCAGCACCATATTATCATATTGATACTGCGTTTTTCCCCGTTCATACGGTTTCTGAGGGCAAACGCCGCCAGAAACAGCACGCCGTACATTACCGTGTAGGCAATGGGCAGCCCGTTTATCATATCCCTGCTGCTCTCCATTTTATAATCCGAATAGGCAAACCTTGTAACAAGCCTCAGCAGCTGCCCCGAAAAGATATATGCGCCTGCCGACAGAATAGCCGTCACAGCAAGCACTGCCGTATTCCAGTCTATATAAACGAATAAAAAGCAGGGAAGAAGAAACAGCGCCGAGCGGTGAAACGAAGCTGCAAACAGTATCAGCAGCAGATATCTTACACGGCAGCCCTTTACAGCGTATTCAAATGCAAAGGCGCATATGACCGCCGCAATGAACTGGCGCATAAAATTCATGGAGTTAAAAAACAGTCCCATTCCCAGAAAAGCCGTTACGCTTATCCATGGGGCGTCCGAATGACGATAAATATAGGTCATAAGGGGAGGGTAAATAAGCAGTGAAATAAGGGGAAACGCCGCCGCATAATCGGAGGTGAAAAGGTTCAGAAGCTTTAGGGGGAAAAAAAGTCCTATTTCCTGCCTGCCTCCCCGAAGCCCGTCAAAATCCACGAAATTAAGGTCATAGTACCAGCCTGCATAAAGGTTGTAATCGTAGCCCACGCCGAAGCGCAGGGCGGATATAAGGGTAAGCGCAGCTCCCGAAAGAATATAGTAAAGCAGGACTGTCCTGCTCTCTTTTTTTTCGCAAAGTCCGCACAGGGGGATACCCATTGCCGCCGACAGCAGGAGCATTATCCAATATACAGCCATAGCGTCCTCTTTTCATACCTATCTGAGTATAATTATACTATTTCTTTCTCCGGTTGTCAAGGCGGTTTTGCAAAAAAAGAGGACAGGGTCTCCCCTGTCCCGAAAATAATGCTCCTAATCTTTCAGCATTTTGCCGAAAAGCTCATAAAGCTCCTCGTTCCTGCCGTTGGGATAATCGTCATACAGACCGAAGGCAGACTCGTTGTATGTGTGATAGTTAAATCCGATATCGTATTTTTCACACAGGCTTATCATATCCCTTACCCAGCCGATGCCGTTGCGTCCGTTTTCGAAGCCCTCCGAGATAACGCCGAATTCGCCCAGATAAAGCGGAACGTTATGCTTTTTCGAAAACTGCACATAGGGCAAAATGGACGATCTCAGATATTCCTTGTCAAAGCTGTGTATATTCTCGCTCAGAGACATATCAATTCTTATCTCGGGGGAGCCCTTGTCATATTTTATATACCCCGATATCATATACTTATATCCCTTTTTCATCTCAAAGCGCTTGAAGTTATGCACATAAAACGATGCTGTTCCCGAGATTTTCAGACAGCCTGCCGCCTTGCATCCGTCGTCGGAGCAGTATTCGGAAACGCCGCTTCCGTCCTCGCTCCAAGGATTGCCGCATAATGCTCCGTCGGAAAAATCTGCCGAAAAGAGCGTTCTTCGCTTACCCCCCGGCGAAATTTCCGTCAGAGTGATATCGTCAAAATATGCAGAGCCGTCCCGACCAAGGTTTGATGCGGTAACGGCGGCGGCGACGACGTTTGCCTTGTCCGAAAGGGAAACGGTCTTGCTTTCAAAGTATGTCCAGCCCTTCGGGTCTGTTGATCTTTCTGATGCAGCTTCGCATTTTACCCAGCCGTTTATTGCCTTCTCCCCCACTATCTCCTCCGAGGGATAGGTCATTGTGATACCTTCCGTGCCTGCCCAGCTTGTGTTCTGATGAGTAAAATAAAAGGGGTCGTATTTATGGAACTCGTAAACGATGTTATCATCGTCAATATCCGCAAAGGAATGTTCGGGGGTGAAATATTCATATTCCCTCTCACCGTCAGGCTTGACAGCTGAGCATATCCCCTCCACAAATATCGCCTGATAGGGGGAAACGCTCCTTATTTCGGAGGTGAGTCTCTGCATAAGCTTATTGTACTGCCCGTATGTCTCCTCCATTGTGTCCTTCATCGGCACCACAGGCTCATTTATCAGCCCATATCCCCATACCGTCGGCTCTTTTGCATAACGCTTGGCAATTTTCTTCCAGAGGGCGGTGAGGCGGTCCTGATTTTGCTTGTCATTCCAAAGCCCCATGCCATCGCCGTTTGACTGATATCCTCCCTGGGGACAATGCATATTTATTATTATACCCATACCGTATTTTTTTGCCCATGCGATATTTTTATCAAGCCACTTAAAGCCCGAGCTTTTATAATGATACGGAGCATTGTCGCTTTCAAACAGCCCGTAATTTATATAGAACCTGACGCAGTTAAAGCCCATTTCCGAAAGCTCCTTGTAAGTATTTTCATCGTGATGGGTCAAATCGGGAGATGACGGATTTCCCCACACGCTGTTTCCCAGAGCCATTCCCTTGATATGAAGCTCCCTGCCGTCAGTTCCGATAATTTTCATTCCCTCGGCGTGAACGAAATCCTTTTCCGAGTATTCCTTTGCCGAAACGGGAAAGCCTGCCGAAAGGGTCAGCATAAGTGCGGCGCAAAGCAGTGCGGCAGCTCTCCGAATACATCTGTGTAATTTTTTTGCTTTCATTTCTTTCATTCCTTCCCACGAAAGACATATTACCCTTATATTTATACTGCCACATTCCAATAGCCGTGTCAAGCGTATATTTGTTAATTTTCAACAAATGAAGCAAGACAAAAAATACAGCACAAAGCTTTTTTGAGCCTTGTGCTGTATGGTTAAATTATTTACTTAGACGCCTTGACAACAGCCTCGACTATTTCGGGATAGGTAAATTCCTTTTTCTCTCTGCTGTAAACGCCGAAGCATTCGCCGCCGCTTCTTCTGCCCGTGTTATTATCCCACAGCAAGCAGGGGATATTGTACTTGCCTGCGCCGCTGACATAGTATTTCGCCCAAGCAACACGGTCTTCAAGGTTATTCTTGTTTGTAGCGCCGAACTCGCCGATAACAACGGGAATTCCCTTGCTTACGAAAATGCTGTTGAGTTCCTTGAAGAACTTGTCAAGCTCCTTTTTGTCGTTGTCGGTAAAGGTTCCCGAGCCGTTTGCGTCCATTGCGTAGAAATAGGGGACATATGCGTGAACGGAAACGATTATCCTGTCATCGTCGGGAAGCTTCATCTGCTTGAGGATATTTGTAGAAGATGTGGCGCCATATGTGGGTACCATAATGTGACGGTATGCGTTATTGCCGCCTGTTTTGCGGATAGCGGCAACTATCTTCTCGTTGAGAGTGTAAACGACCTCTCTCTCCTCAGTGGTGCCGCCCACCCATTCCTTTGCGCTGCCCTCGTTACGGGGTTCGTTCAGGGTCTCGAAGATAAGATGCTCGTCGTAATCCTTGAAGGTGTTTGATATCTGTGTCCATAGGGTCGTCATCTTCTTCACGGACCTGTTAAGGGTATCCTCGCTCTTTACGCAGCCACCGATATCATAATAGGTGTTGTCGTGATGGGAATTGAGGATAACGTAAACGCCGTTGTCGTATGCATAGTCAACAACTTCCTTCACACGCTTCATCCAGTCCTTGTCCACATTGCCCTGGGAGTCGCAGTGCTTGCCCCATGAAACGGGTATTCTGACAGTCTTGAAGCCTGCCTTGCAGATATCGTCTATCATAGCCTTGGTGGTCTTGGGATTGCCCCATGCGGTTTCCGAGCCGAGACCTGTTCCCAGAGCGTCAAGGGAGTTGCCCAGATTCCAGCCTGCGCCCATATCCTTTACGATATCCATAGAAGTCATTTTGGTATCAAAATCCTTTGTAGCTTTGGCGGCAGGATTCTTTGCGGGAGCATTGCTTTCGGACTTGCTGTCGGAGGTATCGGTCTTGCCCGATGATGTGACCTTAACGGTGACAACAGCTTTCTTGCCGCTGCCGTCGGTGGACTTTACGGTTATCTTTGCCGTACCTGCCTTTACGGCGGTAACAACACCCTTGGAGCTTACAGTTGCCACGCTCTTGTCGGAGGTGGAGTAGCTCAGCTTCTTATTTGAAGCCTTTGAGGGGGATACAGTGGGCTTGATGGTATATGTGCCGCCCTTCTTTACGGTAACGCTGCTTTCGGGAACGGTTACGGAGGACACCTTGGTGCCTACGGTTACTTCCACAGAAGCCGTTGCTTTTGTTCCCTTCACCTTAACGGTAACGGTGGCTGTACCGTTCTTAACTCCTGTGACCTTTCCCTGAGAGGTCACAGATGCCACATTCTTGTCTGAGGTGGACCATTCAAGAGTGTAGTCCTTCTTTCCCGAAACCTCGGGGGTAAATGTTACTGACTTGCCTTTAGTTATTGTAATCGTTTTCCAAGGCAGAGACACCGATACCTCGGCTGCGCTTGCGGAAAATCCCATCGTGCAGCAAAGGCTCAGGACCATAGCCATGGAAATCAGCAATGATAAAAACCTTTTCATCTGCTTCATTCCTTTCATATTGCGGATATTGCCCCGTACCCGTTACGAGGCAATATCCTGTTTTATATAATTTTACCATTAACGCCGAGTAATTTCAATTAACATATCTTATGAACTTGCACCCTGTTATTTATCGTTTTTGCCCAAGCGGTCAAAAAATTTAATAACAAGGAACATAAATGCCGCCCCGAACATTGCTCCGCAGGTATCTATAAGCACGTCAACAGCCATACAGGCACGCCCGGGAACAAAATACTGGTGCAGCTCGTCGGAAACGGCGTAAAGACCGCCGAAAGCAGCGGATAAAAGAAGCCTTTTTCCCTGCCTTTTGTCCTCTCCCACGCCTCTCAGACCAAAATATACCGCAGCTCCCAGAGCCGCATATTCAAGAAAATGTGCGCTTTTTCTGACTATTACCGTAAGTACCTCGCTGCCCACATTTTTCTCTCCCGCCGCCGCCGAGATAACTCCGTCACTTATTACCGTTGACTCGTCTCCCGTCTGGGCGGAAAATAGGAATATGACAGTCATTATGACAAGTGCGGGGATAAAGCGGAGAAGCTTTTTCACTTTCATACAAGTCTGAACTCCGCAGAGCTTTCCGCTGTGCTGTCGCCGCCGATATACAGGATAAAGCTGCCCTTTTCGGCGGTGAAGTTCATATTTATATCGTAAAATCTGAGCATATCCTCAGTTATCTCAAAGGAAACGGTCTGCTCTTCTCCGGGAGAGAGGGTAATTTTCTTAAAGCCTTTAAGCTCTCTCAGCGGACGGACAACGCTGCCCTTAACATCGCGGATATAAAGCTGAACGACCTCTTTTCCCGTTCTGTCACCCGTATTTTTCACCCTTACGCTTGCGGTTATCCTGCTGTCTGAGGTAAGGGTATCACTGTCGAGGGCAACAGGAGAGTATTCAAAGCTTGTGTAGGAAAGTCCATATCCGAAGGGATATAAAGGGATATTGGGAGCATCCATATAATTGGAGAGGAAGGGGATAAATTCCTTTACTCTGTTGTCTTTGGGTCTGCCTGTATTGAATGCGCTGTAGCTTATGGGAAGCTGTCCCGAGCAGTAGGGGAAGCTCATTGAAAGCCTGCCCGAGGGAGAGACCTTTCCCGAAAGGATATCCGCCGCAGCAAGGCAGCCTGCCGTTCCGGGGAGCCAGAGTTCAAGTATTGCCGCCGCTTTTTCGGCAAGCTCGGGTATTGCAAGGGGTCTGCCCCCGAAAAGGAGAGCTATCACATTTTTGTTCACACCATATATCTTCTCAAACAGCCGCTTCTGCTCCTCGGGGAGAGAAATGTCGGTGCAGCTTCTTGATTCTCCCGTTCCAAGCTGATCTTCTCCGAGGGCAAGGATTACGGCGTCCGATTTTTTTGCGGCAGCAAGGGCTTTTTCATCTGGGTTATCCTGTGGGATAAATTCAAATTCCACATCGGGGCAAAGCTCCTCGAGAGCGGCTCTCAGAGTTACGGTTTTTGAGCTGTCCGCAAAGATCGCCCAGGAGCCTACGATATCCCTGCTTTCGCAGAGGGAGCCTATGACAGCTGCCTTTTTTGCCCTGAGAGGAAGTATGCCGTTATTTTTGAGCATTACGATACATTCCTCGGCTGCCCTTCGTGAAAGCTCCATATGCTCCCTGCAGCAGCAAAGCCGTTTTTCATCCTCCTCCGAAGCGTCCTTGTATGGAGCTTCAAAAAGTCCCAGCTTGTTTTTGAGCCTGAGCACACGCATTACAGCCTCGTCTATCAGACTTTCGGGAACCTCGCCGCTCGTTACAAGCTCCTCAAGGTTATCAAGATAGCAGTCGGACATCATATCAATGTCCACGCCCGAATTTATTGCCTTTTCTGCGGCATCACGGCTGTCCTCCGCCGCTCCGTGAATGATCGTCTCACCTATTGCGTTATAATCGCTGATAAGAACCCCCTCAAAGCCCATTTTGTCCCTGAGAACATTGCGGAGAAGCTTTTTATGCATTGAGCAGGGAATGCGGTCAAGGGTGTTGAATGCAGTCATAGCCATTTCAGCACCCGCATCTACCGCTGCCTCGTAGGAGGGAAGATAGTCCTCAAAAAGGGTTTTTTCCGAAAGCTCCGCAACATTGTAATCCCTGCCCGACTGCACAGCACCGTATGCTGCAAAATGCTTGAAGCAGGAAGCGACCCTTCCCTTGTCTTTGCAGTTTTCGCCCTGAAAGCCCTTTACCGTGGCGGCGGTCATACATGAATTAAGGAAGGAATCCTCCCCAAAGCTTTCCATACATCTTCCCCAGCGGCTGTCTCTTGCAAGGTCTGCCATTGGCGAGAAGGTCACGTGTATGCCTGCAGCCGAAGCCTCCTTTGCGGCAGCTTCGGCAGTCTCCCTTGCAAGCTCCGGATCAAAGCCTGCTCCCATGGCGATGGGAACGGGAAATGCGGTCTTGTAGCCGTGGATAACGTCCGCCATAAACAATGCGGGGATATGGTGGGGCTGTTCCTTCATAAACTTGTCCTGAAGCTTTGTAAGCCTTGCGGCTCCGTCTGAGCCTAAGATACTGCCCAGACGGTACGCCTTGTTATCCGTAAGATGAAAGGCGGCGGCAGGACCTGTGAGGAAATCTCCTCCGCCGTAAAAATCACCGTTGAGCTGCACAAGCTGCTCGACCTTTTCCGTAAGGGTCATATCCTGCAAAAGCTCCGAAAGCTGTTTTTCTGTCATACATTATCGTTCCTTTCTGTGATCATATCCGATATCGTTACTCAAATTTTATCATAAATCTCCCATTACGTCAATCAGTTTTCGGCACTTTTTAATGTCTGTGATACACTAATATTTTTTATGAGCGGCACAAAACAAACTCAGCGTAAAAGAAGCATAAATTTTTCGCTCTCTACACTTGTATTTTTTTCTCAGATATGTTATAATTAAAAAAACTATATGCAGGGGAGGGGAACATATGGGAATATCACCTATAGGAACTGGCACCGCCGCTCTCGGGGGATACACCTCGGGCGGAGATACGGGTACAAATATTGAACGTAAGCTCACAGAGCTAAAAAAGCAGCGTGAGGAATTTGATGCCGCAAAAAACAAGGTAACGGACAAAAATGCTCTGTTAAACAAAATAGCCACTCTCGACAGGCGGATAAGCACCCTTGAAAGCAGGCTTGAAAAGCTTCGGGAACAAAACGGCGAATGTCAGACCTGCAAGAACCGAAAATACCGGGACGGCTCAGACGATCCCGGAGTTTCCTTCAAGACTGCTTCTAAAATAGCTCCCGAAGCGGCTGCGGCGGCTGTACGTGGTCACGAGATGGAACACGTTTACCGCAATCAGGCAAAAGCCGCAAGAGAGGGCAGGGAAGTGGTTTCCCAGAGCGTCAGGTTGAAAACGGGCATATGCCCCGAGTGCGGAAAGCCATATATTGCAGGGGGCGAGACCCGAACCGTTACAAAGGCGAAAAATGAGCCCGATTTTTCCGTGGGAACGGAAGCAGACCCCAAGGGAAGTCTGTTTGATACGGTAGCATAAAACACAATGATAAAGCCGCCTTTTATAAGTCAAAGGCGGCTCGATTTATGTACTTATCAGTTGAACTCTTTTACGATATCGTTCATTCTCTTTACCTCGTCGGTAACGGAACGGGCGGTATCGGCGCTTTTTTCGGAGGTGCGGGATATCTGCGCCACCACCTCGGCTATCTGGTCCATCTTTATCTTCACAGCCTCTGCGGAAGCGGACTGACCCTCAGCAAGACGCTTTATCTCCTCGGACTGCCTTGCGCTGTCCTCGGAAATGCGGATAACATCGTCCATCTTGTCGGCAATGCCCTCGGCAAGAACGGTTCCGTTACTTACAGCCTCAATGCTTGTGGCTATGAGAGAGGAGGTGTTCTTTGCAGCCTCGGCGGATTTGTTGGCAAGGTTTCTTACCTCGTCTGCGACTACCGCAAAGCCCTTGCCTGCGTCGCCTGCTCTTGCCGCCTCAACAGCGGCGTTGAGAGCAAGGATATTTGTCTGGAAGGCAATGTCCTCGATGGTCTTGATAATGCTCTCTATCTCTCTCGAAGCCTTTGCAATATCCTCCATTGCGCTGACCATATTGCGTACCTCTTGGTTGCTGGCACGAAGGGTCTCGGTGCTTTTTCTTGCGGAAACAGATGCATTTTCGGACTCGCTGAGACTGCGGTGAGCCTGCTCGGTGATATTTCCGATGTCCGAAACTATATTTCCGATAGTAGCCTCCTGCTCCTCGGCGTCGGCGCTGAGAGAGGAGGATATCTGCTCCATAAGTGAAGCGGTGCTGTTAAGGCTCTCGGATATCCCTGCGATACTGGAGACCACATTTCCCTGCTTTGCCATAAGAGCCTTGTTGCCGCTTACCTGCTCGTTCATCTGCTCGAGAAGCCCCGAAGCCTCCTGCTCGGCGGCTCTGGACTGACCGATATATTTAAGGCTCTGGGTGATAAAATACATTATGAGCGTTGCGCAGACGTTCATTCCGATAATGCCCTTGATAAGGAACTCAAGTCCTGCGCCCTGATAGAAAAAGTCCTTGAAAAAAAGTGCGCCGATAACGGCAACGTCCATTATCACCCAGTGTATCTTGATATTCAGAATATTGTAATAGATGGCAGTGATAGCCATTGAAGCCAGCATAAGGGGAAACATTCCGTGCATTTCGTGCTTTGCGGAGGATATGAGGATAATTGCCAGCAGCTGAGCCTGAGAAAGAATGATGCCTCTTACAGAGCCGCTTAGCTTATTTTTGAACACCATTACAGCCGCAGGAACGATAATGCCTATTGCAATAGTCACAGCGCCTATTGCGGCAGCTCCCGTAACAAGATTTACTATTCCGAAGATCAGACACACGCCTGCTATAAAGAGCATATGCGTTTTGATGGTTTTTTCGGAGACAGCTATGGTATTATTTTTATCCGACATATATTTTCCCAGCCTTTTCGGTAATTTTTGCACAGAAAAAAATTTCATCTTGATTATACCATATTCCGACATCAATGTCAACCGTGAACGGCAATTTTTTTATTGCCGCTACGCCCCGTCCCTTAAACGTTTACAACAGTAAATCTCATTTGTCGAATAAATATTTGTCTAATATTCCTATTGAAAAAACTGCACAGATATTTTATAATATTTTTAGGCAGATTTTTACACTTTGAGATTATTCCAATCTGAAGAAGGAGAGAAAGAAATATGGTACCTGTTAT
Organism: Oscillospiraceae bacterium; assembly: GCA_017829005.1. Classification (GTDB taxonomy): domain Bacteria; phylum Bacillota; class Clostridia; order Oscillospirales; family Ruminococcaceae; genus Huintestinicola. The sequence goes on along the minus strand of JAGAJF010000154.1, from coordinate 10,205 downwards.
CAACAAGGAAGATTTTGAGGAAAAGCTCAGACAGGAGCTGCAGGTGGAGTTCAACGTAACTCCCATCGACGCTTCGGATAATCAGATCTACAAGGCTCTTTCGGTTGTTGTGGTAGAGATCCTCAGAGCCAAGAGAAGAAAGTTCAGAAATCAGACCCATTCCGCAGGCAAGAAGGAAATCTACTACCTTTCAATGGAGTTCCTTATGGGACGTTCCCTCAAGACCAGCCTTTACAACCTTGAAATAAACGATATGGTGGAAGATATCCTCAAGAAGTGGGACGTTAATATCGAGAGAATTTACGATTACGAGCCTGATGCAGGTCTTGGTAACGGCGGTCTCGGCAGACTTGCTGCCTGCTACCTTGACGGTCTCGCTACAGACGGCTACCCCGCAATGGGCTACTCCATCTGCTACGAGTACGGTATCTTCAAGCAGAAGATAGAAGAGGGCTGGCAGACTGAGCTTCCCGACAACTGGCTGCCCGGCGGCGACTGCTGGCTGGTTCCCAAGACCGACAAGTCCATCGAGGTACACTTTGACGGCGAGCTGAAGGAATACTGGGATCAGCAGTATCACCACGTTTCCTACGTTAACTACAACACTGTTGTTGCAGTTCCCTATGATATGTACGTTCCCGGCTACGACAGCGATGGAGTTTCCGTTCTGAGACTGTGGCAGGCAAAGGCTCCCTCCTTTGATATGAAGATGTTCAACCAGGGCGACTATGCAAGAGCGCTCGGTCAGAATACCGTTGCTCAGGCTATCTCCAAGGTGCTTTACCCCAACGATAACCACCTTGAGGGCAAGAGCCTCAGATACCGTCAGCAGTACTTTATGTGCGCTGCTTCCGTTGGCGATATCGTTAACCGTCATATGTCCGTTTACGGCACACTTGATAACCTCCACGAAAAGGTTGCTATCCACATCAACGACACTCACCCCACCCTTGCTATCCCCGAGCTTATGCGTATCCTTCTCGACGACTGCGGCTACAGCTGGGACAAGAGCTGGTATATCGTTACAAATACCTTCGCTTACACCAACCACACCGTTATGGCTGAGGCTCTGGAAAAGTGGAACGTTAACCTGGTTCGTCAGATAACTCCCCGTATCTTCGACATCATCTGCGAGATCAACCGCCGCTACTGCGAAGAACTTATGGAGAGGATCGGCGACGGAAACAAGGTTTCCAGAATGTCCATCGTACAGAACAACCAGATCCATATGGCTCTCCTCTGCGTATGCGCTTCTCACAGCGTAAACGGCGTTTCCAAGCTCCACTCCGAGATCATCAAGACCGATGTTTTCAACAACGAGTACAACTACACTCCCCACAAGTTCCAGAACGTTACCAACGGTATCGCTTACAGAAGATGGCTTCTCCAGTCCAACCCCGGACTTACAAATCTCCTCTCCGAGACCATCGGCGACGGCTTCAAGAAGAACGCTTCCGAGCTTTCAAATTTTGTCAAGTATGAAAACGACAAGAAGGTTCTTGACCAGCTTGCTAAGATCAAGCTTGAGAACAAGAAGCGCTTCGCAAAGTATGTTCATCAGAATTTCGGCGTAGACCTCAACACAAACGCTATTTTCGACGTTCAGGTAAAGCGTCTTCACGAATACAAGAGACAGAACCTCAACGCTCTGAACATCATTGCCGAGTACAACGCTCTGCTTGAAAACCCCGATATGGAATTTACTCCCAAGGCATATATCTTTGCGGCTAAGGCTGCTCCCGGCTATTATCTTGCAAAGCAGATAATCAAGATGATCTGGGCTCTGGGCGAGGAAATAAGAAAGAACCCCGTTATCAGCAAGAAGCTGCAGGTATTCTTCCTTGAGGATTACCGTGTAACAATGTCCGAGCTGCTTATGCCCGCTGCAGAGGTCTCCGAGCAGATATCTCTTGCAGGCACAGAGGCTTCGGGTACAGGTAATATGAAGCTTATGCTCAACGGCGCTCTTACTCTCGGTACTCTCGACGGCGCAAACGTTGAGATCAAGGAGCAGGTAGGCAAGGACAACATCTTCATCTTCGGTATGACCACCGAGGAGGTTCTTGCAAAGAAGGCTCAGGGCTATCGTCCCGAGGATTATGTTAACAACAACGAGGTCATTCGCAAGGCTCTCGCAAAGATGTACAGCGGCATCAACGGCTGCACATTTGAGGAGGTTGCAGACACCCTCAAGTTCAAGGATCCTTATATGGTACTTGCAGATTTCGATGCTTACCAGTCCGCTCAGCAGTACGTTTCCGAGTGCTACAAGGACAAGGCTAAGTGGAACAAGATGTCTCTCCACAACATTGCAGGCGCAGGCATATTCTCTGCTGACCGTGCTGTTGATGAGTACGCTAAGAACATCTGGAAGCTTTCTAAGTAATTTAATTCACAGATAAAAAAATCTGCTTTCGGCACATGGGTCGGAAGCAGATTTTTTATATTTATGAGCAAAATCACTTTACCGCAGACTCAAAAAACCGTCTTGCCTCCGCAGCGCCGCCGCAGGACTTGAAGCTTTCGGATATCTTCTTTGCGGCATTTTTGTACTTCGGATCATTAAGGACTGTTTCAATGGTCTTTAAAATATCGTCCTTTCCGTATGATCTGAGCATAATGCCCGCACCAAGCTCCTCCGTCCTTGCTGCAACTGCGCCCTGCTCGGGGGTCTGGGGGCAGAGTATGAGAGGAACCTCAAAATACAAGCCCTCCGAGGCAGAATTCATTCCGCAGTGGGTGATGAACACATCGGCAACCGACAGCACCGCCATCTGGTCAACGTGCTCGTAAACCTGAATATTATCGGGAAGAGTGCCGAAATTATGGCTGTTTGTGCCGCAGGAAACAATTACCTGATAATCTGTTCCTTTCAGAGCCTCAATGCAGCTTTTGTAAATTTCCTCATTCTTCACCACCGTACCCATTGAAATGTAAACGGTCTTATCCGCAGTCTTTTCCATCGCCTTTTCAACAGGGCGAATGGAAGGACCGATGAAATGATACTTGTCCGAAAAGCTCTCGGCACAGGGCTGGAAATACTTGGAAGTGTAGACAATGGTGTTTGTTTCATTGTCATTTGTGACTATCTCCATTATGCTCTTAACGGGGTAACCCTTGTCCTGTAATCTTTTTATATGCTTGTTCGCCTTGGGCATTGTGAATATCGTTTTAAACAAATTGCCAATGCCCTGCTTCATATATCTTGATGATTGGTTATTGAATGCAAAGGTGGTGGTTGAGGAAACATAGGGGATATTGTACTTCATTGCCGTAAGCTTGCCCCAGTATGCCACAGAGTCGGACACGATTAGGTCGGGCTTTATCTCTTTGACCTTTTCCGAAACCTTATCGTCCAGCGCAAGGGTGGAATTTACAAGAAGCTCGGCGGCAAAAGCCATATCCTTTCCCACCCTGTCGGAATTTTCCTTGTCCTCCATCTCAAAATCGAAGCCGTCACAGCTTATGAAGCTTGCTCCTGCCTTTTCTATCTTTTCCTTAAACTGCTCAAAGGAGAAATAGTATACCTCGTGTCCTGCAGAGGTCAGCTCCTTAACTATGCCCAGAGTAGGATTTGTGTGTCCGTGTGCGGGAATACAGAACCACGCTATTTTCATAATAATTCTCCTTATCTGTTATCCTTTACCATATTTTTCCGAAATGCTATTATAGAAATAATGACCGCCCCGATGGTGTATGCCGCAACAATGAGCATATCCGTTCCGAGATTTGCCGTACTGCCTGCCATAATGCTGCGCACCGCTCTTACCGAGTGATAGAAGGGAAGGGCAAGGCAGACATTCTTTAGTCCCCCGCCGATGCTTTCCACGTCCATCCATATTCCCCCCAGCATTCCTGCCGCTGAGATGATTATGGAGCAAAGTCCGGGAGCGGCATTGCTACCCATTACGCTGCCGAAAAAAAGCCCGAAGCCTATGAACATCACCGCTGTGGGGACAAGGGACAGAAGAGCAAGAAGCACCCTTCCCACGTTCATCTCCACATCTTCCGCTGCCGCAATTACAAAGGAAGCAGCGAAGGTTATCACCGATTGTATCACCGAAAGCAGGATCACGGGCAGATAATAGCCCCCGATAAACTCCCATGCTTTCATAGGCGAAGCATAAAGACGGGTCAAAAATGCGCCTGTTCTGTCCTGAGACAGTAAAAGTGACGCAAAGAGCATTACAAAGGAAAGCCCGAATACCGCAATTCCACCCGAAAGATTGTCAATACGGAAAACGGTCATTCCCGCTTCGGGAGGAATGCTGCTGTTTACCACCGTCATAATGAGCAGCATTACAATGGGGAAGCCGAGACAGAATATGTAGCTTAATGGGTCTCTGAGCAGCTCCTTGAGATTTCTCCCCGAAAATACTATGGTTCTCATACAGCTTCTTCCTTTCCGTTGCTTCTTTCGGCTATCTCGATAAACGCGTCCTCGAAGCTATCCTTGCCTGCAAGCCTTTTCAGCTCGTCGGCAGTTCCCACTGCCCTGAGACAGCCCCCTGTCATAATTGCAATGCGGTCGCAAAGAGCTTCTGCTTCATCAAGGTAATGGGTGGTGAGGATAATGGTCATTTTGGATTTAAGTCCCTTAATAACGTTCCAAAGCTCACGTCTTGCCAGTACGTCAAGTCCAAGAGTAGGCTCGTCAAGGAAAAGTATCCTCGGGGAAGTCACAAGAGCCATTGCAATGCTCACCTTTCTCTGCCAGCCCCCCGAAAGGGTCTTTGCATTCCGGTCAAGGACTGAACCGAGAGAAAGCTCGTTTATTACCCTGTCAACAGCGCCTTTCGGGTCATCTATGCCATAAATATCTGCCATAAATTTCAGATTTTCCTTTACCGTAAGCTTGGGAGCAACGGCAGTTTCCTGAGTGGAAAGGTTTATTATCCGCTTTACCTCATTGCTTTCGGTGATAATGCTCTTACCGCCCAGAAATGCTTCTCCGCTGTCGGGCTTTGTAAGGCAGGATAACATTTTTATGGTGGTGGTCTTTCCTGCGCCGTTAACGCCAAGAAGTCCGAAAAGCTCGCCCGAGGCAATGTCAAGGGTGAGGTCATTTACGGCGGTAAGACTGCCGAAGGTTTTTCTTAAGCTTTTTATCACTACAGATGAATTTTCCATAGCCTGTCCTTTCCGTTATTCGGTGTCATTTTCCGAAGGAATAACATCTTCAAGGGTGATATCCTTGCAGCCTGCTGCTTTCATTGATTTAAGCACGTCAATAAAGAAAGATGTCTTGCAGAGAGCAAGTCCTCCCTGTGCTTCGTCTCCAAGTACAAGAAGCAGTTCCCCTTCCTTTATGCCGAATATCTTCAAAGCCTTTTTGGGTATTTTGAAGGAGCCGTCCTTTCCCACTCTGACAGCACCGAAAATGTGCTTGCCCCGGGGAGCTATGTCCTTTTTCTCGCCCTCCGTGACCGCTTCAAAAAGGCTGTCAAGGGTCACATCGTAAAGGTCGGCAAGGGCTCGGCAGTTGTATATATCGGGCAGGCTGTCGCCGCTTTCCCACTTTGCCACCGCCTGACGGGAAACATTCAGCTTCTCCGCCACCTGTTCCTGAGACAGTCCGCTCATCTTACGAAGCCGCTTTAAATTCGATTCTATCATCTGAAATTCTCCATTCTGCGGATATGGGAGCCGTCCGCTTTCGTTATATTTATTATAATTTATTCCTAAATCCTTTTCAACCAAGCAAAGCTTACAAAAAATGCAACCGACGGTTGCATTTTGTAAAGATATTTATCAGTCGTGCCGTTCATCGGAGTCAAAGGTCTCGCAGAAGCGTGCGGCAAAGGCAGGCGGCTCTCCTCCCGCATACAGATGACCCGTATCACCGAAGGTGTTCATTCGGAAATATGCAATGCCCTCTCTGCGCTCCTCGGTGGTGAGGACGGTCACAGAAGTGGGTGCGGCACATAAGCCGTGCCACAGAACTACGGGAGATATGCCCAGCAGATGCCCCAGCATTACACATTCAACGCCAAAGTGACAGAACAGGGCAATTGTGTCCCTGTTTGGAGTCACCGCACGGTAGATATTCCCCTCCCGCTTGTAGCCGTGACGCTCCAGTATGACGTCAATGCCGCTGTAAACTCTCTCAGCCTCAGAGATAACATTAGCCTTGTCCATTGCGGGAACGGTGTGCCACAGGTCCTTGCTGTAATACTCCTCCTTTGCCGTCCAGCATGCAGGGAGCTGGTCCCAGGGGATACGCTCCTCTCCCGTATTTTCGTCGATTATGGGAGCGTGGAACTCTCTCAGCCATGGGCAGGTCTCTCCCGTGGCATTTTTCGCCCTGAGAGTATATTCGGCAGTCGCCTGCGCTCTGCCCAGAGGGGAGAGGTAGTAATAGTCTATTTTTTCATTTACAAGTCTGTCTGCAAGCAATTCTGCCTCCCTGCGTCCCTTTTCGGTAAGGGAGTCGTGCTCGTAATCGGGGTCTCCGTGACGGATAATAAGAAGCTTCATAGGTTTTCGGTGTCCTTTCTGTGTGATTTAAATTCACCATTATTCAAATTATGCAAACTCAGAAAATATGTAGGTATCAATAAAATATCAACGCCATAATCAACAGATAACAAAGCAGATAAAAATGTATCATCGGCAATTAGGGAATAAAATATCCGCTCCAGAATCATCTTGACGATATATGCCGGGATAAGAAGCTCCAGACAGCAGACAAATACAGACACAAAGCTGCTTGCCGAGAAATCAACAGCCATTCCGAATACTCCGCCTATCCCTTCCTTATTATTTGCCGCTTTAAAGTATATCATAATATCTATGAATATCAGGAAAATAAAACAAAAAACGGAAACAGCCACGCTGAAAAAAGCTGAATTTTTGAATGCTTCCGAATTTAATACAAGGTTCAGCAGTTCCTTCGGCAAAATTATGAGCAATGAAAAAAGAATATTGTACCTTAAATTTTTTACACTCATAAAAGAAAAGAAGCGTTTGAATTTCAGCTTGCTTTTTATGAGCATATACACGAATGATGTCAAAATAACCATTTCTATGCTCTCGAGCAGAAACGAAGCAATAAAATACAGTGCGCTGTTGTTTTTGTAAGGGAGCTTCCATTCTCCCCATATCATTATTTTATAGAATGCAAAGCTTCTGCCCACCGAAAGCAGCATGACCATAACCGTATACAGCAGCGAATATATAAGGATTTTTGGGTTTGCCTTAATGGCTTTCAGGGAATTGGGCACGGCTTTATTTTTCATTGTGTTTACCCCCCTTTCAATAATGTCAGAGTATCAGTTCAGCGAATAAGGATACCTGTACTCGCTCACCCTCCACAAGCCGTCCTCGCAGCGTTCGATAACGAAATTTCCGCCATCGGTGTAGCCTGTGAAATTGCCCGTCTCGTCAAATTTCTCCTGTCTTGAGCGGAAAACCATTCTGTCCTCGGTGACATTAAAGTCGGAAAATGTGAGAGTGCCCAGAGTAAAGTCATATCCCCCGTCTCCCGCAATGCCGTACAGCTCGCCGTTAATGTCCGTATAACGCTGAGGTGCGGCGGTAAATATCCTTTCGGCAGTCTGGGGAGTGAAAATGCTCTTTAAATATCTTTTCAGATCCTTTACCGTGTCAAAGCGGCTGTCGTCTATCTTGAAATAATAATCCGAAGCGGAGCTGTCCTCGGGGCGGGGCATTTCCACATAGTATTCCCAGTCGGAGATGTTAAAGGCAGTCATTGTGAAATACTGGGCAGCGGAATTGGCGGCAGCCCAGCAGGCATAGCCGAAATAAAGAGTGTTGTCCTCGGTTATTTCCTCATACCCCGACACCATTCGGGGAACATTGTACTCGAATTTCAGAGTTTTTATCTTCACTCTGCGCTCAATGGGACGGGGATCGCCGTTTTCATCGTAAAGGTCGCTGTCATCTACCGTTATCTCGTAGATGAATTTATCCGGCTCACTGTGATAAAGCTGGGTGCGGTCGATGTAGTCGTGAACGGTTTCCTCTGCCTCGCCGTCACCGTCGGAATCCTCGGTGCTTACCACGTTTATCTCACGAAGCTCGCCGTCCCTGTCAACAGTGTACATACGGCTTACGGAATATACCGCATTATCCCCCGACTTGTCCAGCTCCTCCCGGGTGATGTCGAAGTTGAACTGCATAATATCGGGGATATACGTGTCATCAATGTCATTCTTGATGATCTTCACCGCCGACGAAGCAAAGCTTTGATCATAGGGAAAAGACGGTGTATAGCCTGTGGGTGCGGTTATAACGAAATCTCTCGTTTCATAGCGGTTATTTTCCACTGTAACGGCTATTTCATCGGGATATTCCCCGGGCTTTACGGTAATGAGATAGTTTTCGGCAGCTCCCCTGAGTTCAAAGGAATAGCCCGAAAAAGGCTCCGGCGAAGTCTCGGCAGAGGGTTCCCCTGCCTGCATGGGCAAACCTTCCGAAGGGAGAGATGTATCGGCAGCTTCCTGTCCCTTATCCGTTCCCCTGCAGCCACAGAGAAGCAGAACGGCAGTCACAAACGCTGAAAATGCTTTTACGGTGCGCTTTGTCATAATAAACATCCTTTCTGCTATTTATTATAGCAGATATATGCGGGATTTGCAATTACAACTTGGTTACAAGTTGAAAATGCTCTCCCAAACTTTTTTCAAAAAAACTCTTGCAATTTAAAAAGTAATATGGTATAATGTAATTCAGATGGTCGCAATCCGATATATAGGTGTGCGGGCCCTGTGCAACAAAACACCGTGAACCATGTCAGGCGGGGAACCGAGCAGCATTAAGCGGTACGTTTCGTGTGCCGCAGCAAGCCTGCACACCTATGTATCGGATTTTTACTTTTTAGGAGTTTTAATGTGAAAAGATCTTTCTTGTCCCGATTTTGGGACGTTTTTAAAAAATCCGCACCCAAAGCACATCTTCTTGTGCTTCTGCTGGCTGTCCTGCTTATCGCTGCGGGGACTTTCGAAGATGCTGCCGAGTTTGTTATCACAGGCGTTGTGATAATCTGCCTTTCCGCAGCAGTTCAGATACCCGAAGTATTATCAATGTTCATTCCCGGTTCAAGATCCGATTTCGTTTCCGATTATGACAGAGAGGTCATCGGGAAGGCATTTGCCTCGGGGGAGAAAAAGCGCCTGTTTTTTGAAGGCTTCGAGCTTTTCCGAAATGACGAGAACGAGGACGCTCTGGAATATTTCAGAGAGCTTTGCAGCAAAAACCTTACCGACAGAGAACAGGGCGTGCTGGCGTTTTATACGGCAATTTGCTACAACCGCCTTGGCTTTTCCACCAATGCCGCTCATCAGGCGGTAACGGCGGCGGATAAGGGCGTTTCGACTGCCGAGGCACTGCTTATGGCAGCCCGAAGCTTCAATATGTCCGCCAGCTATTCTTCTGCGGCGGCAATTTACGAAAGGCTCCTGCCCATTGCCGAGGAACGGGGCATTTTCCCATTTTTATACAACGAAATGGGCAAAATGTACCTTTCCGCCAACGACCCCGTTCACAGCAGAGAAGCCTTTGACAAGGCTGTTGAGTATGGCCTCGATCCCGTTACGGCTCACGGCGGACTTGCCCTTGTAAGTCTCCTTGAAGGCAAGGAGGACGAAGCCTGCGAAAGATACCGCCTTGCGCTTATCGCAAGGATAAACGATACCGAGGGCTACAAGGATTACTGCGCTCAGATATGCGCTGCCAACGGCTATCCCGAGAATTTCTTTGAGGAGCATCTTAAAGCAAGGTTTAACAGGGTATAAATATTTCCCGAAAATTTTCGGAAAGGAGGAGCAATATGTATCAGGCGCTGTACCGCAAATACCGTCCCACCAGCTTTGACGACGTTATTTCCCAGCCTCATATCACCACCACTCTGAAAAATCAGATAATAAACGGCAAGACCGCTCACGCCTATCTGTTCACAGGCTCAAGGGGAACGGGCAAGACCACCTGCGCAAGAATATTCGCAAAGGCATTAAACTGCGAAAACCCCGTTAACGGCAGTCCCTGCGGGGAATGCGACATTTGCCGTGACGCCGATAATTTCGCTCTTTCCGATATAATTGAGATAGACGCCGCTTCAAACGGTTCGGTAAACGACGCAAGAGAGCTTCGCGAAGCCGCCGAGTACACCCCCGAGCGGTGCAGATACAAGGTTTACATCATCGACGAGGTGCATATGCTCTCAAAGGACGCATTCAACGCCCTTT
>JAGAJF010000153.1 GCA_017829005.1 Oscillospiraceae bacterium | reverse complement strand
TCTCATGAGGATCATTTTTTTTCCTGGATCGACCATATCATGGAGCATACCTCTATTACAGATCTGCTTGGAACAATATCTCATCATATTCTGCCCAATACCGTTGTGTATATCCGCAACAACTTTCTTGCATCGATCGGCGGACTTCCTGACGGGGCTCCCGGCGGCGCCGATTATATGACTCAGGTCACATTCAGCGGAAATAAAAATGACTGTTATGAATTCCGGTATTATAACGATGAAGCGATCAGAACAGATATAAGAGAAAAATATAAACAGGCAGGAATGTATATCGTCACACCTGTTTTTGTTGAAGATATCCCATGCGGTTTTTACGTGGTTTTCACAAATGAGATAACAGATCATGCCCATCAGATCAGGCGGATCTCAAGCAGCATAAACATCGCTTTCCACGAGGCTGTAAACCGTTATAAGCAGCAGTCAATGAAGCTGCGCATAGAAAATGCTGCGTATATAAATCCCATTACATCTCTTCCTAATCTCAGAGGCTGCTGTCGCTGGTTCAATGATTTTGCTTCCCTGCAGAGCAATCATAATAAAGCTCTGGCCATCTCCGTTTACGGTCTGCCGCAGTACAAATATATCTATGAAAATCACGGCATTGCAGATATCGAAAACGCAATAAAGCACGTCAGCGAAGCGCTCAGACAGGCGAATACCACCGACTGCTTTGTAGGTCAGATCACGGAAGATGAATTTGTTATCGTGGATTATTTTGACGATCCCGATATGATCTCTGAAAGGATAAATAAAGCTACAGCCGCTTTCTTCCCGTTGATCGACGCATTCAATGTCAGCAGCGGCAAGGAATATTTCGTAGAGGTGAACTGCGGCTGTACGGTGGTAAATCCGGGATGGCAGGGTTCCCTTGCAAGCTTTATCAAGCTTGCAAGCGGTGAAATGTACATAAACCGTCTGAAAAACGGAGCAAGCCCTGTTATCAAGGAGAATAAGAGTAAGCATAGCTTTGAAATATTCAGTCTGCTGATAAAGAAAAATCTTTTCAGATATTGCTTCCAGCCCATTGTTGATGTGCATACGGGAGAAATATTTGCCTATGAGGCGCTTATGCGCACCGATTCAAATATCAATATGTCACCGTTTGACGTTATCAATACAGCTGCCGAGTATAATATGCTTTATGATATTGAGCAGGCAACAATGTTTAATGTTATCGGTCATTATGCCGGGAACCGTGAGCAGTTTGAGGGGAAAAAGCTTTTTATCAACTCTATTCCGGGTCATACGCTCAATGATGAGGATAACCATATCATCACCGAAAAATACGGTGATCTGATGGATAATTTTGTCTTTGAGATAACAGAGCAGAACTCCGTTTCCGATGATGAGCTGTGTAAACTGAAATCCCTCGGAGGAGCAGGCGGAAACAATCAGATCGCAATTGACGATTATGGGACAGGTCATTCCAACATTGTAAATCTGATGAGGTATTCTCCCCAGATAATCAAAATTGACAGATTTCTTATTTCAGACGTTGACAAAGATATCAACAAGCAGATGTTTATCAAAAGCACCATTGAGTTTGCCCGCATAAACAACATAAAGGTGCTGGCTGAGGGCGTTGAAACATCAGAAGAGCTTAAAACAGTAATTTCCTTCGGTGTGGATTATGTTCAGGGATATTATATGGGAAAGCCTGTGTTTGAGCCTGTAAAGGCTATACCCGATGAAATACGCCGCGAAATTGAAACTGCATTAGGAGGCAGCAATCGTGATAAATAACAGATTGACCATCGGACTTATGACAAGTCACCTTGACGACAATTTTGCCAAGGCAGTCTGCAAAGGTATTATATCCTGTGCCGAGGATAAGAATGTAAATGTAATTGTTCTTCCGGGAAGATATATTGACGCAAAATATGAGGATGTGGAGCGCACCGATTTTGAGTATCAGTACAATACTCTTTTCCATTATGTCAAGATGAACGGAATAGATGTGGTCATCTCTCTCATAGGAGTGATCGGAGGCTTTTTGTCAGAGGAAAGGAAAAAGAATTTTCTTGACAGCTTTAAGGGTATTCCCATAATAACAGTTGCCTGCAGTGTTGAAGGATACCCCTCCATTGTATTTGACAATACAAGCGGTCTGCGTGAAGAGATAGAGCATATGATCGATCATCACAAGAGAAAAAGGATAGGCTTTGTAAGCGGTCCCGAAACCAACAACGATGCCAACGAGCGTCTTCAGGTATATTTTGATGTACTCAGCTCCCGAGGCTATGAAATAGATAATAAGCTTATTGCCCACGGAGACTTTTCACCATATTGCAAAGAGCCTGTGAAAAAGCTTATTGACGATAATCCCGATATTGACGCTATCGTTTTTGCCAATGACTGCATGGCTCAGGCAGGATATACGGTAATAAAGGAAAAAGGTCTGGAAATAGGCACAGATATATCCGTTGCAGCTTTTGACGATTCGCCCGCGGCAACTCAGCTCAGTCCAAAGCTTACCTCAGTTCATGCCGATGCCGAAACTCTCGGTTATGAATCTGCCATCGCAGCCATAGATTATATAACCAAAGGTTCCGTCAGAGATGATAAGGTTCCCTCATATATGACCCGAAGAGAATCCTGCGGCTGTAATTCGGTTTCCGAGAGCAAAGGCTCTTCGATATATATGTTCAAAAGCAGCTTCTGCCGTACAGTAAACGAAACGGCTTCTGTTCTGTCTTCATATCTTATGGAGGGCAAGGAAAACAGCAGCGAGGCTCTGGAAATAAAATCGGCATTTTTCAGCTTTGTTGAGTTTATGCTCAAGAATATACCGGAAGATCCGGGTGAAAAAACATATACGGAGATCATCAAATTATTCAACAAATTTCTCAGTGATGAGAATATGGAGTTTATTGATACTGACCGTCTTTGCAGCGTAATAATGTATCTCAGGGAGCGTGTTCAGACAGAGGTATCGAACAGCAATGCGGTCAGCGGATTGTTCCTTAATATTCTGCGTTCTATTACACAGGCGGTGGCTAATTACGGTGCAAGAAAAATGAGCCAGCTGGAATTTTTGTCATGGCAGTCAAATGCAATAGTAAGAGATATGCTCTACTACAACACCTATAATGATTATGCTTACGGTTCGGTAATAGATAAGCTTCTGAGAATGGACGGCGTATACAGCAGCTACCTGTATGTTTTCCCGGACAAGGTAAGCTACGACGGAAAATCAGAATGGCAGCCTCCGGAAAAAGTGCTGCTCAAATCCTACCACAACGGAGATAAAATGATAGTTCTGAAGCCCGAAGAGCAGGAAATGAGCATTAAGGATATATTCACAAACAGGTTTATCCCGAATAACAGACGGTTTACAATGGTTATGTCAACAGTTTCACTTTATCTTGATCATTTCGGTTTATTCCTGTGCGAGCTTGATGATGAACATTTCTATTACATAAATCCGATCGTTGCACAGCTGGGCGGAGCTATGAAGTTCATCAGGATACTTCAGGATAAGGATAATATGCAGGAAGAGCTGAAAAAGAATCTGGAGCAGATACGTTATCAGAACGAACAGCTTGATAATATTGCAAAGATGGACGAACTGACATTTGTCTATAACCGCCGAGGCTTCTTTGCAAAAGCCAATACACTGATAAATGCGAATGAGGGCAGAAGAGCTGTTATCATTTTTGCAGATCTGAATTTTCTGAAGCTGATAAACGATCGCTTCAGTCACGAAGACGGTGACTTTGCAATAAAAAATGCAGCTGTTATTCTTACGGATTCATTCGGCAGCAGTGATATAATCGGACGAATAGGCGGAGATGAATTTTCCGTTCTTGCTCTTGTGGATGAAGGCAGTACAGGCGATGTCTGCAAAGAGATCAGACAGCGTATTACCGATACAACCGATCGTTTCAACCGTTCCCATACGAAGCCCTATAATGTCCAGATGAGCATTGGACTTTATGAATTCATATGCGGCAAAAACGTCGATCTCAGTGAGATAATGTCCAAAGCCGATACCCTGCTCTATGACGATAAGAAAAATAAAAAGAATATCCTCCGTGATGATATCTGAAACGATCACGCATAAAGAGATGGTGCCGTTTGATGAATTGTAATTTGTACTTGCAGGACAAATCACATAAGCAGATATGTTTTGTGTTATTTGAGGATCATTTTTTTACAAAACACTTTACAATGCCATTAAAATATTGTATAATAAATATAGTTCGTTTAATAAATGTGAAATTGATGTCAGTAAAGTCTGCTGTTTACAATTTCAAAAGCACAGTAAAAAAGTGAAGAGAATTTTATGTATCATTTACTAATCGTTGACGATAACAAGATCAATCTGTCTGCCGCCAAAAATGCTCTTTCAAAAAATTACAAGATCACCGCCGTAACATCGGGCGCACAGGCATTGCAATTTCTGCAGAACAAAACCTGCGACCTTATCCTTCTGGACATAAATATGCCTGAGATGGACGGTTTTGAGGTTATGACCCAAATAAAGAATGATCCCGACCGCTGTGATATCCCCATAATCTTCCTTACTTCTGACAACGACCCTCAGACCGAAAGCAGATGTCTTGAAGAAGGAGCTATGGATTTCATTTCAAAGCCCTTTGTTCAGAATGTTATGCTTTCAAGAATAAGCCGTACCCTTGAGCTGGAGGCGCTCCGACGTGACCTTTCGGGACAGCTTGAGGCACGTACTATGCATATCAAGTATATTCAGGAAATGATGGTCATAGGAATGGCAACAATGGTAGAAAGCCGTGACCTTTCCACAGGCGGACACATCAAGCGGACAAGTATGGTTATGAAAATATTTGCGGAAAAGCTGACAAGGGAGCAGGATACCCTGACAAAAAGCTTTCTTGATATGGTCATTCGTGCCGCACCTATGCACGATCTGGGAAAGATATCCGTTGATGACAGAGTTCTTCGCAAGCAGGGCAAATTCACTCCCGAGGAATACGCTGAGATGAAAAAACACTCTGCCGAGGGTTCACGGATAGTCAAGCAGATACTTGAAGGAGTGGAAGAGGAGAAATTTGTGAATATAGCCGCAAATGTTGCCCACTATCACCACGAAAAATGGGACGGTTCAGGCTATCCCGACGGACTATCGGGAGAAGAAATTCCCATCGAAGCAAGAATAATGGCGCTTGCAGACGTGTTTGATGCCCTGGTCAGTAAGCGGTGCTACAAGGAAGCATATTCCTATGATACCGCCTTTTCGATAATAGAAAGCTCCATCGGAACACATTTTGATCCGCTGCTTGGCAGGGAATTTCTTAAATGCCGACCCGAGTTGGAGGCTTTGTATAATATGGTCAGCATTGAGCAGGAGTAGGTTTAATTTTGCAATTAAGATAACACGAGACATAGAGCATTATCATCGATCGTTACAACAGATCAAAAGGGACGTTGCAGCACACGCCGCAGCAGTCCCTTTGAAATTATTTTCCTCTGTCAGCAGAAAGCTCCTCTGCTTTCATAAAGAGATCATAAACAGGAGCAATTCCCGCAAAATCATCAGCGATTTTTTCTGATAACCTGTCCGAAAAAAGCATATCCCAGTCCTTGCTCAGAGTGAAAAGTCCTATGGTCTTTCTGTTCAGCCAGTTCCGCTTTTCTTCACTTTCATCGGGATATTTTTCACGCTTGTACATATCTCCGTAAAGCTCAAAAATGTCCTGGGAATCAAATGCCTCAAGAGCCGCAGCAAAAAACGGACTGTCATTAAGTATAAGGCTCCGCATATTATTCATTGTTTCGGCAGAAGCAACGTAAAAACCGCAGCCGTATTCAAAGCCCTTTTCGGAAATATCAAAATAAAAGGCAGGCAGCGATTTGTAAAGGTCCTTGCCCCTGCTGAAGGTACACCACATATTTTCCCTGAAAACCGACTTTCCTGCGGCATACCTTGCGTCACGGTAAATACGTGATATTTTCACATAGGAGATAAGCTCGTCAATGCTTTTCATTGCAGGCGTAAGTGCCTCGGTAAACTCCTTAAATGGCTTTGCTACGTAAGAATTATACTCTTCACGATGCTCGTTGAACCAGCTTCTGCTGTCGTTAAGCCTGTTTTCAAATAAAAAATCAAGTGTTTTTGGCGAAAATGGCATAAATATCCCTCCGAAAATTTCTTTATCAGAAAAAATCTCATCAAAATCATTTTTTGAGAAAAAACTATTGACTTTTCCCGTGATTTATAATATAATATATTCAGCGTTTGTTGCGCCGAAAAATTGCTTGTGTAGCACAGTTGGTAGTGCAGCTCATTCGTAATGAGCAGGTCGCGTGTTCGAGTCACGTCACAAGCTCCACGTATCTAAGCCGTTTGCGAGTATTGCAGGCGGCTTTTTCTATGCCCGGTAATTTGCACCTTGCGAATAGTCTATTTATATTTATCTCGTTCTCATTGCAGCCCAACCGGCAGCTCAAGATTTTTTTATCTTACAACAAATAATAATAACACATTTATTTTATTTTTTCAAGAGGTAAAACATAACAATTTGAAACAGAACGCTGTTAACAACTAAAAAAATGATAAAACGGTTGCATTTCCCGCGTAAATATGGTATAATAAAGAGAAGTTTTTTATTTTGGGGAAAATATAATGCAAAAAAACGAAAACGAGCTTATACATATAGAAGGAACAGCCGAAGATATCCTGTTCTGCAACGAGCAGAACGGCTACATCGTCCTTGATCTTGATACGGGCAGCGACTATGTTACTGTAGTGGGCGAGCTTGGCACCATCGAGGAGGGCGAAGAGCTTCGCCTTACGGGAAGATACGTAAATCACCCGAAATTCGGCGCACAGTTTCGTGCTGAGACCTGCGAGCGGAAAATGCCCGTGACCGAAGCGGCTATCCTCAAATACCTGTCCTCGGGGGTCATCAAGGGAATAGGTCCCACTCTTGCCAAGCGAATGGTGGAGCAGTTTGGTGACAAGACACTTGAGATGATCGAAAACTCCCCCGATGAGCTTACAAAAATAAAAGGCGTGTCCCCGAAAAAAGCTGAGGAGATTGCTCAGGAATTTCGCCGCATATCGGGAGTTCGCTCCCTGATGATATTCCTCACAGGCTACGGCATATCCCCTTCTGTGGCGGTGGCTGCATGGAAAAGGTGGGGACAGTTTGCGGTTGAGATGATAAAGTCAAACCCCTATGTCCTCTGCGGCCCCGGGATAGAGCTTGAATTTACAAAAGCCGAAGAAATGGCTTCAAAGCTTGAGATATCCCCCGACAGTCCCGGGCGCGTAAAGGCAGGCATTATCTATATCCTTATGCACAATTCCT
>JAGAJF010000152.1 GCA_017829005.1 Oscillospiraceae bacterium | reverse complement strand
GCTCTCTCATTGTCTTGCCGCCAACTACCTCGTCGGGATTGTAGTACTTGAATGCAAGGGGATTTGTGCTGTTCTTGCCCTCAAAGGGGATCTTGCCGATGTTCTTGAAATATTCGCTCATTGTTTTTTCCTCCATATGTAAATTTAATAATGAACCTTCATCTTCACGGAAATATATCCGTGATGTATTAAATATATTTTACATTGTAATCGGTTACTTGTCAAGAGGTTTTTGTAAAAAACCTATAAATATTTACAGTTTCATTCAGAAATTCACTGCTCCAAGCTTTGTATAAGCTTTTCGGAGAACGTCCTTTGATATCTTGTAAATTCCGCTTGCCATAACAGGCTTGTCCAGCTTCATAAGGCGGAATATCACGTAATTTTCCTCGTGTTCCTCATCGGAATAAAACGCTGCCTCAATGTATTCGCTTTTGAGAGCGTAATAATTCACAGGCTTCAGCTTCAGAAGGAACTCCTCGCTCTTGTCCATCTCGCTGCAAAGCGCCTCAAAATCATCGGCAACATAGTTCACAAGCTTGCATTTCATTAAAGCGAGACGTTTTTTCAGCGGTTGCTCTTCGGGAGACTTCTTCTTAAAAATGTCAAAAAAACCCATAGGCATTACCTCTTGTTTGCTAAAAGCGCTCTAAGCATATCCACCCTGAGCCTGTCCCTATGTTCGGGCTTAACAAGGTAATAAATATAGCTTTCAAGGATATTTACCGCGTGCATGAGCCTGCCCTCTATCTTGAAATTCTCAAAGCCCATAGGCACGTATTTTTCATAAATATCCCGTGGAGAAATGTGTGTCTCAAAAGCAATGGTATCATAGAAATTAAGGTCTGTATTGGGGCAGGCAAACTGCGTATCGGGAATAGGCGTCATCATATCCCGTTCCGAGCCGAAAACCTGCCTGTTGAGCTTAAACTGTAAGTCTCCCAGAAACTCATAATGCTTCTTTCGCCGCTTGCAGTGGGGCGTGCAGTAGGAATTTACAAGAAGCTCTATCTTATCCTTATGTGGCAGGGCTTCAAGCTCCTTAAAGCGATTGTTCCAGTTATAATCAAGAACCACAAGCTTGTAGTCCTTCTCAAGCTCGGAAAGAAGCCGTTCCCCGTCCTCTATCTGCTTTACGGTGGAGGAAATGAGGGGGTACTGAGGATATTTTTTTCGTATATATTCCTCCAGAACAGGAACATTCACAATAATTTCATTAAGCCCGTTTGCCGCCGCCTCGGTTATCATATTGCAGAAGGGGTCTGAAAGGTGTTTTTCGGTAACAAGAGGGTTTGTGAAGGTGTATCTGATGGGAACTCCCCGTGAGTTGTACTCCTTTATGATAAAGTTGATAAAATCACGTCTTACAGCGCCCACAGCCGCCCTGCCGCCATTCCACGCCGCAGGAGGGAAACAGCCGTATGACGAAGCAATTTTTATGTTATCATAAAAAAGCTCGGGGCGTTCCTTTATTGCATCAATAAAGGCAAGATTCATTTTATAATTGCCGCAGAAATCGGGCAGATGAAAATTTATGCTCATTATTTTATCCTCTCAAAGTAAGACTATAATACTATTTTAACAGATTTTCCTTCTCACGTCAATAGCATTTAAGTAAATTTTAACAAAAATCACAGATAAGAACAAAATCCCCGAAAAGTCCATATCCGCCTTGACAATTAAAGGATTTAGATGTAAAATTATATTGATAGATCTAAAAACCCTTTAACAGTCCCCAGGAAAGGAATTATAGGATAATGAGAGGAATTTATTCATCAGTCACAGATATGCGCCGAAAGGTGTTCACAGAGGTAGCAAGGCTTGCCTACGAGGGCGGCGATTATACGAGAATGGAAGATCTGCCCTACAAGATAGTTCCCGGAGATGCGGCAACGCACCGCGAGTCCATTTTTCTCGAAAGAGCCATCGTTGAAGAGCGTCTGCGCCTTGCAATGGGTCTGCCGCTGCGAAGTGTCAGCGAGCACGCTCCCGTCTCCAAGGGCGTAAACGAAAGTGCCATAGCCGAGAAATATTACGATCCTCCCCTTGTAAATATCATCAGCTTTGCCTGCAACGCCTGCCCCACAAAGCATTACCACGTTACCGAGGTATGTCAGGGCTGCTTTGAAAATCCCTGCAAGGAGGTATGCCCCAAGGGAGCCATACAGATACGCCACGGCAAATCCAAGATCGACCAGAGCAAGTGTATCAAATGCGGCAGATGCAAGGACGTATGCCCCTATCACGCCATTTTAAAGGTGGAACGTCCCTGTGCCAAGGCGTGCGGAATGGACGCCATCGGCAGCGACGAGCACGGCAGAGCAAAAATTGATTATGATAAATGCGTTTCCTGCGGAATGTGCCTTGTGAGCTGCCCCTTCGGAGCCATTGCCGACAAGGGACAGATCTTCCAGCTCATTCACGCAATAAAAACGGGCAAAAGAGTAGTTGCCATAGTAGCCCCCGCATTTTACGGACAATTCGGACCCAAGGTAACTCCCGAAAAGCTCACCTACGCAATGAAGCAGCTTGGCTTTGACAGCGTTGTGGAGGTAGCAGTTGGAGCAGACCTCTGTACCATTGAAGAAGCCAAGGACTTTGTGGAAAATGTCCCCAACAAGCTGGATTTCCTTGCCACATCCTGCTGCCCCTCATGGTCGGTAATGGCAAAGAAGCTTTTCCCCGAGCTTGCCAAAAACATATCAATGGCACTGACACCAATGGTTCTCACCGCCAGACTTGAAAAGAAAAAGGATCCCGACTGCCGCATAGCCTTTATCGGACCCTGCGCCGCAAAAAAGCTTGAAGCCAGCCGCAGGACCATACGCAGCCACGTGGATTTCGTCCTCACCTTTGAGGAACTTATGGGAATGTTCGCCGCAAAGGACGTTGATCTTGAAAATATCCCCGACAGCGAAAATGTTCCTCTCAACGAGGGAACAGGCGCAGGACGAGGCTTTGCGGTAAGCGGCGGAGTTGCGGGAGCAGTTGCCGAGGAAATAAAGCGCATTGCCCCCGACAGGGAGATCAAGGTGGCTTCGGCACAGGGTCTCCACGAGTGCAAAAAAATGCTCCAGCTTGCAAAGGCAGGAAAATACAAGGGCTACCTTCTTGAAGGAATGGGCTGTCCCGGCGGCTGTGTGGCAGGCGCAGGAACCCTTTGCGCCGTAAACAAGGCGACCATAGCCATCGACAAATATAAAAAGCAGGCTGACAAGCAGGCTGCTTCCGAGACCGAATATGTAGCCGACCTTGATGTGCTTGAGAAGGACGATCTTGAATAATTCTTCATCATCAATATCGGAGGACAGCCATATGAGCAAAAGAGCAAGACAATACATAGGAATAATTTCCGCAGTAGTGATATACTATATCATTCACGAGGGCGCACATCTGCTGACAGCCCTTGCAATGGGGGTATTCAAGCAGATAAACTTTATGGGCCTAGGCGTCCAGATAGATGTCTTTAACGACAGAATGTCCGATTTTCAAATGGGCATTTTCTGCCTTGCGGGATCGGCGGCAAGCCTTATAGGAGCATATATCCTCCTTGCCCTCAGAAAAAGGATATGCAGCTCAAAAAGCCCCGTATTCCGCTGTGTGATGTACTATACATCAATAACGATGCTGCTCCTCGACCCCGTTTATTTAAGCGTTCTCTGCAGCTTTTTCGGCGGTGGGGATATGAACGGCATATCCCTGCTTATTCCCGAAGCGGCGGCAAGAATAATATTCGGCGTGGTGCTTGTTGTGAATGCATTTGTTTTCCTCAAGGCAATACTTCCCGAATATAAGGCTTCCTTTGCGGAAAGCGGTGAAAAGAATGAAAACTCATAAAAAGAAATTAACGGCAGTTTCGGTAATTCTCATTATCCTCGCTCTCATTATCGCCGCAATAGCAGGCTTTATAATTATTTTAAACTCACCCGTAAACCCCGACAGCTTTGAAGCGCTGGAGCTTGATGACGGTACTCTGTACATAGCTGATTACAAAGGTCTGCCAAGACGGAATTTTGTTTTTCCCTCGGAGATAAACGGGAAAAAGGTGACAATAATAAGCTCATGTTTCCGCTTCTCCCGGAATAACGAAGCGCTTGACAACCTTATTGAAACCGCAGAAATTCCCGAAGGAGTTACCGAAATATCCGGCACATTCGGAAAATTAAAAAAGCTCAGAAGTGTTAAGCTTCCCCAAAGCCTTGAACATATCGGAGACGGCTCATTTTATAAATGCGAAAGCCTTGAAAAAATAGATATTCCCGATAATGTAAGCGAAATAGGCTATGATGCTTTCCAAAGCTGTGTTTCCCTCAGCGAGGTAATGCTCCCCGATAATTGCAAAGTGTGCAGCAAAGCATTTGCAGACTGTACCGCACTTGAAAATGTTACCCTGCCCGAAAATGCCGTTTACGAAGATATGGCTTTCAGGGACACGCCCTTTGAAGCGAAGGAGCCTTATTTTATCCTGAACAAAACCTTGCAGAAGTGCAATACCCGGGGCAAAGTCGTTATTCCCGATAATGTTGAAAGAATAGGTCAAGGTGCCTTTAAAGGCAGTAACGTGACCGAGCTTATCGTTCCCGACAGCGTTGCCGAAATAGCAGGTTATGCTTTTTCAGGCTGCGAAAGTCTTGAAAAAATAACTCTCCCCGACAGTACCGAAAAGCTCCCCGAGGGCTGCTTTTACAGCTGCACATCTATCAAAGAGTTTGATTTTCCCGAAAGCCTTACCGAAATAGGCGAACGAGCTTTCTCTCAAAGCGGTCTTGTCTCTGTCAAGATCCCCCACAGCGTAAAGGTCATCGGCGCAAACGCATTCCTGATGTGCAATAATATCACAAGCCTTGAATATCCCGCAGACACCAAAGTTGACAACGGTGCATTTGCATACTGCGCCTCTCTCAAAGAGCTTTCCTTTGAAGAAGGAGTTTCGGAGCTTCCGGATTTTTGCTTTAGAAACTGCACCGCCCTTACCCAAATAAAGCTGCCCGACAGCATAAGAATGATAGGCACAGGCTGTTTTGCGTGCTGTACGGAGCTAAAAACAGCCGAGCTTTGCATAAGCATTGACGGCTACGGCGACAATATGGAATATCACGCCGAAGAGTACACATACGAGTGGTTCAGCGGCTGTGAAAAGCTTGAATATGTCCTTCTTTCCGATAAAACCGAAATGGCTGATTACAGAAGTCTTATGGCAGGGACAACACTTAAAGGCATATACGTTCCCGGAAGCGTAACAGGCAGTATGACAGGCACCCGCAATACAAATTCCGAATACTACAAGAAAAATCCCGTTAGCGTATTTTCCGAAAAAGACGTGAGCAGCGACTTTACATATATGAACGGCACAACTGCCTACTGCCCCGTCTCTTCCCGTGAAGAAGCGGAAGAGCTTATGGGAGTAAGCCGACTTAATTTTATTCCGGCTTAAACTCCCTCATCACTGCACAAGCCTGCCTTACGCCGTCCACCGCCGCAGACATAATTCCTCCCGCATAGCCCGCACCCTCACCGCAGGGATATAACCCCTTAACCGATAAGCTGCACATATCCTCTCCTCGTGGTATCCTCACAGGAGAGGATGTTCTTGTTTCGGGACCAGTAAGCAAAGCCCCCTTGTCCCCGAAGCACGCCATTCTCTTTGAAAATACCCCAAGTCCGACCCTCATCATATCCGTAACAAAAGGCGGCAGAACATCATCAAAATTGCAGGGAACAACTCCCCTTGCATAAGTCCCCGCAACCGTGGGAGAAACAATCCCGCCCTTTCCCTCAAGAAATGCGCCCACCGTAGAAGCGGGAGCGGCATAATTTTTTCCCGCCGAAATAAAAGCCGCCCGCTCTATCTTGCGTACAAAATCCACTCCGCCTAAAACTCCGCCGCCGAAATCCTCGGGCGAAACGCTGACCACCAGCGCCGCATTTGCATTTTGTCCATCTCTCGCAAACTCGCTCATACCGTTTGTGACCACCGAATTTTCCTCACTCTGAGCAGGCACCACCGTTCCTCCGGGACACATACAAAACGTGTAAACTCCCCTGCCGTTTTTAGTGTAGCTGAGCTGATATTCCCCCACAGGCAGAGCAGGATCACCCGAATGAACGCCGTACAGACTCCTGTTAACACTCTCCTGAGTATGCTCTATCCTCGTCCCCACCGCAAAAGGCTTAGGCTCCATAGCAATACCCTTTGAATGCATCATCTCAAAGGTGTCTCTTGCGCTGTGACCCACCGCAAGAATAAGAGCGGAAACGGAAATTTCCTCTCCGTTCACTGCCACGCCGCAAATATTACCATTTCTGACAACAATATCCTCCACACGGGAATTGAACCGAACCTCTCCCCCAAGCTCGGTTATCCTCCTGCGGATATTTTTGACCACACCTCTCAGCCTGTCCGTGCCAATATGAGGCTTTGCCTTTGTAAGTATCTCCTCGGGAGCGCCCATTTCCGCAAGCCTTGCCGAAACAAACCTGCAAAGAGGGTCTTTGATGCGAGTAGTGAGCTTTCCGTCGGAAAATGTACCTGCACCGCCCTCTCCGAACTGCACATTTGTCTCTGGAGAAAAGCTGCCACCCTTCCAGAAACCCGTTACCGTCTCGGCTCTGCTGTCAACATCTGCACCCCGCTCAAAAACCACAGGACGATATCCCGCTTCCGCCAGCACAAGAGCCGCAAACATTCCCCCGGGGCCAAATCCCGCAACCGCAATTCTCCCCTCGGGAATTTTTTCGCCCGAAATAACAGGCTTAAACGGGGTAATGTCAACCAAAGCGCAGTTATCCCGCCTGCCGCATATTTTTCTCTCCTCCTCGGGACTTTCAAGCTCCGCCCATACCGATGATACCGTCCGAATATCGTTTTGCTTTCGTGCATCAAGGGATATTTTGTGGATTCCCGTCCTCACCGCACATTTGCGGGAAATACCTGCTTTTTTTAATGCGGCGGCAATGATCTCCCCGTCACCCGTTCCCACAGGCAGGGAAACGCCTGAAATGATAATAGCCATATTACTCCTTAAAATTCACAGTTATTTTACATTTTTCATGTAACCTTTTGCCACATAAATTTGTTTTATAAGTAAAGGGTAAAATTACCCGGAAATGGAATGATGAAAATGAAAAAACCAATAATGATACTTCTGACCGTCCTCACCCTCACAGCCTGTGCAAAATCGGAAAACAAGCCGTCCGAGGAGACAGATATCATCACCGATACCGAACC
This sequence comes from Oscillospiraceae bacterium, assembly GCA_017829005.1. GTDB lineage: Bacteria > Bacillota > Clostridia > Oscillospirales > Ruminococcaceae > Huintestinicola. The sequence continues at coordinate 5,787 of JAGAJF010000152.1, read as the reverse complement.
CACCATAATGACCGAGACAAACCTTACTTCCGAAACGACGGAAACCGAACCCACCTCAATTCCTTTCGAACCTCTCACCGAAGAGACCGTAACATCGGAAACAGCCGTTCAGACCCAACCGCCCATATTGGAAGCAGAGCCTGAGCCGACCGTCACGCAAATCACCGAAGCCCCAACACCCGTCAAGCTGTCCTTCCGCATAAAAATGACAGACAGAACAAGAGGCGAGCTGTGCGAGGACGCATTTTTCGGCAAAAAGGGTGCCCCCGTGGATATCACCGTCCCCAAAGGAATGTACACCACCGACAGCGGTGAAATAGTCCTGACCCTTTCGGAAAGCGCAGCCATAATGGAAACATATCCCTGTCAGATATCCGCACAGGACATCGTAAATATTGAACCCGTCTCCACAGACCGCTTCACCCTCACCGTAACAAGCACCTCCGACACATACATCATCGGCACTCTGAACGAATATACAGCCTTCGGGGACAAGGGAGAGACCCTGCTCGTAAACGTCCCCACGGGAAACAAATTCGAGGTAAGCAATATAATCGAAGTTGAGCTTGACAACACAGCCGAAATAACCGACCTTATGCTCCAAACTCCCGACCATAAAAGCGAACAGGGCAGCAAACAGATAAGCGGCAGCTATTTCCTTCGAATAATAACCGAACCCGAGCCTGAAAGAATATCAGAAAGCGACCTTACAACAGACAGCGAGCCCATCATAACATCATGGGAATTTGCCGAAACCTCCGTCACCGAAAGGTATGCCGATATAACCTTCACCGCCCGAATGATAAGCGCCACCGAGGGCGAACTCACACAGGACACCTTTTTCGGCAAATCGGGAGACAGATTTCAGATAGACACATCATCAAACTATATTCCCATCTATTCGGAAAACGCCGACGTCGACATAACCCTCTGGAGCGACGCCTATATCGGCATAACAAGCAGTATCATAATACCGGACACAGCCATATATTCCGTAGATGTATACTACTGAGCCTCGGGACAAATAATATCCTCCCCCGCCGTCCTGATGTAATGGAAAAGGTACTGCTGGGCAATGCCTTCAACACCCTTCACACATTCGGGCAATCCACCCGGATAAAACCTCTCGTTCACCCGCTTTATCCACACATCAACGGGATAAGCGTCCGTCTTGTAAAATCCGAAAAGCAGCACGCACATTGCCACCTTGGGACCAATTCCCTTAACGGTCATAAGCGCCTTCTTAGCCTCTTCCGTTGGCATTTCGGCAATACTCTCAAGGCTCAGTTCACCGCTTGTCACACGCCTTACGCAGTCCTCGATGTACTTAGCCCGAAAGCCTGCCCTGAGCGGCGCCAGTTCATCGGCAGTGACACCCTTCATCTTCTCAAAATCGGGAAAACCGCCGTACATCTCGCACAGCCTGCCGATTATCCCCTTGATACGGGGAATGTTATTGTTCTGGGACAGAATAAAGGAGATAAGACATTCCTCTCCGTCCTGCTTTAAAAGCCTTACACCCTTTGCATATCTGCAAGCCTTTGACAAGGTCTCGTCCTGGGAAAAACGCCGTTTCAGCTCACCGTAATCAGTTCCCAGGTCGAAATAGTCGAACCATATATTCAGAAAATCCTCCTCGGAAACTCCGTGAAGAATGAATTTTCCGCTGTCATACTCCGTCTCGGATATCGTCAGCGGTATATTTTTGAAAAATCCCTTGTATGTGCGGAAATAGTCGGAGGGAACCGCCTCCCACCTGAAAGCCTGACCGCAGTCAAGAGTATCGTCAAGTGACATATTCTCCTCAAAGAGAATAATGCCCTCTTTTTTAACTTCGTAATCCATAGAATCGACCCTTTTATATAATAGCACAAATATTCCAATTTGTCAATCAACAAATCAAACAAATATCCCGCCAAACTTTCAGCACATTTGTATCACCCAATAATATACGGCTCATCAAACACCGCCGCATATTTAGGTGGAACAAGCTTATTCTTATGAAGCTTCCCGAAGAACCACAGCTTGAAGCCCACCTCATTTTTCAGCTTGTCGAAATAAATATTCAGCCTGCTCATGGGTAAGCTCCCCGACCTGCCCATATCAAGGAACTCCGCAATAGAGCCGGGCGGCTCGTGAGTAAATATGTAATCCACCTTGTCACCCACACCGGAAAGCTTTTTCCTGCCCTCCTCAAGCCGTTCCTCGTCGGGAAGCTCCTGCTCCCACCAAGTGTCATTTTCGATACGGGCGTCAATGTCCGAAGCCTGACCGCCCCCGAAAACGAAAGCCTTTTTCTCGTCAATGTCAAATATCTCCCCCGAGGAAAGCATAAACAGATTGCCGAAGATATGCCGTCCCCTGCCGCCGAGAAGCTCCTCCTCGGGATATTTTTCCAGCAGGTCGTAATTATCGTGACTGCCTGCAAGAAAAAGGGTGGTGAACCGCTTTCCGCCTATCTTTTTAAGCACAGCCCTTTCCTTGTCCGAGCCGTCCCACACAAATCCGAAATCGCCGCAGATAATGAGGAAGTCCCCTTTTTTGAGCTGCTTCACCGACTTGTGGGAAAACCTGCTGTAATCGCCGTGAGTATCACCCATAACGCAAATCATATCAAAAACCTCGCATTACAATCTGCCCTTGAAATCCCCGTAGCCGAACTCACGCTCAAGGATAACTCTGCCCTCTGTATCAATTCGGTATATCAAGGGCAGCCCGATGCCGTTAAACGTGTTGTTCTTGCACATGGTGTAGATAGCCATATCGCAGAACACAAGCCTGTCGCCCACGCCAAGGGGCTTGTCAAAGGAATATTCTCCAATGGAATCCCCCGCAAGACAGGTCGCCGCACCGATAAAATAAGTATAAGGCTTTTCGCCACTCTCCCCCGAACCGATTATCCTCGGACGATAGGGCATTTCCAGAACATCGGGCATATGGCAGGCGGCAGAAGCGTCAATTATGGCATGAGAATACCCGCCGCTCTCGTACACCTCAAGAACGGTCGCCACCAGCCACCCCGCATTAAGAGCGCAAGCCTCCCCCGGCTCAATGTAAACCTGAATGCCGTACTTGTCCTGCACATAGCTGATAACTCTCACAAGCCTGTCCACATCGTAATCATCTCTTGTAACGTGATGACCGCCGCCGAAATTCACCCACTTCATTTTGGGAAGGTACTTGCCGAATTTTGTTTCAAAATGGGGAATAGTCCTTTCAAGAACATCGCTGTTCTGCTCGCACATTGTGTGAAAATGCAGTCCGCTGAGACTTCCAAGCATTTCCTCCTCGAAGTCCTCAACCTTAACGCCCAGACGGGAAATCCCGGCACAAGGGTCATATATGGCAGTCTCGATCTCCGAATACTCGGGATTTACCCTCATACCGCATTCGATATTCCTGCCCATCTGAGCCGCCTTATCAAGTATCGGCTTGAATCTTCTCAGCTGAGAAAAGCTGTTAAATACGATATGACCGCAAATTTCGGTAATCTCCTCAAATTCCTCGGGACGGTAGGCAGGAGAAAAAATGTGGACTTCCTTCCCCTTCATTTCCTCAAACCCCAGCCTTGCCTCATAAAGACCGCTGGCGGTAGTGCCGTCAAGATACCGGGATAAAAGCGGATATGTGCTGAACATGGAAAAAGCCTTCTGAGCCAGAAGCACCTTGCACCCTGTCCGCTCCGATACGCTTCGGAGTATCTTCATATTCTTCTCAAGCAGTCTTTCGTCCACCACATAGCAGGGCGTTTTTACTGAGCTGATATCAAAACCGGGCATAAGAGACCGTCCTTTCCGTATTCAAAAATACTGTCGGCAATCGGGTACTCAAAGGCACCCTCAAACTGTCCGACAGTATCAATAACATAATTTTAGAGCTGCATATTTGTATCGTTATCGAGCCGAATGCCTGCCGCCCGAAAAGATTACAGAACGAGTGGCTGCAGACTCAGCCTGCAAAGTTATTTCTTGTTATCGTCAACAAACTCGATGTTATCAAGCTGAGACTTGAGATTTGCCACAACGCCCCTGCGGAACTCAAAGCGAAGCTCTGTCTGCTCACGCTTCTCCTCATCGGTGAGACCTTGCTCACGGGATTTTCTTGCAAGCTCGTTGATACGGTCAATTTTTTCCTTAGTCATTGCTCTCGCCCTCAGTCTTTTCCTCGGAAGGAGCAGCCTCGGGAGCATTTTCGGAAACAGCCTTAGCCGCCTCTCTTTCCGCTCTCATCTTCTCGATTTCTTCGGGAGTACCGGACATAGCTGTGGTCTTCATATCCTCGGGAAGCTCGGAAACGAAGCCCTCTATCTTTTCAAAAGTCACCTTACCTGTAAAGTCCATGCCGCTGGGACGGATATTTCTGGAGCCGAGAGTATAAATATCGCCTGAAAGCGTTGTCATACCGACAGCACGCATAACATTCTTGTTCTGCTTGCCTGCCTCAACAAAGTCCTTGAGAGAGGAGCTGAAAGGAATGGAAAGCTTGTCCTCGGGGAGAGAACCTGCCATTTTAAGTATCTCCGCACCTCTGTCATTGAGAGCAAGGATACGTCCGAAGGTGGGAGGAACCTTGAGGTCGTCTGTTCTGATACCGAAGAGGGCATTGAAAAGTATCCTCTTGATTCGGGACATAGGATAACGCTTTACCTTTATCTTGTCAAGAAGATCCTCAAGAGAAGTAGCTACTCTTGCAGCCTGGAATATTCTGTTTTCAAGACCCTGACCCACATCGGGAGTCATAGCAAGCTCCTGGGGAGACATTGTTCTCAGGCGGTAAAGAAGAACTCTCTCAAAATTCTCAAACCAGCAGAGAAGCTCCTTATCCTCATACTCTGCCACAGCGTCAACAGTCTCCTTGGGAACGAATGCGGAGAAGTCCTCACCGTCGTCGATAAGCTGACGGATATAGCTTCCGCTGGCAATAGTGGAGCTGTGGCTGTCGGAATCGTGCTCAGCGCCCTCACGCTTTACAGTAAAGGGCTTTATCTTGTCAAGAAGTCCCAGAATTTTCAGAGACTTGATGTACTCAACAGCAAGGATATTGTTGGGAGAATTAAGTATATCCCCCACCAGAGGACCGTACTTGTAGGACACAAGCTGATGAACAGCATCTGGGAAGGGAATGCCCTGCTCCATAAGGGGCTTGAGGTTCTCGGGAGTGGTCACATCCTGCACAGCGTCAGCACACTGAATGAGCTGCTCAACACTTCCGCACTCGCTGCCGAAAGAAATTCCCTCAACACATCTGAGAGCGCCCAGCATCAAAACGCCGCAGCGAGCAAAAAGCTCGGCATTAGCAAGGCTGTACTGAACGGGCATTTCGATAACAAGGTCAACGCCGTTCTTGACAGCGATCTCGGCTCTCTTGAACTTGTCCATAAGAGCAGGCTCGCCTCTCTGAACGAAGTTTCCGCTCATAACAGCAACAATGTGAGTTGCGCCTGTCTGCTTCTTAGTCTCCTCTATCTGATAGATATGACCGTTGTGGAAGGGATTGTATTCGCAGATAATTCCGTAAGTTTTCATTATTCGACCGTCCTTTGAAAGTAATTGGTAATAAACGGTAAACGCACATCATAACAACATTTACCCATAATAATCTTTATTATATCACACATTAAAAATATTTGCAAGGGCTTTTGAGAAAAAAATCAGACTATACGCATGAAAATTTATCCTCCCCAACAGCGGAGAAAATGTAACCTTTTTGTAATCAACTACAGAGAAAGCACATAATCAAGGTATTTAACAGGGCTAAAAGAAACAACCATACGTTTCTGCCTCATAG
>JAGAJF010000020.1 GCA_017829005.1 Oscillospiraceae bacterium | reverse complement strand
GTTTTCTTTCATTATACCACTTTGGGGGCTTTTTGTTAAGCTTTTATCTTTTTGTTACTTTTTTGTAACTCATGCGTATGGTCTGCATTTTTCTCCCAAACCCGTTGACATATTTTCCGAAATATGCTAAAATATATAAGTTATAATGCTTTAAGTATGCTCAAATGCAGTAAAGTTCTTGCCAAGCGTAGGGTTTTACGCAATACCCTGCGAAAAACGGTCTGAGGGACACCCCCCTCTGCGGCTCATTGCAGGTGAGATATTTCGGAGCAGGCATAATCCGACGATTTGAAAGCCCGGAAGTATGGGCTTCGTCCTGTTCGGAAACGGCAGGACATTTAACGAAAGGAAAGATAATTAAAATGCTTCTCAACGGTTCACAGATAATTCTCGAATGTCTCCTTGAACAGGGAGTTGACACAGTTTTCGGATATCCCGGAGGCGCTGTGCTTAATATTTACGACGCACTTTACGACTACAGCGACAGGATAACCCATATCCTCACATCTCACGAGCAGAACGCAGGTCACGCCGCAGACGGATATTCCCGCACCACAGGCAAAACAGGCGTTGTTATCGCAACCTCGGGACCGGGCGCAACAAACCTTGTCACCGCCATCGCCACCGCAAATATGGACAGTATCCCTATGGTAGCCATCACAGGAAACGTAGGCACAAGCCTTCTGGGTCTCGACTCCTTCCAGGAGGTTGACATCACAGGCATCACAATGCCCATCACCAAGCACAACTATATCGTAAAGGACGTAAAGGACCTTGCGGATATAATCAGAGAAGCCTTCTTTATCGCAAACGACGGCAGAAAAGGCCCCGTCCTCATTGATATCCCCAAGGACATCACCGCAGCAAAGTGCGAGTATGAGCCTAAGCCCCTGCAGGGTCACAGCTCCGGCGTAAAGGACAGCGAGATAGAAGAGGCTGTAAGCGTTATCGCTTCTGCCGAAAAGCCCTTTATCTTTGCAGGCGGCGGCGTTGTGCTTGCAAATGCGGAGACACAGCTTGCGGAGTTTGCGGAGCTTATCGACGCTCCCGTAAGCCTTTCTCTTATGGGTATGGCTTCCTTTGACAACGAAAGCCCCAGATATACCGGTATGCTCGGTATGCACGGTACAAAAACATCTGCTCAGGCGCTTATAAACAGCGATGTTATCGTTGTTTTAGGCTCAAGATTTTCCGACCGCGTTACCTGCAACACATCTTCATTCTGCAACAACATAAAGAATGCAAAGGTAGTACATATCGAAATTGACCCTGCCGAGTTTGACAAGAATGTCCCCGCAGATGTTCACGTTCAGGGCGATGTAAAGCTGGTTCTCACCGAGATAATAAAGAAGCTCAGAGAAAAGCAGGAAATAAAGCACCCCGAATGGATGGCAAAGATAGCTGAGTGGAAAAAGACCTATCCCTTAAAGCAGGTAGGTATGAACGAGGAATCCGTACTTCCCCAGTACGTGCTTGAGACCCTTGCGGACATCACAAACAGGGACGCAATAATCACCACCGAGGTCGGACAGCACCAGATGTGGGCTGCGGAGTATTTCCCCTTTAAAAATCCCAAGAGCCTTGCCACATCGGGCGGTCTCGGAACAATGGGATACGGTCTTGGCGCAGCTATCGGCGCAAAGGTGGGCAACCCCGACAAGACCGTTGTTAACATCGCAGGCGACGGCAGCTTCTATATGAATATGACCGAGCTTTCCACACTTGCAAAATATCAGATGCCCGTTATCGAGCTTGTATTCAACAACACCGTACTCGGAATGGTAAGACAGTGGCAGAGACTTTTCTACAACTGCCATTTCTCACAGACCACCCTTGAAAAGCCCACAGATTTCGAAATGCTTGCAAAGGCATTCGGCATTGAAGCCGTTACCATAACAAAGAAGAGCGAGGTCAGGGAAAAGCTCCAGTACGCTGTTTCCTGCGGCAAGCCCGTTCTTATCAACTGCATTATCGACAAGGACGTAAACGTTCTGCCAATGGTTCCCGCAGGAGCCTCCGTTGCAGAGCCTATTCTTGATATCGCAATTGACTGCTGATAAATTTTTATGCCCCGTTTACATTTTTTGCAAACGGGGCGTATTTGTACAGAAAGGGGAATTTTTATGGCTGAGTACAAAAATGATTTTCTTGGAATGCTCTCAAAGATAATAAACGAAAAGGTAAGCGAATTTACCGCCGCTCACCCCGACGCGCCCATATATTCACAGGCGGATAAGGATAAAATGGTCGAGGGTGCGGCAGATATCATCTCAAAATTCGTTTCCGTTCCCGGCGATAAAGCTTCACCCGATAAAAGTGCAAAAGAGAAACAGAGCGAAGCCGTTTCAAGGGATATTACGCCTATTATCGAAAGGGTAAAAAAAGAGCTGCCCACCCGTCCCTGCATTAAGCTCACCCCCTCCGAGTGCGAGAATATTGACATATTTGAAAGCAAGGTGGGCGGAATGCCCTATTTCCCAAAGGAGTTTCCTTATCCCAAGGTACTGAGCGGAGCTTACGAAAACCGTCCCCTGAGATTTCTTGCACAACTGAATTTCGACCGTCTGCCAAAGCTTGAGGGCTTTCCCGAAAAGGGTATGCTCCAGTTTTTCTGTGCCGATGACAATGACGAATGTGTGTACGGTATGAATTATGACGAGCCCTTTTCTCAGAATGGTTTCAGAGTGATATATCACGAAAATATCATCACCGACAGAGAAATGCTCTGCACCCCCGAGGATATTCCCGCCCCCGACCCAAGCGGCTGTTTTCCCGTAACAGGCGAATTTCTGCTGACTCCCTCCGAAGCTATGACCTGCAATGCGGATATCAATGACTGCCGCTTTGAGGACAAGCTTTTCTCGTATTGCTCCGAGGAATGCGGCGAAAAGATAAATACGATATACAAACTGAAGAAAAACGGCTATGACACCGAAAGGCTCTATGAAAATGAATACGAAAAGCATAATTCCCGAATAGGCGGCTACCCCGTATTCACTCAGAGCGACCCTCGTAATGCGGAATGCATCGACTGCGACACCCTTCTTTTTCAGCTTGACAGCTTTTTCGAACGAGGAAGCAATTCTGAAATTATGTGGGGAGATATGGGTATCGCCAATTTCTTCATATCAAAGAACGCCCTTGCAAGGTGCGATTTTTCAAAGGTAATGTTTAACTGGGACTGCGGATAAAATTTATGCGGCTGTGCTTATTTCGGGCACAGCCGCATTTCACACCCTTTTACTCCGAACATATATACCGATTTAAGATTTTTATTGACAAATCCCCATAAAAAGTGGTATAATAATTATAATTATTGTTACTACACACAGACAGAAAGGAAAAAGCTATGTTCGTAGATAAAGCGGTCATCAAAATAAAGGCGGGAGACGGCGGAGACGGCGCAGTTTCCTTTCACCGTGAAAAATACGTTGCAGCAGGCGGTCCTGACGGTGGAGACGGCGGCAAGGGCGGTAATATCGTCTTTGCGGTGGACGACAGCCTTTCCACTCTTATTGATTTCAGATACAAAAGAAAATTCACAGCCGAAAGGGGTCAGAACGGCTCCTCAAGGAACTGCACGGGCAAAAATGCCCCCGACCTTGTTATCAAAGTCCCCAGAGGCACCGTTGTAAGGGACGCCGCCACAGGCAGAGTTATGGCGGATATGTCCTCCGACGAGCCGAAGGTGCTTGCAAAGGGCGGAAAGGGCGGAAAGGGAAATGCACGGTTTGCCACCCCCACCCGTCAGATACCCAAATTCTCAAAGCCCGGCTTTATGGGCGAGGAATTTGAAGTCAGCCTTGAGCTGAAGCTCCTTGCGGACGTGGGACTCGTGGGCTTTCCAAATGTGGGCAAATCCACGCTTATTTCCGTGGTTTCCGCAGCCAAGCCAAAGATAGCAAACTACCACTTCACCACTCTCACACCGGTTCTTGGTGTTGTTAAAATAAGCGAGGGACATTCCTTTGTAATGGCAGATATCCCGGGTCTTATCGAGGGTGCCTCCGAGGGCGTAGGTCTCGGTCACGAATTTCTCCGTCACGTTGACAGGTGCAGGCTCATTATCCACGTGGTGGACGTTTCGGGCAGCGAGGGACGTGACCCCCGGGAGGATTTTGAGATAATCAACAGAGAGCTAAAAAACTTCTCGGAAGATCTTGCAAAACGTCCTCAGATCATCGCCGCAAACAAGTGCGATATGGCAACTCCCGAGCAGATCGCGGAGTTTAAGGAGTTTGCCGAAAGCAAGGGACTTGCCGTTTTTGAAATATCCGCAGCAACCACACAGGGAACGGCAGAGCTTATAAATGCCGCATACAAGGAGCTTGAAAAGCTCCCTCCCATTAAGGAATACGAGGTGGAAGCCCCCACTCCCGCAGAGCTTGATGAGCAGGCAGGAATGGGCGAGCGCTTCGAGATAACACGTGGAGACGATGCAGTATTCTACGTTACCGCCCCTTGGCTGGAGCATATCATGCGGACGGTGGATATGGAGGACTACGCATCTCTCCAGTATTTCCAGAGAGTTCTCAGAAACACGGGCATTATCGACAAGCTTGAGGAAATGGGCATCGAAGAGGGCGACACCGTTAATATCTTCGGCTTTGAATTTGATTTTGTATTCTGATTTGGGAGAGATAAATTTATGAGTATAATAGACAGGCTTTTCGGAAAGAAAAAGCCCTCCCTTGAGGATGATATCCATTCCGCCTGTGAGTGGGTCGTGAATGCTTTGAAAGTCTCAGGCTATAATGCGGATTATTCCCTTGAAAGTATGAAAGAGATCGACCGCTTCTTTGATGAACAAAGCGGTGAAGGCGGCATAATTTCACGAAACAGAGGGCAGATAATCTTTGCTCTTTCAAGCTACATCGGCGAAACCGTTATCCGCCTATACGGCGGAAAATGGAGCGGCAGCGATGAAATAAATATGTCTGTTGAACTTAGCAACGGCACCATCATTTTCCCCACCCAAAGGGCGATGAAAAGATATCAGAACGGTCCCGAGGACAGCATTTATGCATATGTATATGTACTCGGAGCTGCGGAGACTCACACATAATGTGAAACGAAAGGACGGTCCTATTTATAGAAAAACGTGAGGTCAATCAGTACAGTCCTCTCACTCTTGCCTTTTTAGGGGACGCTGTTTACAGCCAGCTTGTCAGGGAGAAGCTGGTGCTTTCGGCAAATATGCCCGTAAAAAAGCTCCACCCCGCCTCGGTGGAAAGGGTGAGAGCAGGCTATCAGGCAAGAGCGGCGGCGCTTATCGAGCCGCTTCTCACCGAGGACGAGGCGGCGGTGATGAAGCGGGGCAGAAACGCTTCATGCAGTGCGGCAAGCGTTCCCAAAAGCTCCGACCCTGCGGAATATCACAGGGCAACGTCCCTTGAGTGCCTTTTCGGATATCTTCATCTGCTGGGCTGCTCTGACAGGATAAGAGAGCTTTTTGAATACATCTGGGAGAATACGGAGGTGAGTCCCGTTGCTGATGCTCGAAAACATTAACATGATAGACTGCGGTATGACAAACTGCTATGTCATAAGAGGCAGAAAGGGCGATATCCTTGTGGATACGGGCAGGGAGGAATACCGTGACCATATCGAGACATGGCTCTTAAATTACAATATCACCCTCATAATCCTCACTCACGGTCACGCCGACCACGTTCAGAATGCGGCGTATTTTTCAAAGCTCTACAATGCGCCAATTATGATAAGCCCCTATGATATGCGCCTTGCAAGAGATAATGGCTGCCGACCCTATTACATAACAAATCCATTGGGCAGGATTATGAAAAAGCAGCTTGAAATGAATATGCATATCCGAATGAACCGCTTTGACCCTGCCATATTCGCCGAGGAGGGTATGGACCTTGAGCCATACGGAATTGACGGCGTGATTATAAATCTTGAGGGGCATACAAAAGGCTCTGTGGGCATACTCTGCAAAAGCTCCGTTGGGTATGACCTTTATGCGGGAGACGCAATAATGAACACTCCCCTGCCCATGTTCCCCATAATAAGCGAAAGCCCCTCAAAGGCAAAAGGCTCAATTGAGAGGATAATTACCCTTGCACCCGATCGTATACTCTGCGGTCACGGCAACCCCATTATCTGCGGTCATAAATCATACAAGCTTTTTATTGACAGATTTTAGGAAGCCTTGTTTATTAACAGAGATAATAAACAGGCAAAGACGGAACACAAAATAAATTTTAAGGAGAATTTACTATGTCAGGTCATTCAAAATGGAACAACATCAAGAGAAAAAAGGAAGCCACCGACGGCGCAAAGGCTAAGATCTTCACCAAGATCGGCAGAGAGATCGCCGTATGCGTTAAGGAGGGCGGCGGAGACCCCAACAACAACTCCAAGCTCAGAGACCTTATCGCCAAGGCAAAGTCCAACAACGTTCCCAACGATAATATCGACAGAATTATCAAGAAGGCAATGGGCGACGGCGACAAGACTAATTACGAGTCCAACGTTTATGAGGGCTACGGTCCCAGCGGCGTTGCTGTGATCGTTGAGACTCTCACAGACAACAAGAACCGTACAGCAGGCGATATCCGCCATTATTTTGACAAGTTTGGCGGAAATCTGGGAACCACAGGCTGCGTTTCCTTTATGTTCAGTTTGAAGGGCATTGTTATCGTTGAGAACACAGGTCTTGACGAGGACAAGGTTATGGAGGACATTTTCGACTGCGGCGCAGCGGATTTCACAATGGACGAGGACGAGATCGAGATCGAGACCGAGCCTAACGAGGTCGGCGCTGTAAGAGAGGCACTTACCGCTAAGGGCTACAATGTTCTTTCCGCTGAGGCAGTGCAGATACCTTCTACTTACACCACCCTCACCGACGAGGACGCTATCAGAAAGATGAACCTCCTCCTTGAGCATCTCGAGGACAATGATGATGTCCAGAACGTTTACCACAACTGGGATATGCCCGAGGTTGAGGAAGAGGAATAATACCGATCTCATATCTGCATAAAATCAACGCTTCTTATTCTATGCTCACTGCACAGAATGAGAAGCGTTTTTACATTATTTTTTCTCGTCCGCTCCGAGAATATGCCTGCGGTATGCATATGCTGCCTGCTCGGTCTTGTTGTCACCGAATTTGTAATACACCCTGTCCTTTATAGGGTCGGGTAGATACTGCTGTGAGACGTAGTGATTGGGATAGTCGTGTGGATAGAGATAATGCTGACCCTTGATATCTGCATCGGTGCTGTCACAGTGCTTGTTCTGCAGATGACGTGGGGGCGTGCCGCATTCCTTTGTGCGGACATCTTCAAGTGCCGCACCAATTGCCTCATATGCCGAATTTGACTTTGGCGATGTGGCAAGGAGGATAACAGCTTCCGCAAGCGGGATACGTGCCTCGGGAAGTCCAAGCTGCAATGCGTTGTCAACACACGCCTTTGTCACCACCGCCGCCATTGGATAGGCAAGACCGATATCCTCCGAAGCGATAACAAGAAGCCTGCGGCATAGGGAAATAATGTCCCCTGCTTCGATAAGCCTTGCGGCATAGTGGAGAGCAGCATTTTCATCGCTGCCACGAATGGACTTCTGCAAAGAGGATAGAATGTCGTAATGCTCGTCACCGTCACGGTCATAGCGGTTGTTGCTCCGCTGGGTAAGGGCTTTGGCTTCATCTAAGGTGACAATGGCTTCTGTGCCGTTGTTTTCCGCTCCCAGAAAGCAAAGCTCGCACACGCTGACGGACTTTCTCACATCTCCCCCGCAGCCCCTGGCAATATGCTCGCAGACACCCTTTTCCGCCTTTATCTTCACACCGGATTCTTCTGAAAGCACACGAAAAGCTCTTTCCACCGCAGGGATAACGTCCTCGGCGGTAACGGGCTTGAACTCGAAGACCGCACTTCGGCTGAGAATGGCGTTGTACACGTAAAAATAGGGGTTTTCGGTGGTGGAGGCAATGAGAGTTATCTGCCCGTTCTCGATATATTCAAGAAGCGACTGCTGCTGCTTTTTGTTCAGGTACTGTATCTCGTCAAGAGAGAGCAGAACGCCGTTCATTCCGTCAATGGTGCAGGTGTCGGCAATAACGTCCTTGATATCGGCAATGCCTGCGGAGGTGCCGTTCAGTTTATGGAGCTTCATTCCCGAGTTTTCGGCAATTATTCGGGCAACGGTGGTCTTGCCCACACCCGATGGTCCGTAGAATATCATATTTGGGATATTTCCCCCGTCGATTATTCTTCTCAGATATCTGCCTTTGTCAAGCAGATGCCGCTGTCCCACGACTTCATCAAGTGTTTTCGGGCGTATTCTGTCCGCAAGGGGTGAGGGCATTTAATTTCATTCCTTTCAAATAATAGTAAGTAAAATAATTCTTTATTATTTTTTATTTATTATTTATTCTTTATTCTTTAAAAGTGCGGAATGAAATTTAAAGAATAAATTATAAAGTATTTTGACTGTTGGTCAAACCGAGCGGGCAAGCTCTTATATAGTAATAATATCGCTTTCCCCCGACTCGCAGGTAAGCTGAAAGCTGTTTTTATCCGACTGAACCACATTTTCTATCCACCGGACAGGTTCATCTCTTCCGAATTCATTCCATTGGTCTGTTTCCAAACCGTATGAGTATCCCTCAAAGGGCGGACGAAGATAATACACTATCAAACCGCAGCCGTACATTATCACGAATCTCTCGTCACGGTCTATCAGAGCGCCTTTGGGGTCACCGTAAAAATCACCGATAAGGAGCTTTGTCCCGTCGGGCCTTTTCAGATAAACTGACTCAAATTCGCTTATAATCGCATAATTTCTGCTTTCGGCAAGAATTTTCTCCGCAGGAAACGAGGGCATTTCTGTCATTCCTTTCTGCAAGTCATTTAGAATTATAATTTATTCGTTATTCTTTATCCTTTTAAATCATTAAATCAATCAAGAATTTTTAAAGAATAAAGAATAAATAATAAAGAACAAATAATAAAGTTAGGGCAGAAGACCGCCGCCTCCTGCCCCCGAAAGTCAAAAGCTATTATTCGTAAAGAGGGAACTTCTTGCAGATCTCGGTAACGCCTGCACGGATAGCGTCGGCGCTGTTCTCGAAATCGGTAGCACAGAGGTAAATGTACTCTGCGATCTTTTCCATTTCCTCTACGCCGAGACCTCTTGTGGTAACGGCGGGTGTGCCTATTCTGATACCGCTTGTAACGAAGGGCTTTTCGGGATCGTTATGTATCGCATTCTTGTTAACGGTGATGTAAACCTCGTCAAGACGGTTCTCAAGCTCCTTGCCTGTGATGTGGAAGGGACGGAGGTCAACGAGCATAAGGTGATTGTCGGTGCCGCCCGAAACAAGGTTGAAGCCTCTGTCAAGAAGTCCCTTTGCAAGAGCCTGCGCATTCTCAACAATACGTCTGCCGTAGTCCTTGAACTCGGGCTTGAGAGCCTCGCCGAAGCATACAGCCTTGCCTGCAATGATATGCATAAGAGGACCGCCCTGTGTGCCGGGGAAGATTGCGGAGTTTATCTTCTTTGCGAGAGCCTCGTCATTTGTGAGGATAAGTCCTCCTCTGGGACCTCTCAGGGTCTTGTGAGTAGTGGTGGTAACGATATCCGCATAGGGAACGGGTGACTGATGCATACCTGCGGCAACAAGTCCTGCGATATGAGCCATATCCACCATAAGATATGCGCCTACGGACTTTGCTATCTGAGAAAGCTTCTCAAAGTCAATTGCTCTGGGATATGCGGATGCACCTGCAACGATAAGCTTGGGCTTATGCTCCTCTGCAAGCTTCTGAACTGTATCGTAATTTATCATCTCTGTTTCGTCATCGAGGCCGTAGGAAACAAAGTTGAAGTATTTGCCCGAAATATTTACGGGAGAGCCGTGGGTAAGATGTCCGCCGTCTGCAAGGCTCATTCCGAGAACGGTGTCGCCGGGCTGGAGGAGAGCCACATAAACTGCGGTGTTTGCCTGTGCGCCCGAGTGAGCCTGAACATTGGCAAAATTTGCGCCAAAAAGCTTCTTTGCTCTTTCGATGGCAATGGTCTCGACGATGTCAACGTCCTGACAGCCGCCGTAGTATCTCTTTCCGGGATAGCCCTCTGCGTACTTGTTGGTGAGAACGCTGCCCATAGCCGCCATTACTGCGGGGGAAACGATATTCTCGCTGGCGATAAGCTCAAGGTTTCTCTTCTGGCGTGCAAGCTCCTTAGCCATAGCCTCGCCGACCTCGGGATCGACCTTTTCAACATAGCCAATGGTGTCAATAATATCCTTGTACATTTTTTATGCTCCTTTTTTTCAAAATAAACGGTAATTTTATTATACTATACTTTTTGTGGAATTTCAAGGGTTTTTGAAATTTTTGCAGAGAGATAAATTTGTTGACTGTTTTTTTCTGAAATATTGACAAACTTGTAGATATATGATATTATTGAAATACAAAAAAATCTTACGGAAGCGTTTTGATAAAGCGCACTTGGTTTTACAGTGCTACTAACATAAATAAGGAGATAAAAAATGCATACCGATTTTCTGAGAAAAACAAAAAAGAACGCCCTGCTCCTGCTTTTGGCTTCGGCAATGGTGCTGTCGGGGTGTTCTGTAAACGGTCAGACTTCTGCCGATACAAGCTTGGCGGACAGTGAAGTCAGTTCGCAGACCATAACAGAAAAATCTGAAAGCGGCGAATATCCCGATTTTGAGGAAATAAACATTATTGAAATAAACGGTCAGCAGGTATCTTTACCCTTTAAAATTGAGGAATTGGGTAAGGAATATTCAATGGGTGAGGTTCAAGGAAATAACCAAAAGTATCCGTGTATAGAATACAACGGACAATGTCTGGCTGTTGTCGAGCAGGATAGTGAATCAAACATTGTTTCAATGGCTATAACTTCAGACGCATTAGACCAAAACGATATAAAGGTTTATAACTTGACAAAGGATAATAGCTTCGAGGAAATAATAAAATCGCTCGGTACTCCAACAAATCAAAAAGAGCTCGCCTTAACATATGAGTATAATTCCGGAACACTGTATTTTGGTTCAGAAAACGGATCTTTGGGATTTAACTATGTAGAAATTTCACTTAGCAAAGATTTACAAAATATGTAAATTATAAATTTTAAATTATTTCATAAAACATAAATATCCCGAAAGGAACAACAAAAATTCCCCTCGGGATATTTTTTACTCAAAAACCGTTTCTATGACCCTGTCGGACATCGAGGAAGTGTACCGCCACCTGTCAATATGGGTGACCTCGGGGGGAATGAAATACTCGGGGGGCGCAGGGGGGGCGTCAGAATCGAAAACGTCCACTATAATGAGCTTCACTTTCATCTTCTCGGGGATAAGCGCCTTTATGTACACCCCCGCATACTGCCCTGCCTTCACCCCGGGCTTAGGCTCCGCAAGCCCTGCAAGATTTGGGGCAAGCTCCACGAATATGCCGTAGTCCTCCACAGAGCGGACTATTCCCGAGACCGTTTCGCCGCAGGAAAATCGGGCTGCATTTTCGTCCCATGTTCCCAAAAGCTCCTTGTGGGTAAGCCATATCCTGCTGCCGTTTATCCCCTTCACCGCCGCCCTTATGAACTGTCCCACCGAAAATCTATCCGAGGGGTGGGATATCCTTGAGACGGACATTGAATCTATGGGTATGAGGGAGGGAAGTCCGCAGCCGATATCCACAAATGCGCCAAACTGCTCCAGGTGAGTTACTCTTGCGGGAATGATATCTCCCGTTCTCAGCCTGCTTATGTACTTTTCCAGACATTCCTCCTGCGCCGCTCTCCGTGAAAGCATTGCTGTCACAACTCCGTCCTTCATCTCTGCCTTTATCACCTTGAAGCAAACGGGCTTGTTTACCTTTGTTATCAGGGCGATATCCCTTGTGGAGCCGTCCTCTATGCCCACCGCTCCCTCGTTTCTGGGAATTATCCCCCGTCCGCAGGGCAGCTCTACAATGAGGTCGTGGCTGCTGTCGCATACTGCCGCTCTTGCTTCAAGTATGGCTCCGCTCTCCGCCGCAGCTTCAAGAGTTTCAAGGCTTCTGAGCTTTGCTTTGTTTTCGGGAGTATTTATAAGAGCGCCCTCGGGATAATACTTTGTCATTTTTAAAACCTTCCTTTCCGATTTCCATATTGAATACAGTTAATTCTATGCAGAGAGGGTCGGATAAATAACCGCTCAGAAGGTCGGATTTTCTGAATAACCCCGCCCCGATACGGCAATAATTTTATTGACAAAATACGGGAAAGAGGGAGCATTTTGGAAAAGGTGAATAAAAGGCTGCTTGCCGCTGCGGGAATTACGGGCTTTACGGGAATTTTTCTGCTGTGGCGGCTGATGGTCATAAACATTAACAGCAATGTGTATATGAAATACGATATGTCCGCACCCAGAGAGGTGACGGTGGTGAGCGCCTACGGGGAGATATTTGACAGAAACGGCAGGCGGCTTGTGAACAGGAGCGAGGAGTACATTGCGGTAATTGATCCCGAAACTGCCGACAAAAACGAGCTTCTTGGGCATATCACCGACATAGAAAAATACAATGACTGCATTGACGGTGACGCACTTTTTCTATGCGGCGTGGATACAACTGAGCTTAAAAGCGTTACTGTGATACCCGTTTCACAGCGTTACGGGGACGACTGTCTCTGCGCACATATTATCGGTTATACAAGCGACGGACACGGAGTATGCGGTCTTGAGCAGGCTTATGACTCGGTACTCAGAGAGCCGAAAAGCTCGGTAACTCTCCGCTACAGCGTGGACGCAAGGGGCGACCTCCTTGAGGGGGACGGCATTGATATGCGGTGGATGACAAGCTTTAAAACGGGCATATGCACATCTATCGACTACGCTATTCAGCGTGCGGCGGAGGAGGCTATGAAGGACGTGGACAAGGGCGCCGCAATTGTTATGGATATTTCCACGGGAGAGCTTTGCGCCGTTGTCAGCAAGCCCACCTTTGACCCCTCTCACCCCGAAAACAGCCTTGACTCGGACGATTCTCCTTTTATTAACAGGGCATTTTCCGCTTACAGCGTGGGTTCTATATTCAAGCTTGTGACAGCAGGTGCGGCGCTTGAATACGGCATTACCGAGGAGTATGCCTATGACTGCACGGGCAGCATTACGGTAAGACAGGACGAGTTCGGCTGTCACCGCTTCGGCGGTCACGGCAGAATGGATATGAGAACGGCAATGGTTGAGTCCTGCAATCCTTATTTCATATGTCTCGGGCAGGATCTGCCTGCGGAGTATTTTCACGATTTTGCGGCTGGGCTGGGCTTCGGCGAGGGAAAATATTTTGCCCCGGGAATCACCTCCGCAAAGGGCAATCTGCCAAGCATAGGAGAGCTTCTTGTTCCCGAGGAAAAGGCGAATTTTTCTTTCGGTCAGGGCAAGCTCACCGCTACGCCCTTACAGATAACTATGCTCACTGCCGCCATTGCCAACAGCGGTGAATGTCCCGCTCCCGTTCTCATAAACGGCGTTACCGACAGACGGAGCGACAGGGCGGTATCAGCGGAGCTGAAAAGCTATACACGTGTAATGAAAAAGTCCACCGCCCACAAGCTGAAGGATTTTATGATATCCACCATGTACAAGGCAAATTCGGTGGCTATTCCCGAATTTACCACAGGGGGCGGCAAGACCTCCACCGCTCAGACATGGATATACGACGAATACGGAAACGAGAAGCTCAACTGCTGGTTTACGGGATTTTTTCCTGCGGACGAGCCGAGATATGCGGTTACGGTGATGATAGAGGAGGGCGTTTCGGGAAATGTTACCTGCGGGCCTGTTTTTAGGGATATTGCGGACGCTGTGGTGATGAACAGGTACAGATGAGCTGTTTTATCGGGTGCTTGACTTTTTTTTCGTGGAGGTGTATAATGTAATTTGGTATTATATAGCCTTTTGGCATATTGAAAGGAATGAACAGATAAATGGAGCTTAACGGTCTTTCGGAAAGAGCGAGAAAGCTTATAGAGTCCTGCGGCTATGGCAAGCAGAGGTTTATGTCCGAGGACTCATTAGATGAATGCTTTGCATTTTTTGAGGAGGAGGGCTATCGAGTATCGGACACCGCAAGGGATATCATAAACGATTTTTATATGCTCTCCATCGGCAAGCACGGGAAGTTTGACAACGGGCAGTTCGTCATTACCGAAAACGGGGACATTGAAAACAAGATGGTGGTATATCCCGAAAATATTTACGATGCGGCTCACCTTTTCAAGCAGCTTTCCGATGGAATGAAGGACTATATTATCCCTCTGGGGCTTATCAATGACGACTTTATCGCTATCGGCGAGAGCGGCAAGATCTACATTATTGCAGATGATGTTTTTATCGGCGGAGAAAGCTGGACGGATTTCCTTAATAATTTTGCCGATAACTTTTCATCACTTTCTAATAAATAAAATTTTAAAAGGGCTTGTAAAAATCAGACGAATGTGATATAATTATTCTGTATTATCAAATGAAACGAGGATGATAGACCCCTATGGCAGAGCTTATTTACAACGAACAGGGCAGACTGCTCTTTACGGAAGAAATGCGTCGGGAATACACTATTCTCATTCCCAATATGCTTCCCATACATTTCAGACTTCTCGAAAGGATTTTCAACAATCACGGATACAGAATGAAGCTGCTCACCACTACGGGCAGACGCATCGTAGACGAGGGTCTGCGCTACGTTCACAATGACACCTGTTATCCTGCCCTGCTGTGCATAGGTCAGTTTATCGACGCTCTTAAATCGGGTCAGTTTGACGTGAACAAGACCGCTCTTATGATGATACAGTCGGGCGGCGGCTGCAGAGCCTCCAATTATATCCACCTTATCAGAAAGGCTCTGAAAAAGTGCGGAATGGAGCAGGTCCCCGTTATTTCGCTGAACCTGGCAAGCCTTGAGAAAAACCCCGGCTTCCACCTTACCCCTGCTCTTCTTGCAGACCTTATCACAGCCATATGCTATGCCGACCTTATCATGCTCATCTCCAATCAGGTGCGTCCCTATGAGAACAACAAGGGCGACTGCGACAGGCTCATTGACAAGTGGGTGGACAAGCTGGTGGAGATAAACTTCAACTTCGGCGCTTTTGACAAGGTGTCAAGGGAGATAGTTGAGGATTTCGGAAATATCCCCTACACCCCCGACCCCGACAAGATAAAGGTTGGCGTTGTGGGCGAGATATTCATCAAATACTCCCCTCTGGGCAACAACGAGCTGCAGAAATTCCTCGAGTCCGAGGGCTGCGAGGTATACTGCCCCGGTCTTATCGACTTCCTTATTTTTATGGGAGATCATCACGTGGTGGAGACTGAGCTTTATCACGTTAAATACAAAAAATACATCGCTTCCACCGCTGTGAAGGGCTTCTTCAAGATGATGCAGAACAAGATAATCAAGGCGGTTAAGGGTACAAGATTTTTCGGTCCCACTCCCTTTGAGGAGGCCAAAAAGGACGTTGAGCCTTACATCTCACCTGCCAACAAAATGGGCGAGGGCTGGCTTCTGACTGCCGAGATGGTGGATATGATACACATGGGCATTAACAATATCGTCTGCGCTCAGCCCTTCGGCTGTCTGCCAAACCACATCATCGGCAAGGGTATGATACGTAAGCTCCGTGAGACCTTCCCTCAGTCCAACATCGTTCCCATTGACTATGACCCCGGTGCAACCAGGGTAAATCAGGAAAACAGAATAAAGCTTATGCTGTCTACCGCAAAGCAGCAGATGGCTGACAATAAAAAGCAGTAAGGAGATATGGCTATGGCGCTCAGAGGCATTGACCATTACAGGGCAAATATCTTCAGCCGTTCGGGAAACAGCACCTCAAGTCAGCTTGCTTCCCTGCTGAATCGTTCCTCCGTTAACTCGAAAATGCTGAAAAAGGCATATTCAAAGCTCAGCGAAAAAACGGGAAAGACCTATCTTAACAGGACGGACACCTCGGAAAATTCTGTTTCAAAATATTATCAGAGCGGTTCTCTC
Source organism: Oscillospiraceae bacterium (assembly GCA_017829005.1). GTDB lineage: Bacteria > Bacillota > Clostridia > Oscillospirales > Ruminococcaceae > Huintestinicola. The sequence goes on along the minus strand of JAGAJF010000020.1, from coordinate 59,746 downwards.
ACCGAGACCGAAAATTCGGCTAATTTAAAGAAAAGCGCACAGGCTATGAGCCTTTCCGCTGTGGATTTAATGGGGGCTGAGGATATGTCCTCGGAAAAGCTGACGGAAGAGGTCAAGGACTTTGTTGACAGCTACAACGGTGCTGTGAATGCTCTGAAAAACACATCGAGTTATGCCGCAAAGCTTACGGGCGACAGTATGACGGGCATCACCCGTTCCTTTGAGAGCGCTCTTTCAAAGGCTGGCATTTCCATTGGCGAGGACGGCACTCTGTCGGTGGACGAAAAGGCTCTCGGTGAAAATACGGAGCAGGCAAAGGCATTATTCAAGGGCGGCTATTCCTATGGCGCAAAGATGGCTAAGAAGGGTTCGGAGCTTCAGAATTTAGCTCAGCTTTCCGGCGTTTCTTCGGCAGGAATTTACAACAGATACGGTTTCTTTGGCGGTAACTCGGAGGGCTGAGTTACCGTTTTTTTTTAATTGCAGTTTCTCTTTTGGAATATATGTACTATATCAACAATTATGCTGATTGCATTTTGGGCATTTATACGAATTTGATTTTATATGACACTTTTGTTTCTTTTGGGTATTGACATTTTGGGACGGATGTGCTATAATATGAATTATGATAACCGTTTATGAAGATATTCTTAAACTTCTTGAACTCTGCTCCGATTTATGATATAATGTGTTTCGGATATGATTTTTTTGAAGGGATTGAACTCACATTATAAAATTTATTGCAGCCGATCTGGACGGCACACTTTTAAACAGCGCACACGAATTGCCCGAGGGATTTTTTGAGCTTGTGGAGCGTATGAACCGCAGCGGCGTGGTCTTTGCCGCCGCTTCGGGGAGGCAGTATTACGGTGTGGAGCGGCTTTTTGAGCCTGTTAGAGACAAGATGATGTTTATTGCCGAAAACGGCGGTATTGCATATGAAAAGGGTCAGTGCGTCTATTCCCTGCCCATGGCGGACGAGGGCGTGCTTGAGATGATAAAATGCGCCCGTGAGCTTTATGACGACGGCGTGAGGGTGCTTTTGTCGGGGGAAAAGTCCGCTTATGTTACGGACAGCGACCCCGATTTTGCAGAGAGCTGCCATATTTACTGCGGAAGGCTCACAGAGCTTCATCGGCTTGAGGATTTTGTAGGAAATGACCATATTATCAAGGCAGCTCTTTTTGACAGAAATGCGGAGCAGCTCACATATCCTGCAATGAAGCGATTTTCGGACAGGTACAATGTTATTCTGTCCAATACTCAATGGGTGGATATTGTGGAAAAAGACGTAAACAAGGGAAATGCTGTTAAAAAGCTGATGGACAAGCTGGGGGCCGGATATGACGAGGCTATGGTTTTCGGAGATTACCTCAATGACCTGGAAATGATGGGCTGCTGCAAATACAGCTTTGCTATGGAAAATGCTCACCCCGGTTTGAAGGAAAATGCCGCATTTATTGCTCCTTCTAATGATGAAAACGGTGTGGTAAGAGAAATTTTACGGCTAATTCCCGAATTATCGGGCGAGCCTGTTCGGATATGAAAGGAAGAATATGGAAAATCTGCGTGAGAAAATTGAAAAGCTGCTTTTAAAAGTAAAATCTCCCTCACGATATATCGGCGGTGAGCTTAACAGTGTTGTTAAGGACAAAAGCAAGGTGGACGTGCGGTTTGCATTCTGCTTTCCCGACGCTTATGACGTTGGTATGTCCCACATTGGTATGAAAATTCTTTACTCGCTGAAAAATGCCCGTGAGAACTGGTGGTGCGAGAGAGTTTTTGCTCCTTGGACGGATTTCGAGGAGCTTATGCGTGAAAATCACATTCCGCTGTACGGGCTTGAGAGCCTTGACCCTATAAAGGATTTTGACTTTATCGGTTTTACCGTTCAGTACGAGCTTTGCTACACTAATATCCTTAATATGCTTGACCTTGCAGGGCTTAATGTGCTTGCTGCCGAAAGGAATGAAAATGACCCTGTGGTCATTGCGGGAGGTCCTTGTGTATGCAATCCCGAGCCGCTGTGCGACTTTATCGACCTTTTCGTTATCGGTGAGGGCGAGGAGGTCAACATAGAGCTGATGGAGCTTTATGAGGAGATGAAAAAGTCGGGCGAATATACGAAAAAGGCTTTTCTGCTCCGTGCGGCGGGGATAAAGGGTATCTATGTGCCTTCATTATATAATGTGTCCTACCTTGAGGACGGGCGCATTGAGAAGGTGGTGCCTGTTTGCGATGGCGTTCCCGAGAAGGTCACAAAGCGGATAATCAAAGACCTTGACAAGGTTTTCTATCCCGAAAGCTTTGTGGTGCCTTTTTCCGAGATAGTTCACGACAGGGCTGTTGTGGAAGTCCTGAGAGGGTGCATAAGAGGCTGCCGTTTCTGTCAGGCTGGGTTTATTTACAGACCATTCAGGGAAAAATCTACGGGCACTATTGTTAATGAAGCCAAGGCTTTATGCGAGTCTACGGGCTATGAGGAGCTGTCTCTTGCGTCTCTCAGCACCAGCGACCACTCGGATATTGAGGAAATGCTTACGGAAATGACGGGGTACACCGAGGGCGAAAGGGTAAATCTTGCGCTGCCTTCTATGCGTATCGACCGTTTTAACAAAAATCTTATGGAACAGCTTTCAAAGGTGAGAAAGAGCGGTCTTACCTTTGCTCCCGAGGCAGGCACTCAGCGGCTTCGTGATGTTATCAACAAGAACATTGACGAGGAGGAGATAATGTCCGCCTGCAGGACTGCCTTTGAGGGCGGATATGCGGGTGTGAAGCTGTACTTTATGATGGGTCTGCCCACCGAGACGGACGAGGACATTATGGGCATTGCCGACCTTGCCAAGCGCATTGCCGATCTGTATTTCAATATGAAAAATCGTCCGAGAGGTCAGAAGCTTTCCATTTCCATAAGCTGCGCCACCTTTGTGCCGAAGCCCTTTACGCCTTTTCAGTTTGAGCCGCAGATAAGCATTGACGAGATAAACCGCCGTCAGAAGCTGCTCCTTGACAGCACAAAGGGCAAAAGGTATATTAACGTAAGCTATCATAATTTCCGCATAAGCATTCTTGAGGCTGCTCTGGCAAAGGGCGACAGGCGGCTGGGAGCTGTTATCAAGCGTGCCTGGGAACGTGGCTGCAAATTTGACGGCTGGGACGAGATGTACCGCTATGACCAGTGGGTAAATGCATTTGCGGACACGGAAACGGATATTGATTTCTATTCTCACAGGGCTATGGAATATGATGAGGTCGCACCCTGGGATCACCTTGATTATATGATAGACAAGAGCTTTTTTGTGAGGGAAAACAAAAAGGCAAAGGAAGGAAAGGTCACAAAAAGCTGCCGTGAGGCGTGCAGCGGCTGCGGAGTAAACAAGGCGTCGGGGAGGGAATGCTTTGGATAAGAAAAACATCAGGGTCTTTTTTGAAAAAAAGGACAGGGCGATCTACATTTCCCACCTTGACCTGCTGAGGACCATGCAGAGGGCTTTGAAGCGCTCGGGGCTTCCCGTTTGGTACTCAGAGGGCTTTAATCCGAGGATATATCTGAATTTTCCTCTGGCGCTTTCTCTGGGTACGGAGGGCGTGCGAGAGCCTATGGATATGGCAATAGTTGAGGACGTGAGCTTTGAAGAGATAACCGAAGGGCTGAACAGTGCTTGTCCCGAGGGGATAAGAATAGTTTCGGCAGCTTATCCCGTTCACCCCAACAAGGACATCGGCTTTGCGGAATATGAGACGCTTTTTTCGGGTAATACGGAGGCTTTGAAGGCAGCTGTTTCGGGATATATTTCCCGGGAGAGCATCAAGGTGATGAAGCACTCAAAGAAAAAGGGTATGATAGAGGTGGATATAAAGCCTCATGTCAATATTCTGAGCGTTTCCGAATGTGAAAACGGGATAAAGGTGACCCTCAGGCTCCCTGCGGGAAATGAGCTTAATCTTAACTGTGCCGTATTTACCGAGTCATTCCTTGAATACTGTAATTCCTGCGAAGTTGTGGCAGAGCTTTGTTGTGCAAAACGCACAAATATTCTTTGTGCGGATGGTACATCATTTGAATAATATGCAGAAAATTTAAATGTGAGAAAAAACTATTGAAATTTTTATGCAGATGTGGTAAAATAAATACGCATTTAAAATCCGTCGAAGTATGCCTATGCGCCGAAAAGACGAGATTAGTGCTGCAGGCAATATGCTTGCAACATTAAAAGGACAGTCCGCTGCACCGCCCTCTCAGGCGTCTTTTTGAGAGGATATCACGCGGGGTAAGAATGTCTTGAGATTTTAGGAGGATATTAAAATGGACGCACTCAAGCTTATCAGCGACTCAAGCCTTAAGGCTGAGGTTCCCGCTTTCGAGGTGGGCGATACCGTTAAGGTACACGTAAGAATCAAGGAAGGTCAGAAGTACAGAATCCAGGTTTTCGAGGGCACCGTTATCGCTAAGAGACACGGCGGCATTCAGGAGACCTTCACCGTTAGACGTGTTGCTCACGGCTGCGGCATCGAAAGAGTTTTCCCTGTACATTCTCCCGTTGTTGACAAGGTAGAGGTTATCAGAAACGGTAAGGTTAGAAGAAGCAAGCTCTACTACCTCAGAGACAGAGTCGGCAAGGCTGCAAAGGTCAAGGAGCAGATCCAGTAATCTGTTGCAGCAGATGTTAATGAAAGGAATAAGACTCCTTTCAATTGACCGAAAAGCTTATATTGTACACAGCGCGGCATACGCTCCGCTGTGTACCTTAAACGCTTTTGTATCGGTTGCTTGGGGACTTATGAGCAGTTCCCTTTTTTGCTATTAACGCAGTTGACCGTCCCGGACGGAATACGAAAGGATGAGCATAATGGCTAAGTTTCAGATCAATTATGAAGCACTGGACGCTGACGAAAATAAGAAAAACGGCACCCCTTATGAGGAATTTCTTGAGTGGGCGGAGACCATTATATTTGCTTTTTTCGCTGTGATACTTGTTTTCACCTTCCTGCTCAGACAGGCGAACGTTGACGGTGAGTCAATGGTACCTACGCTCCAGGACGGCGATAAGCTTATTGTTCATCACCTTTTCTATACCCCCGAAAAGGGCGATATTGTTATAGTTGACAGCCAGAGCCTGGGCAAGCCCATTGTTAAGCGCGTTATCGCACAGGGCGGTGACCAGGTGGACATAAACTTTGAGAGCGGCGTCGTTAAGGTCAACGGCGAGGTTTTGCAGGAAAGCTACATAAACGAGCTTACTCAGCTTGACGAGGGCGCTTTCGAATATCCTGTTACAGTTCCCGAGGGAAATTATTTCGTGATGGGCGACAACAGAATGCACTCTGCCGACAGCAGAAGCTCAAAGATCGGCTTCATTCCCGAGGACGAGATAGTCGGCAAGGTCGTTTTCAGGATCTGGCCTATGGAGCGTATAGGAACTGTTGAATAAACAGGAACATAAATTTTACGGAGGAAAGACAGACGGAAAGACATTCGCCTTTCGCCTGCTTTCCTCTTTTGAGTTTTAAGGAGTATGGCAGATGAACGAAATACCGTCAATACAGTGGTTTCCCGGACATATGACCAAGACCCGCCGAATGATGGAAAAGTGTCTGCCGCTTGTGGACGCAGTTGTTGAGGTCATTGATGCAAGGGTACCGATGTCCAGCAGAAACCCCGAGATAAACACTCTCGTTGAGGGCAAGCCCCGTATCGTGATACTGAACAAATGCGACGCTGCCGACGAGAGGATAACTCAGAGCTGGGTGGAATATTTCCGAAAAGAAGGCATCTGCGCCGTTCCTGCGGACTGCAGAACGGGCAGAGGGCTTAACAGATTTGTCCCTGCGGTAAGGGAGACTCTTGCTCCGCTTATCGAAAAGTACGCCGCAAAGGGTATGAGCGGACGGGTGCTGCACCTTATGGTGGTTGGTATCCCCAATGTTGGCAAGTCCTCGTTTATAAACCGTATGGCAGGGCAGAAAAAGGCTAAGGTGGAGGATCGCCCCGGCGTTACCCGAGAAAAGCAGTGGGTAATGGTGGATAATGACATTGAGCTTCTGGATATGCCCGGTGTGCTGTGGCCTAAGTTTGAGGATATGTCCGTCGGTGAAAAGCTGGCGTTTACAGGCGCTGTGAAGGACGATGTTGTGGACACAGAGCTGCTTGCCTGCAGACTTCTTGTAAGGCTCAGGGAAATTTATCCTCAGGGGCTTAAAGAGCGTTATAAGATAAACCTTGAAACTCCCGAGGAGGACGAAATGACCGAAAGCGGCGAAGCTATGGGCTGTCTTTCGGGCTACGAGCTTCTTATGAGAGTGGGCAAGGCAAGGGGTATGCTCATTTCGGGGGGAGAGATAAACACCGAGAGAGCCGCTATTACCGTGCTTGACGAGTTTCGGAGCGGAAAGCTTGGCAGGATAACCCTTGAGAGACCCGAGGAATTTTCGGAATAAGGAGGAATTGTCTTGAATACGGTGACAGAGCTTTCTCCTCTCTTTGAATACGACAAGACCGTACGCCTTTTTCACCCCGTTTTCTGCGGTATTGACGAGGCAGGCAGAGGTCCTCTGGCAGGAGATGTTTATGCCGCCGCCGTTATACTTGAGGACGGCGTTGTCATAGAGGGTCTAAACGACAGCAAGAAGCTCAGCGAAAAAAAGCGTGAGGAGCTTTTTGAGGAGATAGTTTCCAAGGCGAAGTCATTTTGTATCGCCACCGCTTCAGTTGAGGAAATTGAACAGCTGAACATTTTACAAGCGGCTCTTCTTGCAATGAAAAGAGCGGTGGAGGGACTTGACATCACCCCCGAATATGCTCTTATTGACGGAAACAAGTTCCCCCCTATTCCCATTGAGGGTGAGACTGTTGTGAAGGGCGACGGCACTTCCGCAAGCATTGCCGCTGCTTCAATTCTCGCAAAGGTGAGCCGTGACAGGTATATGAAGGACGCGGCGGAGAAATATCCCCAGTGGCAGTTTGAACGTCACAAGGGCTACGGCACAAAGCTCCATTATGAAATGCTTGACAAATACGGTCCTTCTCCTATCCACCGAATGTCGTTTCTGAAAAAATATTATGCGGCAAAGCAGGAGTGAAACGGGTAAGCTGGGCGAGGAGCTTACGGCTTATTATCTGAAAAAGTCGGGATACGAAATTATCCGCAGAAATTTCCGCATCAAGGGCGGGGAGATAGATATCATTGCCAAAAAAGACGGTATCATCGCCTTTGTGGAGGTCAAGACCCGTGACATTTCCGCTCTTGAAAGCGGAGCGGAGGCGGTGGGTAAGCGAAAGCGAAGTCTTATAATAAATGCGGCAAAGGAGTATTCCTTCAGATATCCTCACGAGCTTCAGCCGAGATTTGACATTTCGGAAGTTACCGTAAAAAACGGGAAAATAGTTAAATTTTCCTACCTCGACAATGCCTATGACGGCGGCGGGGACAGCACATTATAAAAAAACAGCGGTCATACCGCTTCAGATATAAATTTCAGAAAGGAAAGATTATTTGATATGTTTTACAAAAGCACCAGAAACAGCGAAGTAAAGATCAGCTCTGCAGAAGCCATCGTTCAGGGCATTTCCGCAGACGGAGGACTTTTCGTTCCCTCCGAGATACCCTCCATTTCTATGGACGAGATCGTGAGCCTGGGAGATATGAGCTATGCCGAGAGAGCGGCATACATCTTCAAGAAGTTCCTTACCGATTTCACCGACGCTGAGCTTAAATACTGCACCGAGAGCGCATACAACGACAAGAGCTTCGCAACTGCAAATATTGCGGAGATATCTCACCTTTTCGACGGCACCTATGTCCTGGAGCTGTGGCACGGTCCTACCTGCGCTTTCAAGGATATGGCGCTCCAGATACTCCCCTACCTGCTCACAACTTCTCTGAAAAAGACAGGCATCAACAAGAAGGTGGTTATCCTCGTTGCTACCTCGGGCGACACGGGCAAGGCTGCTCTTGAGGGCTTTGCTGACGTTGAGGGCACTTCCATTATGGTGTTCTATCCCCAGGACGGCGTTTCCGCTATGCAGAAGCGTCAGATGGCTACTCAGGAAGGCAAGAACGTTACAGTTTGCGCATTAAACGGCAATTTCGACGACTGCCAGAACGGCGTTAAGGCTGTATTTACCAATGATGAGATAAAGCAGAAGCTTTCCGACGGCGGAATGATGTTCTCCTCCGCTAACTCGATCAACTGGGGCAGACTTGCTCCTCAGATAATCTACTACATATCCACCTATGCGGAGCTGGTCAAGGACAGAGAGATAAATGCGGGGGACAAGATAAACGTTGTTGTTCCCACAGGAAATTTCGGAAATATCCTTGCGGCTTACTACGCAAAGAATATGGGTATGCCCGTTAACAAGCTTATCTGCGCTTCAAATGCAAATAACGTTCTCACAGATTTCATCAACACAGGCGTTTATGACAGAAACAGAAAGTTCATCACCACCGTTTCCCCCTCTATGGACATTCTCATTTCCTCAAATCTTGAGAGACTTCTCTACATTATGTGCGGCGAGAATGACGCTCAGATAAGAGATTGGTTCGGAAAGCTGGCAACCGAGGGCAGATACGAGGTCACCGATGATGTTAAGGCAAAGCTCAAGGCTGATTTTGCCGCAGGCTGCTGCGACGATGTTCAGACCAAGGCTTGCATAAAGGAAATTTACGACAAATATTCCTACACTCTCGACACTCACACAGCTGTTGCCGTTAAGGTATACGAGGATTACAAGAAGGCTACGGGGGACAATACCAAGACCGTTATCGCTTCCACCGCAAGCCCATACAAGTTCAGCACCGCCGTTCTTGAGGCTATCAATGGCACAGCAGGCGATATGGACGAGTTTGACAAGGTTGAGAAGCTCCATCAGGTTTCGGGCTATGATGTTCCCAAGTCTCTTGCAGAGCTTAAAGACAAGGAAATCCGCTTCACAGGCGTGATCGGCAGAGACGAAATGAAGGATTTTGTTCTTAAATCCCTTTCTCTGTAATATATCATTAAAGTCACCCTTTCATCGTGGCTGCCGCGGCAACGCTGTTTTGGAAAGGAAATAAAATGGCGCTTTTTGTAATGGGAGATCTGCACCTGTCCCTGTCGGTAAACAAGCCGATGGATATTTTCGGCGGCTGGGACAACTATATGGAGCGGATAAAGGAAAACTGGACAAGAGAGATATCCGGAGATGACACGATAGTCATTCCCGGGGATATATCCTGGGCGATGTCACTTGCTCAGGCAGACCCCGATTTCCGATTTATCCACGAGCTTCCGGGTCAAAAAATAATTCTCAAGGGCAATCACGATTATTGGTGGAACACTGCCGCCAAAATGAATAGATTTCTTGAGGAAAAGGGCTTTGGCACCATACATATCCTGCACAACAACCATTACGCCTACGAATGCTTCGGAATATGCGGCACCCGAGGCTGGATAAATGATGACAGTGAGCCTGCCGATGCCAAGGTGCTGGCAAGGGAGGCAAACCGTCTGGAGACGTCCATTGCTTCCGCCGAGCAGGCAGGGCTTGAGCCAATAGTCTTTCTGCATTATCCCCCCCTTTACGGAAACGAGTACAACCCCGACCTGCTTGATGTGATGTATAAGCATAATATCAAAAAGTGCTATTACGGTCACGTTCACGGAAAGGGGCATCAGTATGCGGTGAACGGCGAGAGAGACGGCATTGAATTTCGGCTTGTTTCCGCCGATTATGTGCAATTTTGCCCTGTTAAAATAATGTAATTTGTGCAAAATGCAGAAATATCAAAATTGCTATAGCTTTATTAAAAAAACTATGGTATAATCTTTTTATATTCTTGTATTAAAATGGAGGATGTTGTAAATGAGCTTAAAATCTACAAATAAAATTGAAACAAACATTTATGAGCTTGAGGTGGAGGCTTCCGCAGAGGAGTTTGAGTCCGCTGTACAGGCTGCTTACCAGAAGGCAAAGAATAAGATAAACGTTCCCGGCTTCAGAAAGGGCAAGGCTCCCCGTAAGATGATCGAGAAGCTTTACGGCGAGAGCTGCTTCTATGATGACGCTGTTAACGCAATGGTTCCCTTTGTTGTAGGCAAGGCTATCGACGAGGCAGGCATTGAGGTAGTTGACCGCCCCGAGATCGACGTTACCGCTCTTTCCAAGGACACAGGCGTTGCTTTCAAGGTAAAGTGCATCGCTAAGCCCGAGGTAGAGATCTCCGATTATAAGGGAATAGAAGTTGAAAAAACTGTCAAGACTATTACCGACGAGGACGTTGACAACCAGCTGAAGTCTATGCAGGAGAGAAACGGCAGACTTATCACCATCGAGGACAGAGCAGTTGAAAACGGCGATACCGTTGTTATCGACTTCGAGGGCTTTATGGACGGTAAGGCATTTGACGGCGGCAAGGAGAACGGCTTCAGCCTCAAGATCGGTTCCGGTCAGTTCATTCCCGGCTTCGAGGAGCAGATCGTCGGCAAGTCCACAGGCGAGGACTTCACCATCAATGTAACATTCCCCGAGAATTATCAGATGGAAGAGCTTGCAGGCAAGCCTGCTGAGTTCAAGATCAAGCTCCACGAGATCAAGGCAACCGAGCTTCCCGACCTTGACGATGATTTCGCAAAGGATACTTCCGAGTTCGATACTCTTGATGAGCTGAAGGCTGACCTCAAGAAGAAGCTTGAGGAGAATGCTTCCAAAAATGCCGACGCAGCTGCCGAGAACGCTGTTTATGACAAAGTGATCGAAAAGATGAACGCTGAGATCCCTCAGGTAATGTTCGAGCATAAGATTGACGATATGGTAAGGGATTTTGAGATGAGACTTTCCCAGCAGGGTCTTGATCTTCCTATGTACCTCTCCTTCACAGGTATGGACGAGGCTGCTTTCAGAGATACCTTCAAGGATCAGGCTGAAAAGACCGTTAAGCTGAGACTGGCTCTCGAGCAGATCGCAAAGCTTGAGAACATCGAGGTAACTGACGAGCAGGTCATGGAAGAACTCAAGAAGATGTCCGAGACCTACAAGCTTCCCCTCAACCAGCTTATGAGCGTGGTAAGCCCTGCAACTCTCAAGACTGATATGCTTGTTACCGAGGCTTCCAAGCTTGTAAAGGACAGCGCAGTTATCAAGTAATTTACCGCTTAAATACATTTCGGAGGTGTTTCTGAATGAGCTTAGTGCCATATGTTGTTGAACAGACCGGACGAGGCGAGCGCAGTATGGATATTTATTCCAGGCTCCTCACCGACAGAATAATCATTCTGTCCGAGGAAGTGAATAATACCACCGCAAGTCTTGTTATCGCCCAGATGCTGTTTCTCGAGGGACAGGATCCCGAAAAGGATATTTCCTTCTATATCAACAGCCCCGGCGGCGTTATAACCGCAGGAATGGCAATTTACGATACTATGCAGTATATCAAGTGCGATGTTTCCACTATCTGTATGGGTATGGCGGCTTCAATGGGAGCATTTCTCCTTTCCGCAGGCACAAAGGGCAAGAGATTTGCTCTTCCCAATTCGGAAATTCTTATCCACCAGCCCCTTATTTCGGGCGGCGGAATTTCCGGACAGTGCACCGATATCAAGATACACTCAGACCATATGGTATACACCCGCAAGAAGCTCAATGAGATACTTGCCAAGAACACAGGCAAGCCTCTTGATGTTATCGAGCGTGATACCGAGAGAGACAATTACCTTACTGCCCAGGAGGCAATGGAATACGGTCTCATTGACAAGGTCATAGAGCACAGATAAAACTGATCATTTGCTCTGCTGTCGTTTCGGCGGCAGGGCAAAATTTATAGAAACATAGATTTTCCCCAAGGAAAGGAATGGTTACAATGCCGTCGGAAAGAGGACCAAAGCGCTGCAGCTTCTGCGGCAGACCCGAAACAGCGGCTCAGAATGTTTTTTCCGCAGGAGGAGCAAATATCTGCGACAGCTGTGTTGTTTACTGCTACGAAATGCTTATGAACAACGACCAGCTGGGATATATCCCCGACCCCGAGCATTTTGAGCGACTTGAAAAGATGAACGCTCCCCACGAGTTCAAGATAAAAAAGCCCGCAGAGATCAAAAAGGTTCTCGACGAGTATGTGATCGGTCAGGATATGGCGAAGATCGCCCTTTCCGTTGCGGTTTACAACCACTATAAGAGAATTTCTTCGGGCAAGGAAGAAAAAAACGATGTGGAGCTGCAGAAATCAAACGTTATCCTGCTTGGACCCACAGGTGTAGGAAAGACCCTTATCGCCTCCACCCTTGCAAAGATACTTGACGTTCCCTTCGCCATTGCCGACGCCACCACTCTTACAGAGGCAGGTTACGTGGGCGACGATGTTGAAAACGTCCTTGTAAGGCTCTTACAGGCAGCGGATTATGATGTTGAAGCCGCTGAACGAGGCATTATCTACATTGACGAGATAGACAAGATAGCAAGAAAGTCCGAGAACACCTCCATTACCCGTGATGTAAGCGGTGAAGGAGTTCAGCAGGCACTTCTGAAAATCGTTGAGGGCACTGTTTCCAACGTCCCCCCCAACGGCGGAAGAAAGCACCCCAATCAGGAATGCATACAGGTAAACACCAAAAATATTCTCTTTATCTGCGGCGGTGCTTTTGACGGTCTTGAGCAGACCATCAAAAAGCGCAAGGACTCCACAACTCTCGGCTTTGGTGCTGACATCAAGAGCAGAGCCGAAAAGGAGAAGAACATTTTCAAGGACGTAACTCCTCAGGACCTTGTAAAATTCGGTATGGTCCCCGAGCTGGTGGGCAGACTTCCCGTTATCACCGTTCTTGACGAGCTGGACGAGGCGGCTCTGGTCCAGATACTCACGGAGCCCAGAAATGCCCTTGTCAAGCAGTACAAGCACCTTTTCAAGCTTGATGGTATCGAGCTTGAGTTTGAGGAAAAGGCCCTCACTGCCATTGCTGCCGAAGCGATAAAGCAGAAAACAGGCGCAAGAGGACTTCGTGCCATTGTTGAGGGAATACTCCAGGATACAATGTTTAACGCCCCCTCCGAGTAGGGAATTTCCAAGGTCATCGTTACCGAAAGCTGCTTGACGGAAAAATCGGCTCCAAAGATCGTAAAGACTAAGGAAAAGAAAAAATCGGATAAATGATAAAAGAGTGACCCTTCGGAAAAATACCGAAGGGTCACTCTTTTTTCTTTGTTCAGAGAGATATATTATAAATAATCTGCCGCCTGCCCAATGGACAAGCGGCATTTTAAGCTATAACTTATCTGTTCACTATCCTGTAAACCTTGTTTCTTGCTCTGCGTCTGTAAAGCTCGGGGAGATATGTGTTTCTGAATGTCAATGCGGCGGACTGACCGCTTGTGCTTGTCTGAGCGGTTCCCTGTGCGGCGGCAGGCGTTCCTGCGCTGGTGTCCTCGCCTATTTCGGGGAGATATACCACGAATGCATAGGGCGAGAAGCTGTTTGCGGTAAACTGCATACAATCAACGCCTCCCACATTTACGTGAATTGCGGGAAGTATCTCAAGCTGTCCCAGGTCGGACACGTGTACTACGGAAATATGCTCCGAATAGGGCAGCAGCTCATCGGGAACGGGAATGGTGAGGGTCATATAATATCCCTCGTTTATCGTCGCCTTTGTGTTGGTGCCTGCGTTGTAAATGGCGATATCCATAGGATAAATAAGGAAGCTTTCAATTCCCTCGCCGTAGAAATTAAGCACGTCCTGAATTGCTGTCACGGTATCGGGGCTGAGGGTAAATCTCACGTCGATATCGGTGTTGAACGCACCCTTGCCTGCATATGCGGAAATGATATTGCTGTTTGACATTCCGTAGGGAGTGGTTCCCGTAATGAAAATACGGTAATCCCCTGCCTCGGCATTGCTGTTGTCGGTGGGCTTGGTGCCGCCTGAGGAGGCAGGTGTTGCCGTTACCGAAAGCGAATATCCAGAATAAACAACGCTGCCGTTTACATTCTTGTATGCGGCTATCATATAGGTGTATTCCCTGCCTGCGATAAGTCCGGTATGAACAAAGCTTGTGCCTGTTACAATGCCAACGGGAATAAAGCTCATCTGAGCCATATTGTAGGCATATACCACATATCCCTCTGCTCCGTCCGACTTCTTCCAGGAAAGGGTTATCTGCTCGTTGCCTGCCTTTGCGGTAACGTCTGTGGGAGCATTCAGCTCAATGCCCACAGTAACTGTTTTTGCCACCGAAAAGTCTCCTTCAACAAAAACATCGTCCACATATTTATAGGCGCATACTTTATATGTAAAGGTGGTATTGTTGGAAAGATTTGTATGGATAGCAGTAGTTTTTGAAACCTTGTCAAGGAGATATGCGGTGCCGTCATATGCCACAAGGTATACACAGTAGCCCTCTGCACCCTTCACAGCGGTCCATTTGAGAGTTACCTGACCGTCTCCTGCGGTAGCGGTAAAATCGGCAGGAGCGGGAAGATTTATGCCTGCCTTGCCTGTCACCTTCTGAGCGAAGGTATCGGCGGACTCTTCCTTGTTATTTATGGTCACATAGGGAATGATGCGGTAATCGTAAATGTCTCCGTTTCTGAGACCTGTATGGGTGAAGGTGGTCTGTCCCACATTTGCAATGGTCGTCCAGCTGTTTGCGTCCTTTTCGGAATACTGAACATAGTAGCCGTCCGCACCGTCCACCTTGTCCCATTTAAGGATAACGCAGCCGTCGCCGCCTGTGGCTGTAAGACCCTGAACAGAGGTAAGTGAATAGTTTATCATTCCCTGCTGCTCGGTGCTGTACTCGCTGACGTAATCCTTGCCGTCAACTGTACGGACAGCCTTGACCTTGTAGGTGTAAACTGCCTTATTGTCCACAAAGGTATCAGTATAAGAGGTCTTGTTACCCTTGTATATCTCGCTCTGGCTGCCGTCGGGGTTTGTCCTTGTGAGGATATATTCGGAAGCTCCCTTCACCGCTGTCCAGCTGATGTTTATGACCTTACCCGAGGGGGTAACGGTGAGGTTAAGGACATTGTCAACCTGAACCGTGGGGGTGAACAGGTCGGAACGGGTCTCTGTAACGCTTTCAATTGAAGGGTTATCGTCAATAACCACATATGACTTTACATATGCATAATAATTGACATCATTTTCCAGCTTCTGCTTGGGAGTAAATTCGGAAAGACCAACCACTCTCTCTTCGGGTACCACAGTCTGTCCCGATTCTCTCACTATCCTTACAATATATCCGTCAACAGGCTCAGATGTACCCTCCTTATAAACGATATCCCATGAAACTACCGCACTGTTCTCCAGAGGCTTGACATATACCTTTGCAGGAGGCTGAGGCGCGGGAGATGGGGTTACGGTCTTTGTTCCCGAGGAATAAAGCGCTGTATCAGCGTCGGAAGAAACGGAAATTGTATAAGGAACATTATTCTGCAGACCTGTCAGTGTGTAGATAAGATTTTTTCCCGATTTTACACAGTCGCTTTCGCTTATCTTCACATAATCCGTTCTTTCAGTGCCGTTTTCATCGGGGTGTATAAGAGTTATGGTATAAAGCTTTGTACCGGGGTGAGCGGTGAAATCGATAGTCGCCTTTTCGTTTCCGCCCTGGACGCTGTTGAGGATAACGCTGTTGAGGGAATTAACTTCAACAGTGGTCTTGGCAGGCTCGCCGCTGGTCATTCCGTCAGCGTGGGCAGTAACGGAAAATTCCACATTTTCACCGGGGGCAATGCTTGGGTCATTTACGTTTATCTTGGCATAATCGTTCAGATAACGGCTTGTCTCGGCAATAATGGGTCTGCCGTTGGCGTAAACGCTGTAATATACCTCAAAGCCCGAAGTACCCTCGGGTCGGACCCAGGTAAGGGTCCAGACCTTTTTGTCGGGGGAAAGTGTTACTTTAAAGTCTGTAGGGGAATTTAAAACTGCGTCTGTAATTCGTTGTTCAGCAGAACGAGTAGTAGTATATTCCGCTGTGGAAGTATCCTTTTCGGGGTATACATACTGATTTGTAAGAAGAGAACCGTCCCTGTTCAGAACATCATAATAGGCAACAGCCACATAGGAGCGGACACCCTCGCCCTCAAACGGATCGGGGTCAGCAAAGGAATATGCCCCGTTTGTCATCTGGGAGGGAGTTATTTTCAGACGGGGCGAATATAGAATCTCTCCCTCGTCCTTGCAGTAAAGCAGAATGTAGGACGGCTCGGAAGCCTTTGCAGGCACGGAGATATTCACCGTTACAGTCTTGTTGCTCATTGTAGTGGACAGATCGGGCTTGCCTGCGGTAAGAGGAGCGGCGCTTCCCGAATGGGCAAACTGCCTGCTGTAAAGGGGAACATTCACATCGGGGGTTCCATCACCGTCATAGTCGGAATCAGTCACAGTTCTGAACGCTCTTATTGCATATATCTGAGACTTGCCCGACGTGCCGCTGATCTCGGCAGAGCAGCGATTTCTGTAGCTGTCTCCCTCGGTTGCCTTGTCGGCAGATATAATGGTGGGATTACTGCTGTATTTTCCGTTTGAATATGTATAAATTGCATATCCGTCAGGCTCAGGAGTAAGGTTATCCCACTTGAGTACCACCTTTCCAACGCCGCTGTATGCGGTGAGGACGGGGATATCCTTGGGTATTTCGGCGTAGGTCTTTCCCTTGTAGTCCCAAATTTTCGAGACCTCAGTGCTTGATATCTGAGCCGCCGCCTTTTCGTAATCCTCCTTGGTGTCGGTGTTGATGTAAACGGCAGCATTGGGAGCAAGATTCACAAAATTATTTGCGCCCACAGACATATTGTCGGAATAGCCGAGAGTTATGGTGGTAAGGTTCGGCATACCGTTAAATGCGCCGTTTTCTATCTGCAGGGCATAATTCGGGTCATTCTTGTAATTTGTGTAAAGGTCAGCTTCGTATATAGAGGAGCGATAAGAGGTCATTTCAGAAGCAGTAATAAGCTGCTTTGCCTCTGCGATAAATTTCTGCAGGGAAACGTCATCGGCAGCTGCGGATATCTCAGCGCTCATTGAAACAAAAGCGCAGGCAAGCAGGAGAGACATCGCCCTCTGCCACAGGGGACGGAAGGGCAGAGGTGCTTTCCGTTCGGGCTTCTTTTCGGAGAAGAAGCTGTTTTCCGTAACGGGCACGTCGCCGTAAGCCTTTTTCGCCTTCTGCTTACGCTTTATGCCGAGAAAATTTCCATCACTGTCCGACAGCGCCATATCAACAGCGCGGCAAGCCGACATAAAAAGTATCACCGCATATTTTGCAATAAGGCAGGGCAGGAAAAGGAGGGGATTTTTCCCTTTCTCCTCAAGCCGCCTTACGATTTTTCTCTGAGTATTAAAATCCATGATCAGACCGTCCTATCTATGTAAATATCTGTAAATAACGACAGTTATACATATATATTTTATCACAAAAATATGGGATTGTCCATAGAAAATGATATTTTCTATGAAAAATCCCGTAAAATTTCAGAAATATTTTTGTGCATTTTTACTTATCCCTTGAAGGTCCAGAACACTGTGACCCTCAAGCGGCGTGGCTGTATCGTGGGTCACGAGAAGCACGGTCTTACCTATTGTATGCGCCTTTATGAGATCGGCAGTTTTGCACTTGTTATCGTTGTCTATGCCCTTGAAGGGTTCGTCAAGCAGAAGTATGCCGAAATCGGCGCAGAGAGCGCGGACTATAGCCGTTCGCCGCTTCATTCCCCCCGAAAGCTCCTTTACGGGACGGGTTATGTCCTCTCCCGAGAGTCCTGTGGAAATAAGTGCTTCGGCAATATCAAAGGGTGGCTTTCCCTTTAGTACAATGTGGCAGTTTTCAAGGGCGGAAAGCTCCTCGAAAAGCCTGTCCTCCTGGAATACTGCGGATATTTTTCCGGACGGTCTCTCGGTTATCTCCCCCGAAAAGTCCTCCAGACCTGCTATTATCCGCAGGAGAGTGGTCTTGCCGCAGCCCGACTCCCCCGTTATCTGCGTGACTGTGCCGTTTGGAAGCTCTGCGGAGAGGTTTTTGAAAACCACGATATCCCCATAGGTCTTTGAAATGTTACTTAGCCGCATTCTGATTCTGTCCGCTGCCTCTGCTGAGAATTTTCCGCAGGGTCTTGATTATGGCGTCAAAATTGTAGACAAGGCACACCACAAAGCCAAGGATAAGTCCCACCCAGTAAACGCTGGGCTGTTTTGCGGTTATCACGCACATAAATAATATTATCACCGTATTTACCAGAAAACGGAAATAGTCAACCTGGAAGAAGATGAACTTTCTCGCGTCGAAAAGTCTGACCGCAAAGCAGGCGAAATAGGACGCAGCTGTGGCAATAGCCGCTCCCCACACGCCGTACTGAGGTATGAGCAGGAAATTGAGGATTATATTCACAGCAGCCGCAACAAAGGCTGTGGCGCAGGAATTTACCGAGCGCTTTTTCGTGGTATACACCGATGAAAGGAACTGACAGAAGCACTGGAATATCATTGAAATTATTAGTATGGGCGTGAATACATATGCCTCCTGAAATCTGCTTCCTTCGGCAGTTCCCGTAAGGATAAGGGTAAGGGGCTTGCAGAGCATTATAAGTCCTGCGGCGGCGATATATAAAAGCGATGAATATGCGCCGAATACGGTCTCGTAGAATTTTCCCAGACCGCGGCTGTTTCGCTCCTCGATGGAGGACATCTGCCATGCCTGATAGAACATTGTGGTAACGAGCATTAGCAGTGTGGGGAGCTTGTAGGCAATGGAATAGATACCGTTTTCCGTGTCTCCCACCATATTTATGACAAACCATCTGTCCGAAGCGGAGGTCACCCACCAGAGAAGATAGGTGGGGATAAGGGGTGCGGAAAATCTGAGCATTTCCCCGATGACCTTTTTGTCGATATAAAACGCGTCAACGTATTTGTGAAGCCCTGCAACGGCAGTGAGGAAAAGCAGGGAGCTTACGTCGGAAATAACAAAGGAGATAACATAGCCTGTGACCCCGAGCTTAAAGCCCCATATGAGGACAAGGTTGCTTATTACCTGCACAAGAACGGTGAGTATGCCGTCGGCGGCAAAGAGCTTTACATAGCCTCTTGCTCTCACAAACTGGGAAGCCATCTGTCTGAAGCAGGAGAAATAGCAGTAGATGTACAGCAAGAAGGTATATGCTCCGATGGTCTCATTTTTTCCGATAAGGGGCGTGAAGAGCATAAATATGGTCATTCCCAGCAGCACGCTGATATTTGCGCCAGTAAAGACCTTTCGGGGGTCGTAATCCTTGTCCATTCCGAAACGTATCACGGCGTCCGCCATACTGAACGTTACCAGCGGAACAAGGACATTTACCGTATTATAAAGAAGGTCAGCCGTTGAATATTCCGCCTCGGTCATACAGCGGGTGTAGAGCATTGTCATAAAGAAGCCGAGGAATTTCGCTCCGAAGCTGCCTATGCCGAATATCAGCGTGTTGCCCATTAGCTTTTTGTATTTGTTCATCTTTGTTTCTCCCGATCTGCTTGATACGAAATTATAGTTAATGTAATTATATCATATTTTTTCTCAAAATGGAATAGATATTTGCAAAGTTTTTTCGGAAAATATTTAAGAAAAGCGGCAGTATGGCTATTAACATTATATTCATACTTTCTGCAAGCCGCATTTATTGACAAAAATATATCTGCATAGTATAATTACTTTATATGCAAAATTTTCAAATATCCCGAAAATGAAAGGACGAATAAAATGCTCGAGCTTAAAGATATACGCTGGCGGCTTCCCGAGGGCGAGGAGATACTTAAAGGCATCGACCTTACAGTCCCCGACGGAAAGCTTACCGTTGTAACAGGTCCCAACGGCGGCGGCAAGACCTCTCTTGCTAAGATAATCGCAGGTCTGTATGAGCCCTGCGGCGGCAGCATTATTTTAAACGGAGAGGACATCACCTCCATGGACATTACCGAAAGGGCGAAAAAGGGCGTTGCATATGCATTTCAGCAGCCTGTGAGATTTAAAGGTCTTACCGTAAGAGACCTTTTGGAGCTTTCCGCCGAGGAAAAGCTCAGTGAGGACAGGATATGCTCACTTCTCGGAGAAGTGGGGCTTTGCGCAAGGGAATATATGGACAGAGAGGCGGATTCAAGCCTTTCGGGTGGCGAGAGCAAGCGCATTGAGATAGCCACTGTTCTTGCAAGAAAAAATGCGGATATGCTGGTATTTGACGAGCCTGAGGCAGGCATTGACCTGTGGAGCTTCTCAAATCTTATCACCGCATTTGAACGGCTTAAAAGTGAGGGAAGCCGCTCCCTGCTGGTAATTTCCCATCAGGAGAGGATAATGGAGATAGCCGACCACATTGCTGTCATTGCCGACGGCAAGGTAACGGCGCAGGGCAGCAGAGAGGACATTCTGCCCCGTATCCTAAAGGGCGATACAAGGTCGAAATGTCCTTTGGGCAAGACAAGAAAAGAGGAATGTTAAGCTATGAACGAGATAACGGGTCAGCTTCTTAAAGTGGTTTCCGACTGGGACGGGGGCAGCTTTAAGGGAGCTTACAATATAAGAGAGGACAGCGGCTGCGCAGGCAGGCAGTCCTCGGAGAATATAAAAATAGAGCCTAAGAACGATAACCCGGGCATTGTCATCAAGATAAGCGCAAAGGCTCAGAAGGAAACGGTCTATATCCCTGCCTGCATTACAAAGGGCGGCGTGGACGACCTTGTTTACAACGATTTTATCGTTGAGGACGGGGCAGATGTTATTATCGTGGCAGGCTGCGGCGTTCACAGCGATGACGAGGAGGAGTCGAGACACAACGGCATTCACCGCTTCTTCATCGGCAAAAATGCAAAGGTGCTTTACAAGGAAAAGCATATCGGTACGGGAAAGGGCAGCGGCGCTAAACGGATAAATCCTGTTACCGATGTTACTATGGGCGAAAACTCCTATATGGAGATGGACACTATTCAGATAAGCGGCGTTACAAGCTCTGACCGCTCCACCTCCGCACGTCTGGGTGCAGGAGCTAAGCTTGTGATAAGAGAAAGGCTTATGACCGACGGAAATGAAACTGCCAAGTCTGTTTTTGACGTTACACTTGACGGTGACGACAGCGGAGTTGACCTTGTTTCACGCTCGGTGGCAAAGGGAAATTCCTATCAGGAATATAAGTCGGTCATTAACGGAAACTGCCGCTGCACGGGTCATTCCGAGTGCGATGCCATTCTTGCGGACAACGGCAGGGTAAACGCTGCTCCCGCTCTGAATGCTTCAAGCCTTGACGCTTCACTTATCCACGAGGCGGCAATCGGCAAGATAGCAGGCGAACAGATAATCAAGCTCCGCACTCTCGGTCTTACCGAGGAAGAGGCGGAGAGAAAGATAATTGACGGATTTTTGAAGTGAGTTTTCCGCCTGCGCTCTTTTCGGGTGCAGGCGATTTTTAAAGGAGGTCTTTTTATGAACGTGAATGAAATTCTTCAAAGGATTGATGAGCTGCTTCACGAGTGCAGGCTTGACGAGGCGGAGGAATATATGAACGCCTGTCTTGAGAAGGCGCACGGTGAGGGCAGGACGGACATTGAGATAACTCTTTACAACGAGCTGGCAGGCTTTTACCGAGACTGCGGAAGATTTGAGCAGTCCCTCGAGTGCTGCCGCCGCTCAGAGGAGCTTCTTGACATTATCGGGGAGGGCATGACGCCCCGAAGATGTGCGGCTCTGCTAAATTCCGCAAATGCGTGCAGGGCTTCGGGAAAGCTGTCCGAGGCATATGAATATTATGACAAAATTTGGAATATTCTTGCAAAGCTCCCCGAGGAGGAGGGGCTGCTTGCAAGCTATTACAATAACCTCTCCCTGCTTCATCAGGAGGCAGGAAGGTGGGAGGACGCAAAGGGCTGCCTTGAAAAGGCTCTGGAAATTGCGGAGCGTTCTCCCGATGGGGAGATACGTTCGGCTATTTCCCGTTCTAATCTTGCGGTATGCCTTATCAGGCTTCACGACTGCGGCAGGGCAAAGGAAATTCTTGCTCCCGCTATGGAAATTTTCAAGGGGCGTTCTCCCTCGGATTTCCATTACAGTGCTGCTCTTGCGGCTATGGGAGATATTCTTTTCAGCGAGGAAAAATATGCCGAAGCGGCGGAGTATTACGAGGCGGCTTTATCGGAAATTGAGCTTCATATGGGAAAGAATAATTTTTTCGATACGGTTATGGGCAATCTGTCTGCGGCTTATGAAAAATCGGGCGGCAGACCCGTTTTAAAGGGTGCAGAGCTTTGCAGGCGGTATTTTGAAGCCTTCGGCAGACCTATGCTCAGGAGAAATTTCCCCGAATATCTTGACAAAATCGCCTGCGGTCTTGCGGGAGAGGGCTCGGAGTGCCTTGGCTTTGATGATGAGCTTTCAGCAGACCACGATTTCGGTCCTTCATTTGTGATATGGGTGGACGATGAAACTTTTGAGAAAATCGGAGCAAAGCTGCAGGGGGCATATGACCTGCTGCCCAAAACATATATGGGTATGAAGCGGCTTATCACCTCTCACGGAACGGGTAGGACAGGTGTTGTGCGCATTTCCGATTTCCTTCGGAAATTTACGGGCGCAGATCGTGTTCCCGAGGAGCTTGAGGAGTGGCTTAGTACAGATGACGCACTCCTTGCCTGCGCTGTGAACGGTGAAATTTATATGGACTATTCGGGTGAGTTTGAGGATATCCGCCGAAGGATAAGAGTGGGTCAGCCCGAGGCGTCAAGGCTCAAAAAGCTGGCTCAGCAGCTTGCTCTTGCGGGTCAGAGCGGTCAGTACAATTACCCGAGGGCGTTAAAGCGTGGAGACAATGCTGCGGCGTTTGTGGCTCTGAGCGACTTTATGCAGAGTGCGGCTCGGGCGGCGCATATCCTGTGCAGAAAATTTGCCCCTTACAGCAAGTGGCTTTTTAAAAGTACGGAGGGACTCCCCCGTATCGGTGAAATTGCCGGAATGATACGGGATATCTCAAGTGGTATTGATGTTCAAAATAACATTGAGGGAATATGCCGTATTTTGGCTGACGAGGTGGGTCATCAGCTTATAACGGGCAGCAAGGAGGATTATCTTCCTCAGCTTGCGGAGGAGGTCTCCGCTTTTGCGGACAGAGTTATCATTTCCGAGAAAATAATCTCCATGGAGTGGGAATGGTTTGACAAGGTCCGGAACGAGGGCGGCAGAGCCGACTGTCAGGACGACTGGGAGACCTTTTCCATTATGCGGAGAAGTCAGTATTACTGCTGGAATGAGGAGCTTTTGCGTTCCCTGCTCCTTGATTTCAGAGCGGCAGTTGAAGACGTCAGAAACCCCATTCGGGAAAAGTATGGTTATATGATGGCATCCACCGCTCCCGAAAGATTTGTGGAGGTAAGGGAAGGTCTGCCCGAAATTTCCGAGGAAAAGGCGGCGCTCAGAGAAGCCATTATTTCTGTTCAGGTGGGCTGGATGGAGGAATTTGCGGCTCAGTTCCCGAAGCTTGCGGGTGAGGCAAGGGTCATTCACACCTATGAGGACACTCCCCTTCGGACATCTTATGAGACCTATCTCAGAGGTGAGCTTTCCACATACTCGGATATGACCTTGAAGCTGTACGGAGGATTTATCGTTTCGGTAAGCAATGAGCAGAAAAATCTTGCCCGTATGATAATGGAGAGGTCTGTCAAGATGTACGGATATGACAGTCTTGAGGAGGCAGAAAGCAAGGCTTGATACATTTGTGTCAAATATAACAATTATAGTTTGGAATATTTGTGCAGGTATATAAACTTAGAATGAACGTTCTAAAAAAGTATTGACAAATAGGAATAAATGTGCTATAATGATGTTATCCCGAAAAAACGGGGCTGCTGCAATGGTGTGCGGCAGTCCCGTTTGTTATCATTCTTTTATTACGCCCTGTGATATGAAATAACCCTCAAGTATCTCCGCTGCGTCCTTTACAAGGTCGCCGCAGGGTCGCTTTTTGTAGTATTCGGGGGTGCGCTGCTCGGGGATATGGGTTCCCTCGGGCTTTTCAAGTCCTAAAAGCTCTTTGCAGATAATGCTTTTGTTCTGAGCCTTGAACCTCTCCGCAAGGGTCTGTATCATTTCATACGTCCGCTTCTTGCCCTCAAGGTCGGCTGGGTCGTCATAGCCGCTGACAATGCTTACTGCCATAAACATTCCCGAAACTGCGCCGCAGACCTCTCTCATTCGTCCCATTCCTCCGCCGAAGCCCGAGGACAGCATTGCCGAGGTCTTTTCGTCAAGCCCCGTAATGTCCGAAAATGCCATAAGGACGGACTGGGCACAGTTATAGCCCTGTGTAAAATATGCTTTGGCTTTGTCGCCTCTTATGCTCATTTCTTTCATCTCCATAATCAGTTTTTTCTGTCAAGCAGTTTAAGTGTGCCGCTTTTTACGGCTTCTGCATAGTCCTTATATGACTTGAAGGGAGTCTCGCTCTCCACTCCTCCGCCGTACCATCTGTCGGTGGTATTATGTGCGTCTGAGCCTGCGGTGACGGGGAGATCATACCACCGTGCAAACTCGGCGGCGCGGAAATTAAAGGGGGTATCAAGCGGGTGGGAGGCGTTTATTATTTCTATGGCGTCCACGAAATGGGGACAATGCTTGGTGGCTCTGATATAGGGATAGTCCCTGAAGGGGTGTGCCTGCACTGCAAAGGCTCCGTCCGAGCGGGCAAGCTCCAGAAATCTTGTAAGCTCCATTTCAAGGATATAGTCGTGCTCAAGGAGCCAGTTTTTGTCAAGTCCGTATATCAGAAAATCGGAGCCGCCGTCTCCGTACTCGAAGCCGAAAAACACCTCAAGTCCTATCTCACGTCCTTTTGCAAGGGCGTTTTCATAGCCTTTGCAGAAAAGCTCTATCCGCTCATTCCACGGAAGGTCATAGGGAATACAGCTGTTGCCGTTGAAGAAATGGTCGGTTATGAATATGCCGTCATAGCCCTCCGCTTTGTATTTTTCTGCCATTTCCGCTGCTGTGGAATGGGCGCAGGCGCTGGCTTCCATTGTGTGCAGATGGGTCTCGTATTTATACATCTTTATCTTCCTTTTCCTTATGCATTATGCGGTGTTCCTTTTCAAGCTCGTCCATCAGCTCGGAAAGGGTCATTTTCTGATTTACGGCGGTTACTGCCGCTTTGAGAGGTATGCCCCCAAGCCCGTTTGAACGCATTTCGTCAACTGTACGGCTGAGCTTTTTCCCGTCCATACAGGAAAATATCACGCATTGCCTGCTGTCGGTCTGTTTTTCGCCTTCCTTTGCCGAAAAGCCCGAAAAGCCTGCAAGATATCCCACCTGCTCCCCTGCGCTTTCGGGAGGCAGAACCGCAAGCTTTGTTTTCATACGCATTGCAGTCTGACGGAATTTCTCCGTTTTTTCTCCGTCAAAGCCGTAAATAAGTATCTTTTCCTCAGGGGTATTCATTATCCTCGCTTTCATATTGCTTCTGCCTTTCTCTTACGGTCTGACGGTTTTTCTGCTTCGTAACCGCTGTAACCGAAGTGTAACTATTTGTTTCCCGTTTGTTACTGTATTATAGCACATTTTTTATTGACATTGCAGTCTGAAAATGTTAAAATTTATTGTAAGGAGCATATCTCCCCACATTTATAAAAAAGATATAGCAAATTAAAAAGGAGGAACTATAATGACAGCAACAAGAAAACATCTGAAAGCCGCAGTCAGTATACTGCTTGCGCTTCTGCTGGCTCTGACATTCGTAACATTCCCCTCTCAGGCTTTTGCTCTGGGACTTAATGCCACAAGCATTACTGTTACTAAGGGCTACGGCGTTACTTTAAAGGTAAACGACGGTTCAAGCGCTACATGGTCGTCCTCAGACACCTCCGTTGCAAGCGTTTCAAGCAAGGGCAAGGTAGTCGGAAAGAGCGTGGGTACTGCAGTTATCACTGCTAACGTAGGCGGCACTCTTCTTACCTGCAATGTAAAGGTAGTCGGCGGAAAGCTCTCCCTCAGCTCAAAATCCGTTGAACTCGAAAAGGACGAAGTAAAATACGTTACCGTAAGAGCCAAGGGTTCTCACGGCATCAAGGCTACCTCCGGCGATAAGAGCATTGTTACCGCTGCATGGGTAAAGCCCTGGAAAAATGACGATATCCGTCTCAAGCTCACCGCTAAGGGCTCGGGCAGCACTACTGTCAAGATCTCTATGACAAAGTATCCCGACGTTTACACCACCATCAAGGTCACTGTCAAGGGCAATGACGCTGTTCTTCTCACAAGCCAGACCTCTGTTACCACTATGGTAGACTCTCAGGCTTCCGTTGTTATCTACAGCGATGTTAACAATATGGTGGATTACTCCTTCGCTGACAACACCATCGCTAAGCTTACCGAAGGCACCTGGAAGGACGGCTACTGCACTCTCGGCATTACAGGTCTCAAGGCAGGCTCAACCACCCTTACCCTCACTCGAAGAGACAATCCTGCCGTTAAAAAGCAGATAGCTGTCACAGTTTCAGGCTCGGGATATTATACAGTCTGCACAACACCTCCCCAGAAGCAGGCTAACGGCGATTCTATCCTCAAGTGGACCGACAGCAAGACTCTTATGACCAAGTATATGCTCGTTCCCGCAAACTACGATATTGCTAAAGCAAATTCCGCTGTTGCTGCTGACAGCAAGGTTTACGAATACTACACCGTTTATGATGTTAAGCCTGCAAAGACCGCTTCGACTGATACTATATCCGAATTCTCAGCTACAGTTGACGGTAAGGCAGTAATAAGATACGTACTTCTCCCCGCTTCCCCCGATACTCCCACATATAACACTGTTGTGGCTGACTACACAGGCACTGTTGAATACTGGAAGGTTTACAACAAGTCCCCCGAAAGCAAGAAGTTCCGCTCAACAGATATCGTTAAGTCCTGGACTACTACCGTTAATTACAAGGCTGTTACCAGATATATCCTTCTTCCTCTGAACTACACGGAGGAAAAGCTTAATGAGATCATTGCAGCTGACTCGGGTGTTTCTCTCGGCGGATATTACTCTGTAAGTGAAACACGTCCTGCATTAAAGGCTTCTAACGACAAGATCATTGAATTTACCGCTTACATTAATGGCATTTCTAAGACCTGCTTCGTACTTGCTCCCGCAAATTACGATGAGGCTAAGGTAAATGATGCTATCGCGGCTTACAGAGGTTACTTTGATACTTGGGTAGTATATACCGTAAAGCCCGTTTCTCAGGTTCCCACCGACATCGTTCAGTCCTGGAAAAAGATCGTTGACGGCAAGCAGGTCACAAGATATATGCTCCTTCCCCTCGGTTATGACGAGGCTAAGTTCAAAGAGTATATGAACAAGGATCTCGGCACCTCCTCTTCCGCTTACTACACCATCACCACCTCTTATCCCGTTCTCCTTACAGCTACCGATCAGGTTTGGATGTGGTACAACGCTAAGCAGGGCACCACAAAGTATATGCTTCTCCCCGAGAAGTACGATGTTCTCAAGAGAAACGATCTCGTTAACAAGGATACAGGTGTTTATGAATATTACACCATCTACTCTACCAGACCTACCGCTAAGGCTTCCGACGATGTGATACTCACTCCTCAGTACAACGGCGGCGTGGTTTATATGCTGGTTCCCAAGGACTGGGATCAGAACAAGGTTAATCAGGGTCTTGCAGGTCTTCTTGTAAGCTGATCATAAGGTTGAAACAACAACAAAACGGATAAATATAAAAAGATAAAATAATTAAAAGAGCGTCGGTCATTCGGCGCTCTTTTTTTGCGGAAAGTCCTTGACAAACGCCGCTGGAAAAGGTATAATATAATTATATACATAACAGAAGGAAGATAATTATGCTCATTTCATCGGAAAAAGCAAATATGCGGGCAGAAGCGGCTGTTGATTTCGCACGCCGGCACAGCTGGGCAAAATATCCCTGCCTTGCCGCTGTGTCCGTAATTTACTCCGCAGAATATATCAGGCTAAAAATATGCGAAGCCACTGAAAAGATCAGAGCAGCTGCAAGCGCACCATTTCGCCCTCTCGGAAGCAGGATTGCGGCAGCTTTTCTTTCCTCTGCTTTTGCATTTATGAGCATTCCTTTTTCCGGTGCAGCTGTATTTGCAGAGGAGCCTGAGTCCCCTGAGATGCAGGAGACAAAAGAACTTCCCAAGCCCTGGACAAAGCTTCCTCCAAAGCCCAGAACTGCCGCGACCCCCGAGGAAATTGCCGATAAGGTCACTCTGGCAGGTCTTGCAAAAGAGTCGGAGGATTACGATATCACACTTAACATCCGCACGCTGAAAAAAGATGTCACCGCCGATTTCAGGCAGTCTCCCAGATATCTTGAAGATGTTATCTCCGCTTTCGGTGATTACGGTATCTCTACAGAAGAGCTTAACATCAAGCCTGTTGATGTTTCTGTATACACTACCGAGGAAAAATACCTGCTGCAGCTCTCCGAGGGGTATTCCGCAGATATCACCCTGCCTATACCCGAGGATATGCAGAACCACTTAGATGATCTGAAGGTCATTCGTCTTGAGGACAACGGTTCCATCGCTATCCTTGACGGCAAGATAAATAAGGACACCATTTCCTTTAACACCGAGCATTTTTCCATTTTTGCCCTTGTCTCCTACAAGGATCCCGCTGTTTCGGTCACCGCTGAAAATATTGAAAGCGGTGCAGGAATGACAGCGGCAGGCTCTGCTCCCGATGCTGCAATTTCTCTTGGCGGCACAGCCTTTGAAGAGGACAGGAACAGATTTAAAAAGGACAAGAAGCGCAAAATTTACCGTATCAAGCGTATCGCAAAAGAAAATCAGCTTTTACTCCTCTAATCATACTTATACAAAACCGCCGCCTGTAAGGGATATCCTTACGGGCGGCGGTTTTTTCAGTTAATTTCCGTTTGTCCTCTTTTTCTCAGAAGAAGTATCATAAAGGGTATGCAAATGGCTGCCATGGGAAGAAGATCAAGGGTCACTATCTCAAACTGCTTTGCCGAATATATCTCATCGGTCATTCCTTCTGACAGGAATATTGCCAGCATAAATGTACCTATATTATTGTTTACGGCGTGGCATATGCAGGCGGGATATATGGAACCTGTTTTCTCGGTGAGCCACGTGAGAAGGCAGCCTACGAATATGCAGTAGACCGACATTACTATATATCCGCCGTAGGGGAAAAGACTGTAATTCGTTCCGAAATTGTGTCCCAGATACACTATGGGGGCGTGCCACATTCCCCAGATAATGCCGCTTACGATAAGGGCGGCAGGCTTTGGCATAAGGGTCATAAGCTTTGGCGTAAGATAGGCTCTCCAGCCGTATTCTTCACCGAAATAAAGTGGGAATATAAGGGCGCTTGTGGAGACGATACGAAGCGTTTCATAGATAATGCCTGCTGCATTGTTTCCGTTCAGCACATCTGTAATGCTGTAATCGGGAACGAAAGCCATTCCTGTGATATTGGCGGAGATAATATAAACCGCAACGGGCAGGGCTGCCGCAAGGATATAATATTTGATATTGCCACGGAAATTTGCGGCATAAAGCTTATCCTTAAAGCCCTCCTTTGTAATGAGCCTTGTGAGGTAATTGGCAATGGCGGGGGCAAGGGCTACGCCGAAAAAGCCGAATATCTTCCAGCTGAGGGTGTCCTCCATATATCCGAAAAGGGCTGTGCTTGCTATTACGATACCGTAGGAAATGACGGTGAAAATTATCACTCTCAGTACGGTCATTTTTTTATCAGTCATTCCTTTGCACACCTCACTTTTCAAAGCTTTCAACGCCCTTTATGTAAAGGCGGCAGGAAAGCTTGTAGGATAAACAAAACACTACTATGCTCAAATAGGGAAATATGCCCATTATGATAAGCAGTGCGTCCGGTACTCCTTCGCCGTTTATGAGCTTTATCAGGCTTTCGGCTATTTTCTCCGGCTCTCCGAATATGCTCAGGTCACCGAAGAGAAGATAGACCATTCCTGCGAAAAGGAGAAGAATTACTATCATTGCACGGTATTTATTTCCGTTAACGCTGCCATAGCGTATGCTGAAGGGTATTTCCACCGACAGCATAAGCAGCAGAATGAAAAACAGGTTCGATATAAAGGGCAGTGCCGAAAAATCAAGGTCTGCTGCGGCACAGGCTATCACATCATAGACAAAGCTTATAAAAACAGAGCCTACAAGGACGATAAGGGAAAAACCATATTTTGAAGCCACCTGTCCCCTTGCTGCCTGAGGGGTGGAGATGATAAACGCCGCCCAGGCTTTGCGTTCGTCGTATTTCATCATTTCTGTGGTCACCATATATCCGAAAAACATTATTATGACCTCATAGAGCATTACGGACATCATTATGCTGTTTGCGGAAGTGCCTCTCGCCGCCTCCGAGACGATCGTTCCCGGGATAAGCAGGAATGGGAAAAATATAAACCACAGAAGCTTTCTGTTCTGATAAAATTCCTTGAAGATAAGTCCGCTCATTTTGTGGGTGCCTCCTTTTTCTCCTTTATGCGGTAATTATCACGTCTGTCAAGTGCCGCTGTCAGCACAAGCTGTCCTATGGCAAGGGTCACTATGGCAATAATCGGATAGAAGCAGGTAAAGTCTGCTAATCTATTAAGATAAGGCATTAACGAAATGCTGTCCAGATCGCTTTCCGAAGCCATAATAAGCTTCATCATAAGGGGATATGCGACAGCGAACACCGCCGCAAGTATTGCCATTGCCGCTGCTGTGGAGTTTCTGAAAAAAAGGGTCAGGGATACAAGTGCAATGGCACCCAGGGCAGTAAGGGGCATAAGGAATGTGAGGACTCCCATAAGTATCCTGTCGGGGCTTCTGCCGTAGAGGGTGCAGAACAATGCCATATTCGCCATTGACAGGACAAAGGCTATGATGATGGACACGGTGATTATCAGTATTTTTACCAATGCGCATTTTTTGATGCTGACGGGTATGGTGTACTGAAAGGTGAGCCACTTTGTGGTCATATCCTTGTCAACAAGCTCGAAATTTGCCGCCGACATCAGATAAAGAATTGCTGAGGGGATTATAACGCTTAGGTAAAAAAGTGTGTTTTTCGTTGACTCTCCGTTTTCGGCGGAAATGATATCTTTAAGATTTCCGAAGGATATGCTTAAATTTATCAGCACAAGGAGCAGGGTTATAAGAAGATATGTGAATAATGCGCTTATGTAGGTCTTTCGGGTAAGATAAAGCTCTCTGTAAATAAGCCCTTTCATTACGTCCACTCCTTCTTGTCTGCGTTTACATAGTAGACCATTATTTCGTCAAGGGTGGTATTATCCATAACAAGTCCCGAGTATTTTCTTGAGCAGGCTTTCTTGTCGCTTACCATTACGGACACGCCGAAATCGGATATCCTTGCGCTGACAAAATCCCTTTTGTCAATGGCTTCATAGTCCGAGCGGCTGCATTTGAGAACGCCGTGGTTTTCGATGATATCGTCCTTGTAGCCTGTGAGGAGGAGTCTGCCCTTGTCGATAAAGGTAACGCTGTCTGCTATTTTTTCAAGGTCGCTTGTGATGTGGGATGACATTAAAATGCTGTTGTTTTCGTCCTGTAAATATTCAAGGAAGATATGGAGTATCTCGTCTCTTACAACGGGATCAAGACCTGTTGTTGCTTCGTCCATTATAAGCAGCTTTGCGTTATGGGAAAGAGCTGCGGCTATCTGGAGCTTCATTTTCATTCCCTTGGAGAATTTGCCGAAGGGCTTTTTTTCGGGGAGACAGAAGCGCTCAAGGTATTCCTTGAATTTTGCGTTATCCCAGCTTTTGTAAATGCCGCCTAAAATTATCTCAAGCTGCTTTGCGCTTAGACTGTCGTGAAAGGGCAGCTCGTCAAATACGGCGGCGATATTTTCCTTTATCTCATACTCGTGTTCGGTATTGTCAAGTCCGAAAATGTTTATTTTGCCGCTGTCTGCCTTTATGATATTAAGTATTGCCTTTATTGTGGTGGTCTTGCCTGCGCCGTTTTGTCCGATAAAGCCCATTATGCTCCCTTTGGGAACGTTAAAGCTTACGTCGTTCAGAGTAAAGCCGTCGTATTTTTTCGTAAGACCGCTTATTTCAATGGCATTTTCAAAATCATTCATTGTCCGCACCTCCGTAAATTAGTTCAAGTATCTCTTTAAGCTCCGAAAGCTCCACGCCGCAAAGCTTTGCCTTTGCGCACGCCTGCTTTAAAAGCTCCTCCGTCTGACGGAGATTTTCCTCCCTTATAAGCTCGGAATTCTGCCCCTTTACAAAGCTTCCCTTGCCTGTGTAGGACTCGATATAGCCCTCCCGCTCAAGCTCCTCGTAGGCTCGCTTTGTGGTGATAACGCTTATCCTCAGCTCTGCGGCGAGAGTTCTCATTGAGGGCAGAGGGTCTCCCTCCGACAGCTCTCCCTGCATTATCATAGTCTTTATCTGTGAGGATATCTGCTGATAAATAGGCTCTCCCGAGGAGTTACTGATGATTATATCCATATGGCACCTCTGTGAATGTATATATACAATATATACATTATATCAACCTGTTTTTGATTTGTCAAGGGGGTTATGAAAAAAATTATGCGATATGCTAAAAAAGCCCCGTCTGCAGCTCAT
This sequence comes from Oscillospiraceae bacterium, assembly GCA_017829005.1. Lineage (GTDB taxonomy): Bacteria > Bacillota > Clostridia > Oscillospirales > Ruminococcaceae > Huintestinicola. Next base: position 27,130 of record JAGAJF010000020.1, on the reverse strand, counting down.
AACAATGAGTTCAGGCGGGGCAGGCTATATTATCCGATCAATTTATTCTTTTTGAAATACTTATAGATCTTTTCTTTTACCTCTTTTGTGCAGGATATATCGGGGCTGGGATCATTGTAATAATGCCTCATCCGGTCCACAGAAGCTATTTTTCCGTCGGAATAATTGTAGCGATGCAGACAAAATGACAGAGAGAGCTGTCTTTCGTCCCCGTAATAATAGCTTTTAAGCTCGGTGCAGCTTTTCAGCAGCTTGTCGGAATATTCATACTTTTCATAAAACTGTATTTCGTTACCTTCAAACCAGGTGTATGACAGCAATGTTCCGTCATCGGAAAAATCATTGACCTCTGTCTGGAGGTATCTGAATATGGGATAGACGGTAAAGCTTACGGCATAGACTTTGTTTTTTTCATACAGATAGAATTTTCTGAAATACACTTCCTTGCTCATTCCCGATAAAAATTCTTCGCAGTATGTAGGTTTGCCGTCTGTGCCGATATAATATTTCCTGCAGGTGCCTGTGCAGTCGGCTTCTGTTTTCTTTTTTGTGCCGTGATTAAGGTTTCCGTCATATAGTGCTTCTGCCATACGGTACAGGAAAATATCTCTGTATCCTCCTTTGTACAGAAGTGTTTCTTTTACCTCTGCAGCTTGTGCGGCTGACAGATATTTTTCATATGATGCGCAATGATTATCTGCAAGCTCGGCACATTTATATGCGTAATCTCTCATTTCATCATCTGTGAAAAAAACATAGCCGCTCATATCGCAGGAAGTGAATGCAGGCAGTTCGTCTTTTTCACTTGGGAAAACATCGGTGTCCATCAGCTCAAATTTAATGCATTTTTTGATGATCTCATCGGCTTCGGCAGGGGAAATAAAATTCAGTCCGCAGCCCTGCTTTTTAAGTGGAAGTTCGGAAATACGTTTCAGCTCGGCGAGCATATCCTCCGAAAAGGCTTCGGCGAACACCTCGGTCACTTCCTTGATGTATTTTCTTGCAAAGGCTTCGGTCTCCTCGTTTTCATCATCGGGATCGTCGGGATCAAAGCCAAAATCCGAAAGATACCCTATAACAGAACGGAACACTGCATTTTCCAAACTGTCGGCATAATATGTACATTCGCCGTCAAGTCCGCAGAAGACGACCTTACCGTTATAAAATCCCCATACATCGCCGCCCGCTGTGACGGCAAATGGTGTTATATCCTTATTTGTGCACTTAGATTTGATTTTATCCTGTGCCAGCCATTCCATATCATATACCCAAAAATAATTGCTGCTTTTTGGAACAAAAAAGCCGTTCCCAACCATTTTCTGATAGAAATTATCCATAATGTCCTCCGGGTAAATTTTTTGTTTTTAGTATATCATACATAAATCAATAAGTCAAGCTTGTTATGTATTTTAATCTCAGACTGACAGAAAAGGTGACATCAATAAAAAAATCCGCCCGTGAAATTCGCTTCACGGGCGGAAATAATAAGTATTATCAACTTATCAGTCTGCAATATAAACCTTTTTCATTTTCTGCTCGGTAACGGGTCTGTCGCTGTAGTCGGTCTGGCAGGAAGCGATCTCGTCTACTACGTCCATTCCCTCAACTACCTTGCCGAACGCAGCATACTGACCGTCAAGATGGGGAGCGTCCTTGTGCATAATAAAGAACTGGGAGCCTGCGCTGTCCTTCATCATAGAACGTGCCATTGAGATAACTCCTCTGGTGTGCTTAATGTCGTTCTCAACGCCGTTTGACGCAAACTCGCCCTTGATGTGCCAGCCGGGGCCGCCCATACCTGTTCCATCGGGACAGCCGCCCTGTATCATAAAGCCGCTGATAACTCTGTGGAAAATGAGTCCGTCATAAAAGCCCTGCTTTACGAGCTTTTCAAAGTTTTCAACGGTGATGGGAGCCTTTTCGGGATAAAGCTCCAGCTTTATCTGCTTGCCGTTTTCCATTTCGATAATAACCATTTGTTTTTCCTCCATATTTTAAACTTGTAAAATTATACCATATACTTAAACCCTTGTCAAGGCATTAAACAAGAAGAAATACCGCTGCAACAGAAACAAACTGCATTACTATTTCAAGTGCAATAAACAGTATGAGCATTGCCGCTGAAACTCCTCCGCCCTGTTTTAAGGCAAAGGAAACATTGCCGCCCGAGGATAATGCCTGCTGCTTTATCTGTGAAGCCTTGTTCAGAGAATGGCGGTAATAGATATAATTGGCAAATCCCGCAAAAATAAATATGCCTGCAAATTCAAGGATATTTGTGAAATTGTAAAGCGTCATAAATGCGCCGTGAGTCAGGTCAAGAGAAAGCAGCTTTTCCACAAACTCCGAAATGTACGGATACATACGGGTGAGCATAGTCCTGTACATCTCATCTTCAAACATCGCCTGAGTGGATATTGCCATAGCGGGAAAGCTGATGATCGTCCTCAGTATCAGCACAAGCACCGCTGCAAGGGGCATTTTGCGGTAGGCAAAATAAAGCTCGGGGAAGAACATTGCGGGAAAATTCATACTGAGCTTTAAATTAAGATGCCGCATATTTCTGAATTTCGGCAGATAATAATGGGTATTGGAGCCTACAAAATCTCCCATATCCCTGACAGTTACGGTATCATCGTACTTTTCATCGGGATTGAAGCCGCAGAGGGGGTCGGAGAAATTTATCATAAAGGGATAGATATTCTCCATTGCACGGTCGATATTTTCAGCATTCGGCGTTTCTTCTCTCGCCGCTTCATCGGGCTTTCCGCCCTGTGAGAAGAAAAAGTCGGAGGGTGCGCCGCATTTGTCACAGAAAAGCTGATCGTCTTTCAGAGAATTGCCGCACTTTTTGCATACAGCTCCCGTTTTTTGCTCTTCATGAGTCTCCTTCCAGCTTTTGTGGCTTTCGTGAAGCTCGGTGTTGATACATTTTCCCTCTTTTTTAAAGCATTCACGGTGATATGGCGTGCCGCATTCGGGGCAGACAACTATATCGTCCTCAGAGGTGAATTTCTTTCCGCAGGACTTACATTCACAGCCTGTATAGTCAAACAAAATAATGCCTCCTTTGCGCTGTATCATAAAAAGCGCTGTTTTGGTGACTGTTTACATTATAGCACTAATTTCCTCAAAATACAAGGAATTTTACGACTTTCATCTTTTTAACACAATAATATCACTTTACGGCTATTGAAAATGCGACTGGCGGTGATATAATATAATCAGCAGAAAATTTACTGTTTAATTTACATATTTTTACAGTTTTGAAAGAATGATACATATGAAAATGATGCTTAAAATTATACTGAAAAGAATAATTCAGCTTTCTCCCCTGCTGATGATAGGGATAATGGCGATGCTGTATGTCACCTGTTTTCGGCATATGACCCTGGAACAGATACTTAACTACACCCCCTCCGAGCCTGTGGCTGCGGCGGCGGTGATACTTGTGATGTACGCTCTTAAATCCCTTTCCTACTTTTTCCCGATGATGCTCATTGCGGCAGCCGCAGGAGCCATATTCCCCTTTTATATTGCCATTCCCCTTAATCTTGCGGGGATAATCGTAATGTCCACCATTCCCTACCTTATCGGAAGATACGCCGAAAGCGAAGCGGTTGACAGGCTTGCGGCAAAGCACAAAAAGATTGAAATGGTCAAGGAATTCAGCAAGGACAGACATTTTTCGGGTGCGTTTTTCCTGAGAATAATAAGCTGTCTGCCCTATGACATCATTAGCCTTGCTATGGGAAGTTTACGTTTTGATTACAAAAAATATCTTCTCGGCACATTTCTCGGCACAGCTCCCGGGTTTATCCTTACGACCATTATGGGTTCGGCAATTACCGAGCCTTTGTCTCCCGAATTTCTCATCTGTGCGGGGGTGGAGATAGTCATTACTATTATTTCCGCAGTGATCTATAAAATGCACAGCTCAAAAAGCAAGGCGTGATCATTCACCGTCAAAGAAGCTCTGTTCATCGCGGACAAATGCGTCATACTGCTCGAAAAACACATTTCTCTGAGCCGCAAGACGCTCGGAATGCTCATGCTCCGAAAGATATTCTGCCGTCTTGCCTGCCGCTGCAAGCCTGTCCTCCCTTGAAAACTCTCTGAAAAAATGGAAAAGGATATGGTAGCAATAACGCTGTCTGCCCTTACAGATCTGCTTGGCGATATCAAGGCAAAGCTCTGTAAGGTCATTTGCATCCTTGATACAGCCGCACTGCAGGAGTCCTGCAAAATCTGCAGGGTTTCCTCCAAGCACTGCGCTTTCTCTGAAATACCTGCGGCTGTATTCCATAGTTTCCTCGTTTTCGGGGGCGATAAGCTCTATCATTCGTACTGAAAAGCTTCTGAGATACACGCTGTAAAAAAATGGGTCTTCCGTTGTGAAGCCTTTCACGTCCTCTAAAGCCTTTTCGGCAAAGAATTTATACCATCTGATATCAATGTCGTTTATTACAAGGGAAAAATGCCTTCTCTCATTGTCGGGACCTGCAAAATATGTGGGCGAGCCTTGTACATAGCCGTTATTTTCCCAGGAAAGACCGTCAAGCACCCAGAATATCCTTGGGTACGTTGCAGGGTCCTCAAGGAGATAGGAAAATTTATCATAGGCGGCAGTGGTGTCCTTTACAAAATATGCGAAAAATCCTGCCTCTGCAAACACATCGGGGTACAGCTCATACAGCTCCTTGACCTTGCCTGTAAAGGTCTCGTACTCCCCGTCTGTCTCTATGGCATTTGCCATTGTAAGAATGATGATGTCGGTGAGGGCGGTGAAGAACGTATTTTCACAGTTCTGCTCCCTCTCGGCAAGATATCTTGCATACAGAAAGGGCGGCTGACCGGTCTGAGAAATAATATCGCCGCTCCAGCCAAGTCCCATTTTCAGTATCTTTTTATAATTTCTTGCCGCCTTTGCGTACACATCGGTCATTTTGTCCGACTCCTTGAAAAGGCAGGCGTGGAGCAGGAAATACAGCTCATTTACAGCATCTCTGTACTCCATTCCCTCCAGCGCCCTGTCAAGAAAATCACTGAGCCTTCCTGCACAATAATCGGAAAACTCATCGCTGCGGCACATCATTATGTATGGCAGAAAACGCTCGTCGGTTATCCTGTCATGCCAGAATTTGTCTGACGCTTTTGTTTTAAATCTGCAAAGCTCCTCCAGATACAGCTGCTTCTTTTTTCCCGAAGAGGTATGGAAAAGGGCTATGCACTTTTCACATTCCGTTTCGTTTTCATAGAAATTTCCCATTTCATCACCCGTCTTATAAGTACTGATTTTAATTATATACTACTTTTTCCTTTACGTCAACCTTAGTTTTACCTTTATTGCTCAAATTTTATTAACAAATAATGAAATATGCCCGAAAAGCCTTTAAATGCCCGAAAGAATATGATATAATGTATTTATATACGCTTACATAAACCTATCAGTGCAGATCTATCTGCCGTATATACTGCGACCTTAAAGGAGGCAATTACCCTTGAGCAGCGAGAACAAAAAGAAAGCAGCAGGCAAGCCTGCCCATATGGCTTCGGAAGAAAAGGCTTCGCCCGCTGAAAGCAAAAAGAAAAAGAGAAAAAAGAAAAAAGCAGGCCCTATTCGCAAGACACTTACAGTCATCGGAACGGTGCTGCTGTCCCTTATCCTTATTGCGGTGATAAGCGTTTCCATCATTGCGGCAGCTCTTACGCTGTATGTAATGCAGTTTCGTGAAAGCACCCCTATCGACATCGACCTGGACAGCCTCGATCTTGCCTACACCACCTTCATCTACGGTCAGGACAAGGAGGGCAACGATGTTGAGCTGACAAAGATAAGCCGTGCCGCAAACCGTATACCCGTATCCATCGACCGCATTCCCAGACATGTCCGTGACGCATTTGTTTACATTGAGGACGAGCGTTTCTACGAGCACGCAGGCGTTGACTGGAAGCGTACCTTCGGCGCATTCCTCAACGAAATTCTGGGCGGCGTTATCTACAGCAGCAGGCAGGGCGGTTCCACCATTACCCAACAGCTCATCAAAAATGTTTCGGGCGATAAAGACGAAAACTGGGACAGAAAGATGCGTGAGATTTTCCGTGCCAGCGACCTTGAACGCTACCGAACCAAGGACGAGATCCTTGAAGCCTACCTTAACTGTGTAGGTATGGGCGGAAGCGCCAACGGTATTCAGGCAGCTTCCCTTAAATATTTCGGAAAGGACGTTTCCGAGCTGACCCTTGCAGAGGGTGCCTGCCTTGCGGCTATCCCAAAAAGCCCCGAAAGGCTCAATCCCTTTGCCGACCCCGAGGCTAACAAGGAGCGTCAGGAGCTTGTTTTAAAGGCAATGTACAACAATGCCGCCATCTCCGAGGAGCAGTACGAGGAAGCTGTCAACGAGGAGCTTCATTTCAGAGACCCCGACAAGGACGAAAAATCAAACGAGATACAGAACTGGTATGTGGATATGGTAATCAGAGACGTTACCCTTGACCTTATGGAGCTTTACGGCGTTGATTTCGATACTGCCAGCGATATGCTCTATAACGGCGGCTACACCATTCACACCCCCATTGACATTGAAATGCAGGAAAAGATAGAGGAGAAATACCGTGATTACACCACATTTTCCGACAAGGTTCTGAGCGACCCTCCTCAGTCGGCGTTCATTGTTATGGACTATACGGGCAACGTTCTTGCAGTGGCAGGCGGTATCGGTGAGAAAGCAGGCTCAAACATCTTCAACCGTGCCACTATGGCAAAGAGACAGGCAGGTTCCTGCTTCAAGCCCCTTGCGGGTTACTCATATTCCATTGAGAACAATCTTATAACCTGGTCCTCCATCATTCAGGACCTGCCTATTGAAATTCCCGACGAAAATAATCCCGGTCAGACAAGAAAATGGCCTACAAACTACAGCTCAACAAGTGCGGACAACGTATGGAGCGGACGTTCATATTTCACATTCCAGGCTCTCCAGAGGTCTCTCAACACCGTTTCCGCCCGTCTGGTGGAGGGTGCGGGAGCTGCAAATGTATTTGAGTTTGTAATGAACAAATATCAGATATCCACACTTACCGCTTATGACGCAAACCTTTCGCCTATGTCGGTGGGCGCTCTTACAGAGGGTATTTACCTCAGAGAGCTTGTGGCTGCATATCAGCCCTTCGGAAACGGCGGACAATATTTCGCTCCCACATCATACACCCACGTTATCGACCCCTCGGGCGAGATAATATTGCAGCATCAGTACACACCCATTCAGTCCATAAGCGAGGAATCTGCATACGTTATGAACAAGCTTATGCAGACGGTAATCGAGGGTCCCAACGGTACGGGACGTGCAGCAAAGCTTAATAATGTTCCCGTTGTGGGCAAAACAGGTACCACTCAGGACTGGAGAGACACCCTTTTCGTTGGCTGCACTCCCGATTACGTAAGCGGCGTATGGTACGGCTACGATGACAACAGGACCGTTAAGTCGGGAACCTATTACGGCTCGGCTCAGCTGTGGAAGAATATTTTCGGTGACATTGCCGAAGCAGGCACAAGAACCGAATTCCCCGAGTGCGATACCGTCAAGGAGCTTTACTACTGCTCCAATACGGGTCTTATCGCCAGCGGAAGCTGTCCTACGGGAAATGTGGGATATTACAAGTCCACAAATGTTCCTCCCATATGCACAAAGTGCGGCGGCGCTGCGGCAGCTCCCAAGCTTCCCGAAATAACCGAGGCGGCTATTACCACCATCTCCCCCGACGCTATCGACATTGACGAGCTGACCGACGAGCTGCTTGATGACGGAAACAACTGATAAAAGGATATTTTTTATGGATAAGATAAAACTTAGCTGCCCCTGTCATTTCGGGCTTGAAAGCGTTCTGAATTTTGAGGTCAGAAAAATGGGCGGAGAGAATATTTCCGTTACCGACGGACGTGTGACCTTTGAGGGCGATGAAAAAATGATAGCAAGGGCAAATCTCTGCCTTGCCACCGCCGAGAGAGTTCAGATTCTTTTGGGTGAGTTTGAGGCGGACACCTTCGACAAGCTTTTCGAGGGCGTGAAGGCTCTTCCCCTTGAGCGTTTCATCGGCAAAAGCGACGCATTTCCCGTTAAGGGTCACAGCATAAGCTCCCAGCTATCGAGCATTCCCGCCTGCCAGTCGATTATCAAAAAGGCGGCGGTGAAGCGGCTTGAAAGCGTTTATCACGTAAGCTATTTCGAGGAAACGGGAGCTGTTCATCAGATACAATTTAACCTTTTAAAGGACAAGGCTTCCATATATCTTGACACCTCCGGTGCAGGGCTTCACAAAAGAGGCTACCGCCGAAATTCCAATGCCGCTCCCATCAAGGAGACCCTTGCGGCAGGCATTATAGACCTTGCCCAGGTGAGGCGGGACACAGTTTTCTGCGACCCCTTCTGCGGCAGCGGAACACTTCTTATCGAAGCAGCATACAAGGCTCTGAACATCGCTCCGGGACTTAAACGCACCTTTGCCGCCGAGAAATGGGACTGCATATCTCCCGAAATATGGCGTGAGGAACGGACACGGGCTATGGACAGCATTATCAGAGACAGCGATTTTTACGCATATGGCTATGACATTGACCCCGAATGTGTGGCTCTCACCAACGACAACTGTGCCAAGGCAGGAGTTCGAAACAGGATCAAGGCAGAGAGGGCTGACATAAAGGATTATGTCAACAGGGACAACACCCTTACCGTATGCAATCCCCCCTACGGTGAGAGACTTCTTGAGATAAAGGAAGCGGAAAAGCTTTATGAAGCCATGGGCAAAGTATTTCTTGCGGACAAATCTCACCCCTGCTCGGTCATCGCACCCCACGAGGATTTTGAGAAATTCTTTGGCAAACGCGCGGACAAGCGGAGAAAGCTTTACAACGGTATGATAAAATGTCAGCTGTTTTCATATTACAAATAATTCCCGGGGCTTGCACGGACGGGTTCGTGCAAGCCCTGTTTTACTACATTTTATGGACAGTTTATATTGATTATCATTTTCAAATATGGTATACTGAAAAAAATACCCATATTCGTTTATCCTGCCTGATTGCTTCATCAGGCGGGTCTGACGGTTACTAAGGAGCAATATTATGTCCCGAAAACAAATACTCATAATAGACGACGATGAAGATCTTTCCTTTATCATATCCGAAATGCTGGAAAGCTACGGCTACACAGTGACCTGTGCCCATAACAGTGAAAAAGCCTTTGAGCTTTTGTCGGGAAATACATATCATCTGATACTGCTTGACATAAATTTGCCCGATACCACTGGCTTTGAGCTGTGCAGAGAGCTCAGACGGGTATCAACGGTGCCCGTCATATTTGCCAGTGCCAGAACCAGCGAGACTGACCGTATCACAGGCTTTGATATAGGCGGAGATGATTATCTTCCGAAGCCCTATTCAATGAAGGAGCTGCTCTCCAGAGTAAATGCCCTTATCCGCCGCACCTACGGCTTCGGGACGGAAGAAAAGACAGTGACATTCGGAAATATTTCCGTAAATATCACAGCGAGAACTGTCACTAAAAAGGGCGAAAGCCTGTCATTGTCTCTCCGTGAATTTGACCTGCTTGCATATCTGTGCGAGCATATGAATACGGCAGTTTCAAAGGATAAGCTGCTGTCTGAGGTGTGGGGAGCCTTTGCGGCGGTGGAGACGTCAACTCTTGCGGTTCATATCCGCTGGCTGAGGGAAAAGCTGGAGGAAAGACCTGCCGAGCCTGAGTTTATTAAAACTGTTTATAAAGTTGGCTATATGCTGGAGGTGAAGGAATGAAGGGCAGACTTATCTCCGTAACGGCGCTGTTTTCGGCGCTGATAGTTATTTTGACAGGCATATTTTATTTTTCCGGAAGGCAGGTTGATCCACAGGATAACAAGTCGGAGCAGCTTGTTGCAATAAATGAGATAGAGCAGCTTGTAAAAATGGGTGAGTATGAAAAGCTGTCCGAAAAAACCGCATTGCTGTCAGAAAGCATACGCTCCGAGCAGACCGTTTGCGATATGAACGGCGGCATTTTTGTTATGTGCGGTATATGCATTTTGTTTGCATTCAGCGTTTTCGGTTATGTATATTTCGCCGTGCTCCGTCCCTTTGACAAGCTGAAAGGCTTTGCGGAGAAGATATCACAGGGTAATTTCGATATCCCTCTTGAGTACGATCGTTCAAACTATTTCGGCGAGTTTACGTGGGCGTTTGACAGTATGCGCCGAGAGATAACAAAAGCCCGTTCCTGTGAGCGAGAGGCTGTGGAGAATAACAAAACGGTCATTGCCACCCTTTCCCACGATATCAAAACGCCCATAGCTTCAATACGTGCCTATGCGGAGGGACTTGAAGCAAATCTTGACGGCACTCCCGAAAAGCGCAGGAAATATCTTGCTGTGATAATGAAAAAGTGCGACGAGGTATCACGGCTCACAAACGATCTTTTTTTGCATTCACTTTCGGATATGGACAAGCTGAAAATCATTCCCGAGACATTCGAGCTTTGCGGCTTTATTGAAAATTCGGTGAACGAAATTGCGGCGGAGCATAACGATGTTAATTTTATAAAGCCCGATTTTACCGCTGTTGTGAATGCGGATAAAAACAGGCTCATGCAGATAACGGAAAATCTCATAAACAATGGGCGGAAATATGCAAAAACGGACATAGATGTATTTATCACTATGTCGGACGGAGTTGTTATGATACATTTTCGTGACTTCGGCAAGGGTATTCCCGACGAGGATATGCCCTTTATTTTCGATAAATTCTACCGCGGAAAAAACTGCGGCAGCGAACAGGGCTCTGGGCTCGGTCTTTATATTGTTAAATATATCACGGAGCAGATGAACGGACAAATTCTGCTTCATGATCATAATGACGGGCTTGAGGCGACAGTAATGTTACCGATAATTCAGCAAGGCTCTTAATTACTTCTTAATAACTTTTCCGATATAATGGTATTATCACCGAAAGAAAGGAACAGGCATATGAAAAATACGATATTATCGGCAAAAGAACTTTGCAAAAGCTTCGCCCATAACGGCGGTCAGATACATATCTTATCACACGTTGATATGGAGCTTTATGAGGGAGATCTTACTGTAATAATGGGCGCTTCCGGCTCGGGAAAATCCACCCTTCTGTATGCTCTCAGCGGTATGGACAGAGCCACCGCGGGACAGGTCATCTACGGCGGGAACGATATTGTCAAAATGAACGAAAAGGGGCTTGCAAGGCTTCGTCACACAGATTTCGGATTTGTTTTCCAGCAGATGCACCTGGTGAGCAATCTGTCCCTGTTTGAAAATATTGCAGTACCCGGGTATCTTAACAAGAATAAGTCTGCCGTACAGGTGAAGGAGCGGGCTGAAAAGCTTCTTGAACAGATGGGCATTTCCCATATCAAAGCACATCTTCCGTCACAGGTATCGGGAGGCGAGCAGCAGCGTTGCGCCATTGCAAGAGCGGTTATAAACGAGCCTAAACTTTTGTTTGCGGACGAACCCACAGGCGCTCTCAACCGCAGAAATACAACGGAAGTATTAGATCTGCTCACCGAATTAAACAGGTCGGGACAGAGCATTTTAATGGTCACACACGATATGAGAGCCGCTCTCAGAGCCACCCGAATCCTTTATATCGCAGACGGAAATATAATAGGCGAGCTTACCCTGCCGCCCTATTACTCAGAAGAAGAAAAGAGCCGTGAAGCACAGGTCAGCGCATGGCTCAACTCAATGGAATGGTGAGGTGGGGATATGGAAATTCTGACACTGCTCAAAGCAAATATCCGCCACAAAAAAGGCGCATTCATAAGCGTAATACTTCTTATGCTGATAATAACCCTGTCATTTTCCGTGACGGTCAGCAACAATGACAATGTTTCTGACGGCATTGACCGTGCCCATAAAGCTGCCGATACGGGAGATCTTGCGGCGTTTATCGCCGAAGGTGAGCTTGATGATGAAATACTCAAAAAGCTTTCGGAAAATGAAAATACAGGCCGCATACGTGACGAAAGGGCAATGGCTTTATTATCATACAAGATAGGCGACCGTGAGGGAAAGTCTCCCTATTTTCTTCTGAAATGGGATAATTCCCTGTCTGTTTTTGATGAAAAGCTCAGGGAATTTCAGGCTGCTCCCGAAGGATTATCCGAAGGCGAGATCTACGTTCCCGCGGCAATGAAAACCGTTTACGGCTGTGACATCGGTTCGGATATCTCGGTAAATACAAAAAACGGTGAAGAAAAATTTACTGTCAAGGGCTTTGTTGAGGATCCGTTTTTAGGCTCAATGTCTATCGGAATAAAGCAGCTTTTTATTTCGGAAAATGATTTTGAGCGGCTGTATTCCAATGATACCGACGAAGAAAATGCAGCCGTGAGCCTGATCATTCCATGCAGGATAATCCATATTTTTAAAGCCGAAGACTGTGCGCTTTCCGTTACGGAGCTGAAAAAGGAGCTTAACCGCGAATGTCTGATAGTTGACAAAGCACTCTTTACTCAGTCAAGGGAAAGCAGTGATGAAATCACAACTATCTTTACCGATACGGGCACAAAAATGCTTTGTGTTTTTGTGGTCCTGCTGGTAATTATCGTAATGATAGCCATAAATCACAGCATCGTTACCACCATTGAAACGGAATATGTGAGCCTTGGCATTTTAAAGGCGCAGGGCTTTACCGAAAACAAGATAAGACTTATCTATATTATACAGTATTTCTCTGCCCTTGCAGTGGGAGGAGTGCTTGGGATAGCGGCTTCATTTCCGCTGACAAGGGCTCTCGGAAAGCTCTTTCAGCCCATAACGGGAATAATGGTATCCACAAATATTTCCGTAGGAAAATGCCTGCTTGTTTCACTTAGCATCATATTTGTCTGCACGGTTTATATCATTATCGCTTCAAGAAAGATCGGAAAAATTTCTCCCGTAAGAGCAATTTCCGGCGGAGCGGAGGAGGTATATTTCGACAGTCCCGCAAATATTCCCATTGAAAAAAAGCCGCTGTCTTTTTTCATAGCCCTTCGTCAGCTAACCTCTCACCCCAAGGCATATATCGGAACGGCGCTTATCGCCGCACTGCTTATATTCTTTATGATAACCATAACTATCCTTGCAGGCGGAATGTCCGCAAACAGTATGATAGAAGCCTTCGGCGCACTGAGCGGTCAGGCTCAGGCGAAGCCCAATAATCATTTTGAGCTTTCGGATATTTCAAGAACCGAAGGCAGCGTCAGGGAAATTGACGAAAACGCCTCGGTAATATTCTCAAGCACCACCTATATGACCATCGACGAAACGGAAATGTGCTGCATGGTCAACAGCAGACCCGATATACAAAAAAATGTCCTGACGGGAAGAGCGCCCATATACAATAACGAGATAATGATAACGGAAAACGTTTCGGAGGAAATAGGCAAAAAGGTCGGTGACATTGTTACTGTCAGCTATGGCGGAGGCAGCGGCGAATATATGATAACGGGTCTTTATCAGTCGGTGCAGGATCTGGGAAGATGCTTTACAATGAGCTTTGATGGAGCGACGCAGCTGTGCGATATTACTCCCGATATTATGTATATCACTCTCTCCGATGACAGCCTTGCCGACAGCACGGTAAAAATGCTGAACGAAAGCTACAGTGATATACTCGAAGCGGAAATTACCGAACAGGACGGCTACTCCGACAGTATGACAGGACTTATCGACACTCTTATGAACGTTCTGACAGGCGTTATCTACTCGGTATCCGCCGTGTTTGCCCTCGTGGCAGTGCATATGGTATGCTCCAAGGCATTTCTCAGAGAAAGACGTGATTCGGGGATTTACAAGGCTCTGGGATTTACTTCCGGCAGGCTTCGTATCTGCTTTGCTCTGAGATTTCTCATAATATCGGTTATCGGCGGTGTATTGGGAGCAGTTCTTTCGGTACTCTTTTCGGACAGACTTCTGAGCCTGCTGCTTAAAAACATCGGTATAACCTGCTTTGACTCGAAGGTCAACGCCTTCACGGCTTCTGTTCCCGTTCTGATAATTTGCCTGTGCTTTTTTGTGTTTGCATATTTTTCATCGGGCAGGATCAGAAGGGTTGAGATCAGAGAGCTTGTTTCTGAATAAAAAAATCTGCTGTTTCGAAAATCCGAAACGGCAGATTTTTTTGAAAAAAGGTATTGACAAATTAGTCTACATATGTTAAACTATAAATGTAGTCTACAAAAATTAAACCTAAGAAGGGATATGATACTATGAATATTAAGCTGGGAGAAATGGAAGGCAGATTTGCGGATATTATCAGGGAGAATGAAGGCATTCCCTCGGGCGAGCTGGTAAAGATATGCGCCGAACGGTTCGACTGGAAAAAATCCACCACCTACACAATGCTCCGCCGCCTGTGCGACAAGGGAATCTGCGAAAACAAGGACGGTCACGTTTCAACTGTTATTTCCAAAGAGGAAATTGCTGCAATAAAAACGGACAAGCTTCTTGAGGAAGATTTCGGCGGCTCCCTCCCCCGTTTCCTTGCCGCGTTTGCAGACAGAAGAAAGCTTACCGAAAGCGAAATAGACGAAATTCAGCAGATGATAGACCGCTATAGAAAGGAGTAAGCTATGACAGACATTTTTATAAGGGTCATGGAAATGAGCATGACCGCTTCAATTGTCATAGGAGTTGTCATGGTTCTGCGGCTTTTTCTCCGCAAGGCTCCCAAGGTGTTTTCCTATGTGCTGTGGGCGGCGGCATTGTTCAGACTGCTTTGTCCCGTAAGCTTTGAGCTGCCCTCCGCACCTATCCCCAGCGTTGAGATACCGTACAGTACGAATTACGATGACAGAAATGCCGACAGCCTTTTTATCACAAATAATGATGTTGAAATTGTACCTGCTCCCGAATATACCGAACCGCAGACAGCGGTGTCCCGGCAGGTGACGGCTGTGTCTGAGCCTGTTTCGGAAATACCTGTGAAAAGGGAGATAAACTTACTTGCTGTTGCTTCATACATATGGGCATTTGCTGTTATCATAATGGCTTTTCGTGGGATCATTTCATGGGCAAGGCTTTCACATTCTCTCAGGTCTGCACAGAAAATGGGTGGAAATGTATATGTATCTCCTGCCATTTCGGACCCCTTTATCATGGGAATTATCCGCCCGAAAATATATCTTCCCACAGGGCTTAGCTGCACCGAAAGTGACCTAATTATCAGGCACGAAAAGGCTCATATGCACAGGGGAGATCATATTGCAAAGCTTGTGATGTATGGGGCTTTGTGCGTGCATTGCTTCAATCCTCTTGTGTGGCTGATGTTCAGACTTTTTGAGCGTGACATGGAAATGTCCTGCGATGAAAAGGTGACAGCCGATATGACAAAGAAGCAAAAGGCTGATTATTCCCAAACCCTTCTGAAAATATCCGCAAAGCCCACAGCGGCATTTACTGCCTGCTTCGGTGAGAGCGGCACAAAGCAGAGGATCAAGAATGTGCTTAGCTTTAAAAAGCCTGCGGTTTGGGTAGTTATAGTGCTTGCTGTGGCGGCTGTTGCTGTTTCGGTGGTGTTGTGTATAAACAGGGGTACAGAACATGACTTAGTAACTGTTCCCGATGTCTATATGTTAGATTATAACGAAGCCGAAAGACTGCTTAGCAACGAAAGATTGAAATATGCAGCGGTATTTGAGAACAGCACAGAGCCTAAGGATACGGTAATAAAAACCGAGCCTGCCAAAAACGAAAAGATTGATGCAGATACACCGGTTATCGTATATGTAAGCATGGGTCCCGAAAATTCATCCGAACTAATTCCCTCAATGGGCATAAACGGCATTGAAGGATATATGCGGGAGGAGGACTATAACGGAAAAAATAATAATGACTATACTCTTCATAGAGAGACAGTGACCGACGGGGATTATCTTGAAATGTACCGTGAGAGGTTTCGAGATGAATATGGAAAACAAATTGACGAGTATATTTTTTCGGTTGAATATTTACTTATTCCTCTTTATAATGAAACCGGCAAGAATGTGGTCGATTATTTCCGTCAGGACTGCCGTGTTACGCCTATCCCGCTGTATGAAGAAATGCCCGGCAGTGCTGATGAAATCGTAAAAAGGTTTTTTGACGATGATAACGGAATAATTATCAATAATATAAATGAGAATGATTATCTATACGGCAATGATGCCTGTGAATTGTTAAAAAGCGGCTTTGCTTCGGATTTTTCTCTCCCTGTGGATGATAAATATATGGAAAGTGCACTATATTATGGCGGTTACGAATTCAATCCGGAGGTCAATGAGGAGATCTATTCCATGAATGACGGAACTGTTCTTTTTGCGGGCTATAAAGACGGATTTGGAAATACAGTGCTGATAGACCACGGAGATGATAATATTTTTCTGTACGCAAATCTGAACAGTATTTCTGTTTCCGTTAATGACAGTGTAAAATCGGGAACTGTTATCGGGTATGCAGGCGACAGCGGTTACACGCCTCATTGCAGGCTGCTTGTATATAATATATATAATAAGACCACAGATATCCCCGAGCTTACTCCTGTTCTGCCCGAGGACGATGAATATAACGACTGGACAGACACAATAAAGCTTATCCCGCTTACAGAAGAACATCAGCGCACTGTTGATATTAGCTCTGCATCTCCCGATGTGCTTTATTCCGACAGCAGAAATTGCCTGTTTGACGATGGTACGGGAGGACTTTATCTTTATAATTTCGAGAACAGGGAGCTTATGCTTGCGGTGGATTTCCTTGCGTCTATGGAGCTTGTGAATTCGGGAATTGCCATTGAGGACAATCAATACGGCGGTGCTTCTATCGGCAGTTCATGGACAACGCTTACCGACAAGCCTATTTATTTCAGCTTTGAAACAAATGGCAAGGAAAAGCGGGGCGGAGCATTTAACGGAAGAAGCTATTATCTTGATGTTATCAATTCCAAGCTCAGCATTTCAGGTACATCAGGCTCTCTTTATGAGGCTGCTGTAACAGAGCCTATAGACCCCGCAGAGCATCCCGACGCCATATCCTCAAGCCTTGCTATGATAAACAAGCGTGACTTTGTTTACATGGTAAACAGCGGCACTGATGAAGGCAAGCTGCCAATGATAAGGCTTGCACGAAACATCAACGGAAATGTGGAATACTTTGACCCCTTTGAAAAGGCACTTATCCCGCAGGAGAGAAAAGCTCCCGAGGAATGGGGACTGTCCTTCACTGCAGAAGCTGTAGACAATAACAGCGTTAAGCTAAAGCTTTCCCGAACCTGTGAAAGAGAGCTTACAACAGGCAGCTATTATATCATTCAGAAAAAAGAGCAATATAGTTGGTCTGAGCCAAAATACTGCGTCGAATACTATATGAATGAGCATAGCTGGACAAGTGAAGCAATTATCATTCCAAACGACAGCGAACGTGTGATTACCGAGGATTGGAGCGGCATATACGGCGAGCTGGACTACGGGCATTACCGCATTGGAAAAAATTTCAGAATGGCAAACGGCGAGGAAATGATGTTATTTGCTGATTTCAATATAGAATAAAAAATTTGCAGCACTCTGTCTGAACCGATGGAGTGCTGCAAAATTTGCTGTAGAATTTTATGCATTGAAATACATATCATAAACAATATAACCATGAATGCCCTCCAAAGACCCCTTATAAGTCTCCTGACACATCATACATCGGGGTTCTTCCATTGGGATACCGCTTGTCGGAAAAATGTTGTATTTTGATGATGTTTTAAGTCCGACCTGATTATAAAATTTATAATTTCCTTCAACGGTTATTCCTTTGTAGCCAAATTCTCTCACCTTCTCAATTCCCATATTCAGCATAGCAGTTCCTATGCCCTGGCGAAAATGATCGGCGTGAACAGATACAGGTGCTAACATAACTATACCTGAATCCGTCCGGTTATTATGTCCGCCTTCTCTTGTCGGTGACAGCGGAAATTTTGAAAACAAAAAGTGTCCCACCACCTTGTTATCTAATTCTGCAACAAAGGACAATTCCGGAATATAAAATATGGAATCTCTTATCTCCTCTACCAATGCTATAATATCCGTCCCGTCAGAGTAGTCGGTCCCCTCCCGGAACGAACGCAGAATCAGAGATACAATACTCTTATAATCCTTATGCTCTTCCGGACGAATTGTAAGTTTCATATTCATCATACGTATATCCCCTTTCTGAATTCGTATTTTTTGTAAACACTTTTTCACATTGAATATTTCATACTAATTCCACATCGTTCTATAGACAAGGACGGCAGAGAGAATTTCGTCAATCCAGGAAAGCGACTGCAGGCGGGCCTTGCCGCCCGGCAAAGGAGCTTGACGACGAGTGACGAAATTATAGCTGTCGTATCTGTCTATAGGTTGATGCGGAATTAGTATCAGATTGAGATCCACCAACACACCCCAAATTTATCAATTACAGTCGCACAACATTTACTCCACGGAAGCTTGTGAATAGGTTCAATAATTACTCCTCCATCACTTAATACACGAAAAGCATTATAAACTGCCTCCTCGGTCCCCATCTCAAACACGTTAAATGTCATAGTTTCCCATTTGTATTTGTGAACTATATTTATATCACAAGGATTTGAAGCTTCGGCTAATGCCAAAAAGCCTTCACCGTTCACAGACAATTCGCAGTGTTCATAAGCCGAGTTCTGCTTGTTTATAAACTCACGTGTGATCTCCGCCCCAAAAGCTTTGCAGTACAATTTTGCGGCTTCGAAACTATTTTTTACATAAACCTGAGTATAATTTTTCATTTTATTCTCCCAAAATCCCGATCTATATTACAGCCTTTCTGCACAAACAATACAATTTTTTGCCTTAGCATCTGCCGCCTCACTGTAGCTAACGAACGTTTTCTGCCACTATTATAACACATATAACCTCTTATGTCAAGAAAATATTTGAGAGCTGCTACACGGTGAGCTTTAAGTCCTCACTGTACAGAGCAGCCCGGCAAAAAACAGGTCTAATATCACTTCATTCTGCTGATTGTTGTTTTGGCTGTATTCCTTGACAGCGTCAACCAGCTTTCCGCCAATGCCTGAGCGTTGTTTCTGAGGCGCAACGATAAGTTCATCAATATGTATCTCATCATTATTCCAACTGACTTTTCTGCAGGCAAGTACCGCGCCGTCGATAACACCCTTTTCATCGGAAACAAAGCCGATAAATTTCGGATGACAGGTGAGATCTGAAATATAAGCTTCTGCACGTTCTTTGGTCCATATGCAGCCCCAGGTCTCTTCCGAAAATGCTTCCTTGAATATTGCAGCACACTGTGATAAGTCTTTTGATTCATATTGTCTGATCATGATTTTTTCCTTATTTTTTATTGTTTTTACATATAAAAAACTTGTTATGCGGGTGATGACCTGCAGCAGCTCGTTCTGTATATTTTTGAGGACAAAAAGCAGGCGGCTCGGCAACGATCAAAATGAACTGCACCGCATATCGGAATATATCGGTCAGTATATTTTTATCGTTGCCGAGCCGACAGTCTGATGTCAGAATAAATTACAGAACGTCTCGCCGCGGGTCGTCACCCGCCCGACAGTCTTTGTATATCACACTTTTATTTGTAAGCTTCAAGCATTGCATCAAGCAGCTCGGGGTAGTGGATAGTTCTGGGCAGCCTGTATATCATACCGAAATTCTCACTGCCGACCTTTGTGCCGCCGTTGTCCCAGAGTACACAGGGAATGCCAAGAGAAGCAGCCTTGCCGCAGTAATCCTTTGCCCATGCAACTCTGTCCTCAAGATTATCCTTATTGGTCGCACCGAATTCTCCGATAACTACGCCATAGCCGTTTTCGATGAACTTCTTGCTGAGGTTATCCATAAAGTTAAGCTCACCCGATTTGGAACCGTCCCATACCTTGTATCCTTTGTCATTCATAGCAAAATCATAGGGAGAATATGCATGAACGGAAACCATCAGTCTGTTCTCTGCAGTGTCAACAGGCATTTCGAATGCAGCGTTCAGGGCATTCTGAGGTGCAGCCGCATTACTGGGGACCATAAGAAAACGTGTTTTGTTGTAACCCTCGCCTGCACGAACGGTATCAACAAATATCTGATTATATTTCACGATAGTTTTAATTGAGGCAACGCCCTCTTCATCGTTGTCCTGGAACCACCATTCCTTGTTGGTGCCTGTAAGACGGGGCTCGTTCATGGACTCGAATATCAGTCTCTCGTCATAATCCTTGAAATTTTCAGATATCTGAGTCCATATTGATTTAAGATACTTCTCACCCTCGGCGGATTTTTCCTCGGTGGGGTAGTAGTAGTCGCAGTCATGATGTGAGTTGAGGATTATGTAAAGTCCGCTTTCAACCGCATAATCAACCACCTCATTTACACGAGCCATCCACGCAGGGTCAATGGTGTAGTTCTCATCGGTGGTATGCTGTCCCCAGGAAACGGGGATCCTTATGGTAGTAAAGCCGGAATCCTTAACAAACCCTATAAGCTCCTTGGTAGTCTTAGGCTGACCCCATAAGGTTTCCGAATCAAGACTGCTGCTTGTAACAGCGTCAAGTGTGTTGCCAAGATTCCAGCCCAGCTTCATAGACTTGGCATAGTCAACAGCATTGTCTGCAATAGCTATCTCGGGGAATGTAACTTCGGATACAGCAGCATTTGTCACATCAGCTGTATCGTTATCGGCAGGCTTGTCTGCAGTCTTGCCGCAGCCTGTGAATACTGCCGCTGTCATAGCAGCGGACATTATCATTGCAAGTATTTTTTTCATATAAGCACTCCTTAATTTCCTCAGTCTAAACCGGAGGAATATACTACCTATAGTATACCACAAGTGCCGTAAGATTGGTATAAATATTTAGTTCGTAAATTGTAAATATCTGTTTAAGTAAACGTTTAAGAACTTGTCTTCACAAGATAAATATGGTATAATAAAAAAGCAATGAGATACCATTATATGCCGAAAAAGCACATAAAAAAACCCTATAATTCGAACATTCCCCTGCATAACAAAAAAGGCGTTCGGGTGACTTACACAGTTGCCCGAACGCCTTATCTATTTGAAGCTTGTCATAATAACACCCAGCATCCTAATTCGACCGGTCAACAAGTTTCAATCCTTTATTTAAATTATTTCTCCAGGATAACTACACTACAATAAGACTGATGATTATCCTTTCATTTTCTTTAGAACACCCTTATCCATTTCACAAACAGTATCACAAAGCACATCAATATCCTCTGCGGAGTGTGATGCTATCAGAATTGTTTTTCCTTGTTCTTTCAGGTCAAGGAGATATTTTCTCATATCTGCAACGCCTTCCTTACCTTGCCATCATATAAGAGAATACAGATATGCATATGGCGCAGTTGAACCGCTTACAGGTGAAAGCTGTTTTGTTGTTATGCCATATTGCAATACTGATTGTATGAATTTGTTTTTGAAAGAGTTATCAAACACATTTCCCCGAGATAAAATCATATTGGTTTGTGACGGAGCCGCTTGGCATAAATCAGGTTCATTGAAAATTCCCGAAAACATCGAGCTGATTTTTATCCCACCGTATACACCCGAAATGAATCCTATTGAACAGATATGGAAAGAAATCAGAAAAATCGGTTTTAAAAATGAGGTGTTTCAAACACTTCAAAAGGTTGTTGACAGACTGTGTGATACTATTTATTCATTGTCCAAAGAAACCATTAAAAGCATTACTGGCAGAGATTGGATTATGTCTATAGGGTGATTAAAGATTAGTATTACTTGCCTGCATAAGCATCTGACTGAAGAATTGATTCATATTACCGACCTCCGAAATAGAAATATACCTATTTCGATTTTGCAGGCGTTTTCAATTTGTCAATTCTCATTTTGCATAAAGTTTTTGTGGTATTTTTGTAATTCCTGTGGCTTGTACTTTTTATTACTTTTATTGGGTTCCTGCGGGGGTGTTTTCTTATGTTGTTGGCATTGTGCCCCTATGACCTCCCCCGTCTCTTTCAGAACCACCGCCCAAAGCCGAAAATCTCATAGCGCAGAATATTTTTCTCTATCCACCCTCTCACACGCCCCTCGTCAAAGGTGTAGGGATAATGTCTCATAATATCCGAATCCCCCAAAACAGCATACATCGCCTCAAAGTCGTCCATACACATCTCACGAAGAATACGCCTTTCCGTTTCAACTCGCATAAAATTTCCCCCTTAAAAATTATTATAATCCAATTATAGCACAAACGTTTGCATATGTCAATATGCAATATGCCAAAACATTCCTCAATATATTCAGCACATTTGTTCAATCAGATAAAAGACGCCAAATAAATCTATCCATTAAAAATTTACTTTTTCTATAAAATTGCCGCTTGCAGAAAAGCTCGGATTATGAGATAATATAAATAAGTATTATTACATACAAGAAAGAAATGAGGTATAGCCAATGTCCCACCAGACAGTTATCGTTCTTGACTTCGGCGGTCAGTATAATCAGCTTATCGCAAGACGTGTGCGTGAATGCGGCGTTTACTGCGAGGTAAAATCCTATAAAACACCCCTTGAGGAGATAAAAGCCGCAAACCCCGCAGGAATAATCTTCACAGGCGGACCCAACAGCGTATATCTTGAGACTTCTCCGAGGATAGGCAAGGAGATATTCGAGCTTGGCATTCCCGTGCTTGGCATATGCTACGGCTGCCAGCTTATGGCATATACTCTTGGGGGAGAAGTGTCCACCTGCATCACATCGGAATATGGCAAGACCGAAACGGAATATGATAAGCAGAGCCTGCTTTTCGGCGGCATATCCGATATGCCCGAAAAGGCTGTTTCGTGGATGAGCCATACCGACTATGTTTCCAAAGTCCCCGAGGGCTTCAAAATTACTGCCCATACCGCAAACTGCCCCGCTGCCGCAATGGAGAACAAGGAAAAGAAGCTCTATGCAGTACAGTTCCACCCCGAGGTTAATCATACTCAGTACGGCATAAAAATGATAGACAGCTTCCTTAAAAATGTCTGCGGCTGCACAGGCGACTGGACAATGGCAGGCTATGCCAAAACTGCAATAAACGATATCAGAGCCAAGGTAGGAGACGGAAAAGTCCTGCTTGCGCTTTCAGGCGGCGTTGACAGCTCAGTTGCCGCAGCGCTTCTTGCAAAGGCAGTAGGCAGCCAGCTCACCTGCATTTTCGTAGACCACGGCTTTATGAGAAAGAACGAAGGCGACGAGGTAGAAGCCGCATTTGCTGACTGGGGAATAAATTTCGTAAGAGTAAACGCCAAGGATCAGTTTATGTCAAAGCTCAGAGGCGTGTCCGACCCCGAGACCAAGAGAAAGACCATCGGCGAGGAATTTATCCGTGTATTCGAGCGTGAAGCAAAGAAGATAGGAACGGTGGATTATCTCGTTCAGGGAACAATTTACCCCGACGTTATCGAAAGCGGAGCAGGAGACGCCGCAGTAATAAAATCCCACCACAACGTAGGCGGACTCCCCGACTATGTGGATTTCAAGGAAATAATCGAGCCTCTGAGACTTCTTTTCAAGGACGAGGTAAGAGCACTGGGACGAGAGCTTGGACTTTCCGACATTCTCGTTGACCGCCAGCCCTTCCCCGGTCCCGGACTTGCCATCAGAATTATCGGCGAGATAACCGATGAAAAGCTTGATATCCTCAAGGATGCCGACTTCATCTTCCGTGAGGAGATAGCAAAGGCAGGACTTGACAAGACAGTAAATCAGTATTTTGCAGTCCTCACCAATAACCGCTCCGTAGGCGTAATGGGCGATGGCAGAACATACGATTACACCCTTGCCCTCAGAGCCGTTGAGACCTCCGACTTTATGACCGCCGAGTTCTCCCGAATCCCCTACGATGTCCTCGCCGTTGCATCAAACAGGATCGTCAACGAGGTCAAGAACATCAACAGAGTAGTGTACGATATTACAACCAAGCCCCCTGCAACTATTGAGTGGGAGTAATGCCATCAGGCAAAAATATTCTAAAAAATTAGAGCTGCCCGATTTTGAAAAAAGTCAGGCAGCTCGTTTAGTTTTATTCAATTATCCAGCTAATATAAATGTGTTTAGTAATTGTCTCTGTCGGATTCTTTAACATAGCTTCCATATCAGGACAATCTTCAACAGTAACCGATTTAGCAAGATTATATGTAAATACATCTGAGGGATGTTCATAGCTGACCTCATCAACACCCAATACCTTCTGTCCTAAAGAAGAAGCGATCATTTCAGCCTTTTCTCTTGAATTATTTATTGCTGCTTCGATAACCTGCTTTTCCTTGCTTGCTTTATCGGAAAGACAAAAATCAACATCATATGTAACATCTGACATATCCTCAAGCAAAGAAGTTATTTTTGACAGCAAAGACAAATCTGCATTTACCACAAGAGAAAGATTCTTTTTATAACTATAGCCTTTATCGGAATTATAGGAACTGCTTACGGAATCTGCCTCCAATTCAAAATCATTTGGTTCAATATCAAGTTTTTCTTTCATCAGCCTGAGAAACTTTTCCGTCTTTTTCTTTCCCGACTGAATCACTTCTCCCGAAGACGATGCCGTTGAATAAACTGTGATTTTGATTATTAAAATATCAACCGTAAATGCCATTTCCGCTGTTCCTCTGACTTTAAGCATTCCCATAATAATACCTCCTACCAAATATTACCCCAAAAGTCGATTATCAATCATTTTTTTTGCAGGACACAAGCATATACACATTTATCTATATAAGTTTTATTTCTACATCTCCAAATATCGCACATATCACGAAAAGCACTATTGAAAAGATAAGAAAACATATGTAAATCCGTGTGTATTTTTTATCCTTAGCACGAATTGAAATTATTAAAAAAAAACATTCTAACAGAATATATATTATTCCTTTTATCATAGTTACTCACGTCACCCAACCAGCCTCTGCTGTATTTTTATTCCACGAACCAAATGTCAGTTTAATATACATAACATCACAAGTAAATTCTTTTCTTGCCTTTCCGCAAACTTTAAGCTTACCCATAAAAAAACTCATTTAATATCTGAATCATTTTCCTATCCTGTTCTTACCAAAACTTGAATACAGTATCATTATACCACTCCCCGCCCCCTTTTGTCAACCAACCGAAAAAAAAATCGAGCCGCCCCCAAAAGCAGCCCGACTAAACATAATTAAGAAAAAACTCACTCGCCCATCATCTCAAGAAAATACTCATAAACATACATATCATCGCAAAGCTCGGGGTGAAAGGCAGTCACAAGCTGGGTTTTATACCTTGCCGCAACTATCTTGCCGCCCGTCTCCGCAAGGATCTCCGCAGAGCCGATGTCGCTGATGTAGGGCGCACGGATAAAGCTCATAGGAATTTCCCTGCCGTTAAAATTATCCCTTGTAAAGAAGCTGCCAAGCTGCCTGCCGTATGCATTGCGCTTGACCGTAACGGGCATTGTGGCAAGATGCGACCGCTCACCGCCTTCAATGCTCTGTGCAAGAAGTATCATTCCCGCACAGGTGCCGAAAACGGGGAGACCCTTTTCTATCCGCTGCTTTATAGGTTCAAAAAGCCCTAAATCTCTGAGCAGCTTGCCCTGAACAGTGCTTTCTCCCCCGGGGATAATAAGCCCGTCAAAGGACCTGTCAATATCGGGCAGCTGCCTTATCTCAAAGCTTTCAATACCAAGCTCCGAAAGCTTTTTTTCGTGCTCCGCAAAAGCGCCCTGCAACGCCAGAACGGCAATTACCTTTGACATTACTTACCACGCTCCGCCATAAGAAGAGCAATTTCCTGCTCGTTTATTCCCACCATAGCCTCGCCTAAGTCCTCGGAAAGCTCCGCAAGAAGCTTCGGGTCATTGTAGTTTGTGACAGCCTTTACAATAGCCGCCGCACGCTTTTCGGGATTGCCCGACTTGAAAATGCCCGAGCCTACAAAAACGCCCTCTGCACCCAGCTGCATCATAAGTGCAGCGTCCGCAGGAGTGGCAACTCCGCCTGCCGCAAAATTAACAACGGGCAGCTTCTTGTTCACCGCAACAAATTCAATAAGGTTGTAAGGCACCTGCAGCTGCTTTGCTGCCTCGTAAAGCTCGTCCTTGGACATCGAGGAAATGCGCCTGATCTCCGACTGCATCATTCTCATGTGGCGCACCGCCTGAACGACATCGCCCGTACCCGGCTCGCCCTTTGTTCTTATCATAGAAGCGCCCTCGTTAATGCGTCTCAGCGCCTCTCCCAAGTCCTTTGCGCCGCACACAAAGGGAACATCAAACTCCGTCTTGTCAATGTGGTACTTGTCGTCCGCAGGAGAAAGCACCTCGGACTCGTCAATGTAGTCTATCTCGATAGCCTGAAGTATCTGCGCCTCTGCAAAGTGACCAATTCTGCACTTTGCCATTACGGGAATGGACACCGCCGCCTGAATGCCCTTTATCATCTTGGGGTCGCTCATTCTTGAAACGCCGCCTGCCGCTCTGATATCCGCAGGGATACGCTCCAGCGCCATTACCGCACAAGCGCCTGCAGCCTCGGCAATTTTTGCCTGCTCGGGTGTGGTAACGTCCATAATAACTCCGCCCTTGAGCATCTGGGCAAGGTTTCTGTTAAGCTCCGCTCTGTTTTCACTCATTGAAATATCGTTCCTTTCGGCTTGATTTTACCTTATTATAATCCCATGTGGCATTTTTTTCAAGCCGAGAACTTTCTCTGTTTCGTGCGATAAAGTTATGAATATTTAACATATAACAAAAAGAAGTGCGCCGTATATCTGTTAATTTCTCACAAAGATAATCGGACGCATTTTTTTCTTGAACACAGTGTCAGTAATAATGCACAATGCCGTGAATTACCGCAAAGCAAAAAGTGTGCATTTAGCAAATTTTAATCAAGGCTATGTCCTGATATAGTTAATAATGCTTTGGGGAGCAAACATTATCTAATGGATACACATTAACTCATACTTACTTCAATTCGGGCTTTTCGCCGTCTGCAAGCCCATTATCGAGGAATTTGTAATAGATCTGAATACGGCGAGGTGTGCTTTTATCCTTCGGGCGGTCACC
>JAGAJF010000019.1 GCA_017829005.1 Oscillospiraceae bacterium | reverse complement strand
CGTCAGGAAGTGCTTATGGAGCAGCTTGGCGTTGAAAAAATGTACATTGACAAAATGTCGGGCAAATCAGCCGACAGACCACAGCTTAAGAGTATGCTGAACTTTGTCCGCACAGGAGATACAGTTATCGTTGAGTCCATATCCCGATTTGCAAGAAATACCAGGGACCTGCTTGAGCTTGTTGATACCCTTACAGAGAAGGGCGTGGAGTTTGTCAGCAAAAAGGAGAGCATTGACACTACAACGCCTGCAGGCAAGTTTATGCTTACGGTATTTGCTGCAGTTGCCGAGCTTGAGCGTGGATATATCCTTGACCGTCAGCGGGAGGGTATCGCTATTGCCAAGGCGCATGGTAAATACACAGGTAGGAAGCCTGTTGAGGTCGATGAACAGCTATGGGATTCTCTGTATGGGTTATGGTCTGAGGGGAAGATCACTGCTGTGGAGTTTATGGGAAGAATGAATATGAGGAAGAGTACGTTTTATCGGAGGATAAACGCTGTTGAAAGATAAATTCACGCTTGCTGCATAAGAACAATTTGCAGCAAGCGTGAAAACTTTACCAATTTTCTTTTAGCAGAAAATCTGCTATATGAACGATCTCTATGCCGTTATCATTGCCGAGAGCAAGCGGATCACGACATACAACATATTTATGATAATGATCTTTGATCTCCATAAGATTATCCGTTTCACGGGAAGACTGCGTTGGAAGCTCTACACATACCTGAACATACACACGTTCATCTCTGCGGACTCCAACAAAGTCTATCTCTTTTGTGTAATTTTTTCCGATATAAACGTCATAGCCCCTTCGCTTCATCTCAAGAAAAATAACATTTTCAAACATAGCGGAGAGCATTTTTCTGTCAAATCCCATCTGACTGTACCGTAATGAAATATCGGAAAGGTAGTATTTTTCTTGTGTTTTAAGTACAGCCTTTCCCTGCAGGTCATATCTGCGGCAGGGATATATGATAAATGCCTCGGCAAGCCATTTCAGATAATTGTAAATTGCCTCAACCGACAGGGAACGGTTCTCGCTTTTCAGAAATTTAACGATTGATGAAGCGGAGAAGGTCATGCCTACATTTTCGATTATATACCTTACCACACGGTCAAAAAGTTCTTTGTTTCTGATGTTATGGCGCTTGGAAATATCTCTTGTGATAACTGAAGCATATATCCCCTCAACGATCTGATACGCAGAACGTGTATCGAAATCGCCTATACCGATAATGGGAAAACCTCCATACTGAATATATTCATCAAATATGGTCCGTGCTTCCGAAATATCTTTTTTCTTGAAATCAAGATACTCTCTGAATGAAAGAGTATAAACAGGTATCAATACATATCTGCCCGTCAGATAAGTAGAAATTTCGCTCGACATAAGCTTGGAGTTGGAACCGGTAACATAAATATCAACATCACAGCTTTCAAGCAGATCATTGACAACCCGCTCCCAGCCGTCTATCTCCTGCAGTTCATCGAGGAAAAGATAGCATCTGCCCTTGCCTTTTATTGCAGATGTAAGGTCATTATACATATCCTTAGCTGAAAAGCTTTCGTCAAAGGTCATTTCATTGTATCGACGTTCAACTATATTCTCGTTGCTTATCCCATTGGCTTTCAGGACATCTGCAACCATGGTGAGAATTGTTGATTTACCGCATCGGCGTACTCCTGCAAGGATTTTGACAAGCGGAGCGTCAATATAGGGCTTAATTGCTTCTATATAATCTGGTCTGATTATCATTACAACACCTCCGTACTATTATTATACCCAATAAGTTGATATTAGTCAATAGTTTTTGCTGATATAACAGAATAAACTTTCATATTATATAGTCTCTTTTGGTATATCGGACATAAATATTCTGTCAATATTGCTTTTGGCAATACGAATCTGTCTCCCTGCCCTGACTGCAGGGAGTGTTCCTGTTTTTATCATCTTATATATGGTAGCCTTGCAAATCTTTAGATACTCAGCCGCCTCTGCAGGAGTATAGTATTCGGAACTCTTCATTGCACACAGCCTCCTTTCCGCTCAATGCCGAACATATTATGTATTCCGGGGAGGGTGTCATTTTTATAGAACGTGTTGTCCGGTATAGTAACAGGGCTGATATTCAGCTTTTTCAAAAACTCAGATACAGTTCTCTTTTTCGCAACGCTCTTGATTTCACTTTCAAATTTGAACATTAGTTCATTTAAAGTCGTCGATTTTTCACTCATTATCAGAAGTTTCAATACCCTACTGCCGAATTTCCATTGATGAGGAAATAGGTCAGGAGAATACCTCCATCGAGAACCAGAAAAGCATCATTTCCGAGTTTGTCTCCAAATATTATCCCGAAAGCAGCGTTGAATTTTTTGAGGATCGTGACCGTTCGGGATATACCTTTGAGCAGCGAGAGGGATATCAGGAAATGCGCAGGGGGCTGATGAACGGAAAATACAATATCCTTATCATAAAGTACTTTTCCCGATTTTCAAGACGAAACAGCCGTGGACTTGCTGAGCTTGAGGACCTCAGAGACAGCGGTGTCCGCATAATATCCATAAATGACAATATCGACTTTCCAACCGAGGACGAATGGCTGCAGATACAGTTTCGTTTTCTAATAAATGAAATGCCGGTTACGTAGCTCTTAAAAATCTGTTGGTAAATGAATTAAAAATATATAGATGAATAATCCACAGCAAAGATGAAAAAATAGTAAAGCAAACAAAAAAGCATAAATTTAGTCCGGGACAGACGGGCTGTTATCAAATTATATGTGAAAGGAACGAATAAAATGAAAGCAACTGGAATTGTCAGGAGAATAGACGATCTTGGCAGGGTGGTTATTCCCAAGGAAATAAGAAGGACTATGCGTATCCGTGAAGGCGACCCTCTTGAGATCTACACCAGCTCAGACGGAGAAGTTATCTTCAAGAAATACTCCGCCATCAACGAAATGGCACAGTCAGCCTCCCAGGTGGCAGAGGTCATGACAAAGCTTGCAAACTGTCCTACCATAGTGTTTGACAGAGACCACGTGGTAGCCGTTGCAGGCGTAGGCAAAAAGGAGTTTAACGAACGCCGTGTTTCCCAAGGTCTTGAGGAGTTCCTCGAGCACCGCCGAAACTACATTTACTCCTCAGATGAGGACGCAAAGGTTTTCCCCGTTGAGGGAATTGACCGTCCTGCAATTGCCTGCACACCAATTCTGTCCTCGGGAGATGTTACGGGCGCGGTAGCCTTTCTTGCTCCAAGCTCTGACGAAAGCGCAACAGCTACCGAAGTGCAGAAAAATCTCATTCAGGCGGCGGCACAGTTCCTCGGAAAGCAGATCGAGGAATAATAAAGGCGGATCGCTCCGCCTTACATATGTCTATTCAGACTTTTGCGCAATACTGTCTCTGAGCCTTAAAATGTTATCCCTTATCATGTCAATGACACTCATAAACTCCTCATCGCTTTTGCCTGTGGGGTCGGGCAGACCCCAGTTATCGTCAAACTCTCTGCCAATAAATGGGCAGCCTGCATCGCACCCCATTGATATAACGATATCGGGGGAGGGGATAGCTTCAAAGGTCTTGCTGTACTGTGTTTTTTCCATATCAATGCCGTAAAGCTTCTTTATAAGCCGAACAGCGTCCGGATCAATTTGCGGCTTCGTCTCCGTTCCTGCCGAATAGCTTTCGAATACATCGGCAGCGAAATGTCTGCCCAGAGCTTCCGCGATCTGGCTTCGGCAGGAATTATGAACGCATATGAATGCAACCCTTTTCAAGCTCATTTCACCTCCGTCAGAAGCTTTCCCACCTCTGAGGGCTTCAGCACCCTGCCCTGAGAAACCACCTTTTCATTCACCACGATAACGGGCATACTCATAACTCCATACTCCGCTATTTTCGCCATATCGGTGATATATTCGACCTCAACGGGAATGCTCATGACCTCAAGCGCCTTTTTCACATTCTCAAGCTGTCGGTGGCAGTTTTTGCACCCTGCTCCCAGCACCTTAATGTTTTTTATCCTTGCAATAAGCGCCTTGTTGGCAGGGCGCTTTTTCTCTTCCGATTTTTTCATAAATCCAAATAATGACATAATAATTCCTCCTATATAATATAGCCTTGAATCAAATTAAAGAAATATCCCACAATGATGATGCCTATGGTACAAACAGATATGAATATTCCGAGAAGCTTTGGCTTTACCGCCTTTCTGAGCATTATCACCGACGGCAGGGAAAGGGTAGTCACCGCCATCATAAATGAAAGCACCACACCAAGCAGCGCCCCCTTTGAAAGCAGTGCTTCGGCAATGGGGATAGTTCCGAAAATATCCGCATACATAGGGATCCCTGCAATTGCCGCAATAATAACGCCGAAGGGGTTATTATCTCCAAGGATATTTACGATAAACTCCTCGGGAATGCAGTTGTGGATAACAGCGCCGATCCCCACGCCTATGAGAACATAGGGAAATACCTTTTTCGCTGTTTCGCATACCTTTTCAACAGCATATCCTGCACGCTCTCTGAAATGAAGGTCCTGCTGCAATGTGTCTGCGGCTTTGGCATTTCGTATGAACTCCTCCACCTGATCTTCAAGATGAAGCCTTTCAATGAGCGTACCCCCTGCGACTGCAATAATAAGCCCCAGGATAACATAAACAACGGCGACCTTCCAGCCAAAAATACTCATTAGCAGCACAAGTGAACCCAGATCTACCATGGGCGATGATATAAGGAACGAGAATGTGACCCCGATGGGCAGCCCCGCGCTTGTGAAGCCCATAAAAAGCGGTATTGACGAGCAGGAACAAAAGGGAGTTACCGTGCCCAGCAGTGCGGCGATGATATTTGCAGCTATTCCGTGAAAGCGGCTCAGGATTTTCCTTGTCCTTTCAGGCGGAAAATAGCTTTGTATATAAGAAATAACGAATATCAGAACGCCCAGCAGCACCATTATTTTTATCAAATCATAGATGAAAAAACGTATGCTGCCCCCAAGCCTTCCGCCGTCAAGACCGAGAGAATCAAGTCCCGAGCCGATAAGCCTGTTAAGCCATGCCATACCCAGTATTTCATTCTGGAAAAAGTCCCACACGCCTTTGGCCGTTTCCATAAATACATCTCCTTTCTATTTACAAATATAAATATATCTATCTGTTGAACGCTTTTCAAGCCGTGAAAACACGGCTGAATTTTTTAATTATATTCGGCAAGGACATTTTCAAGGATCTCAACAGCACTTTTTATGGCTTTGGGGCAGACATCTCCGAACAGCCCCTTTTCCTTTATGCAAGCCATATCATCGGGCTTTGTAAGGTCATATCCCAGCAGATCACGGCATACCACCGAACCGTTTGCTTCCTTGAAACGCTTTGTGTATTCTGCAGCAATGGCATATGCCCTTGACTTCTGTTCGCTGTCGGCAGCATCAAAATGACCGTATTTCAGCCCGAGAACCATTAAAGCTCCCGAGACCGCTCCGCACAGCTCACCGTTCCTCGCACCGCCTCCGAATGATGTTCCAAGCATAAGCGCAAGCTTTTCATCAAGCCCGAAGTCGGGCGCAAACGCCGTAAGCACCGCCTGGGAGCAGTTGAAATTATTGGAGAAAAGCTCCAAAGCTCTGTCAGCCTTATTCATTGTTATTGTCCTCCCTGCTGTTTTTCAGTGAGTTGAGATATTTCTCGGCACATTCAATTCCCGCTTCGGAAATGGAATAGTGCATCCACTTGCCCTCTTTCCGTCCCCTGACGATACCGCTGTCGCAAAGTATTTTCATATGATGGGACAGAGTGGGCTGGGTGATGTTCATTTCATCAAGCAGCATACAGGCGCATTTCTCACCGCCTTGTAAAAGCTGCAATATTTTAATGCGGTTTTCATCGCAGAAGGCTTTGAAGATCACCGCTGTTTTTACGGCGTCTTGCTCCATATACTCACCTCATATCGAAGAATTTCTATGTATTATTATATTGCATATATAGAGAACTGTCAATATGTATCTATGTAAAAATATTTTCACTGAAATTGTGCATAATGACAAATTTGCGTTTTGCCTGCATTGACCCTCCGCTGTCAGCCCTTCCTTTCCTACTCGGTATCTTCCGAAAGGGGAGCATTAAGAACGATATCCCTGTTTTGACCCGAGATAAGCCCCTCACTTTTCATTTTCGAAAGCTCCTTCATCATTGCCGAGCGGTCACAGGCAAGAAATTCCGCCAGATCGGTGTAGGGAAGCGGGAGCCTTATCCTGCTGTTGCCACATAGCCTGCATTCCTGCCTGAAAAAGAAAAGAAGCCTGCTCCTGATGGTTTTCTGATGAAGAATAAAGCTGTTGATGCAGACCTCTCTGCCGCTCTGTTCGGGGATAAGCTGTAAAAATCTGGTCATCCAGTCGGGATTGACGGAGCAGAACCTGAACAGCTCCTCACGGCTCACAAAAATTATCTCCGATGGGTATTTTGCGGTCATATAGCTTACCGCATACTCGGGCGGCACCAGCATTGCTGAGGAAAAATATTCACCCATTCTGAAAAATCTCAGAATGCTCCGCTCGCACTGCTCGTCCTCGGCACAGAGATAAACCATACCTTCAAGCACAAAGCACATCTGATTACTGCTCTCATCTATATGCAGTACGGTCTCGTTTTTTGAAAATCTCACCGACCTCGCATTTAAGCGGTTTTTAAGGTATATAAGCTCCTGCTTTGATAATAAAGCCCCCATATATAGTGTTCCTTTCTGTTATAAATCGTGTATATAGTATATTATATCATAGAATTGTGGTTTTGGCAACAGTTTTTTGTTCCAATATATCATATAATTAGTAATGCAACATCATCACGATACGGAGGATCATTTTAATGAAGGTTATAAAGCGCAACGGTTCCGAGGTCGATTTCGACATCTCAAAGATAGAAACAGCCATTTCCAAGGCGAACAACGCCGGTCGCCGCAAGGAGCTTACCGACGAGCAGATCAGGGAAGCTGCCGAATACATCTGCTACAAGTGCGAAAAAATGAAGAGGGCTGTTTCCGTTGAGGAAATTCAGGATATGGTCGAAAATCAGATCATGGCAAACGGCGCTTTTGAGATAGCAAAGGGCTATGTAAAATACCGCTATACCCGTTCCCTCGTAAGAAAATCAAACACTACGGACGACCGTATCCTTTCCCTTATCGAGTGCAACAATGAAGAGGTTTTACAGGAAAATTCCAACAAGGATCCCATTGTAAACAGCGTTCAGCGTGACTATATGGCAGGAGAGGTGAGCAAGGATCTTACAAAGCGCCTGCTTCTTCCCAAGGATATCGTTGATGCCGACCACGACGGACTTATCCATTTCCACGATTCGGATTATTTTGCTCAGCATATGCATAACTGTGACCTTGTAAATCTTGACGATATGCTCCAGAACGGCACAGTTATCAGCGAGACCCTTATCGAAAAGCCCCACGGTTTCCCCACCGCCTGCAACATTGCCACACAGATAATCGCACAGGTGGCTTCAAATCAGTACGGCGGACAGAGCATCAGCCTTACCCACCTTGCACCCTTTGTTCAGATATCCCGCGAGAAAATTCGCAAGGCTGTTATTGAAGAGGCAAAGGAGCTGGGCGGCAGCCTTGATGAAGCGGTGATCGACAGTGTAGTTGAAAAGCGTCTGCGCAAGGAAATTGCCAGCGGCGTTCAGACTATCCAGTATCAGGTAATAACCCTTATGACCACCAACGGACAAGCTCCCTTCCTCACCGTATTTATGTATCTCGGCGAAGCAAGAAACGAGCGTGAGAAGAAGGACCTTGCAATGATAATCGAGGAAATGCTCCGTCAGAGATATCAGGGCGTAAAGAACGAGTCTGGGGTATGGATAACACCTGCATTCCCCAAGCTTATCTACGTTCTTGAGGAGGATAATATAAAGGAAGGCTCCGAGTATTTCTACCTCACCCAGCTTGCTGCAAAATGCACCGCCAAGAGAATGGTTCCCGACTACATTTCCGAAAAGAAGATGAAGGAGCTGAAAGAGGGCAACTGCTTCCCCGTAATGGGCTGCAGAAGCTGTCTTAACCCATGGAAGGACGAGAACGGAAACTACAAGTTCTACGGCAGATTTAATCAGGGCGTTGTTACCCTTAACCTTGTGGATATCGCTCTTTCCTCGGGCAAGGATATGGACAAGTTCTGGAAGATATTTGACGAGCGGCTTGACCTTTGCTACCGTGCTCTTATGTGCCGCCACAACAGACTCAAGGGAACTCTTTCCGATGCCGCACCAATTCTCTGGCAGAACGGTGCCATTGCAAGGCTCAAAAAGGGCGAGCCTATCGACAAGCTCCTTTACGGCGGATATTCCTCCATTTCTCTGGGCTATGCAGGACTCTGCGAGTGCGTAAGATATATGACGGGCAAGTCCCACACAGACCCTTCCGCGACAGGCTTTGCTCTTGATGTTATGAAGTATATGAATGATGCCTGCGCAAAATGGAAAGAAGAGACAAATATCGCATTCAGCATTTACGGCGCACCCATCGAAAGCACTACATATAAATTCGCAAAATGTCTCCAGCGCCGCTTCGGCATAATCGAAGGCGTTACCGACAAGGGCTATATCACCAACAGCTACCACGTGAACGTTACCGAGGAGATCGACGCATTCTCCAAGCTGAAATTCGAGGCACAGTTCCAGGCGCTTTCCACAGGCGGAGCCATAAGCTATGTGGAAGTCCCCAATATGCAGGATAATCTTGAGGCTGTTATCAAGGTGCTGCAGTTTATCTATGATAATATTATGTATGCCGAGCTTAACACAAAATCCGATTTCTGCCAGTGCTGCGGCTATGACGGTGAGATAAGGATAGTTGAGGACGACGGCAAGCTTGTATGGGAATGCCCCTCCTGCGGAAACAGAGATCAGGACAAGATGAACGTTGCCCGCCGCACCTGCGGATATATCGGCACACAGTTCTGGAATCAGGGACGTACTCAGGAGATCAAAGAGCGTGTAATGCACCTGTAATGACCCATTAAAATTCCCGGGAAAGGAGGCTTTCGAAAATGTATTTCGGAGAAATAAAGAAATTTGACATAGCCGACGGTCCCGGGGTAAGGGTGTCCCTGTTCGTATCGGGCTGCACCCACCGCTGCAAGGGCTGCTTTAATCCTCAGACATGGGATTTCACCTTCGGCAGCGAGTATACAAAAGTCACCGAGGACGAAATTTTAAAGGCACTTGAGCCTGATTACATAGACGGGCTTACCCTTTTAGGGGGAGAGCCTATGGAGCCTGTGAACCAGCGGGGACTGCTTCATCTGGTAAGAAAGGCAAAAAAGCTTTATCCGGATAAGACCGTTTGGTGCTATACGGGCTATACCCTTGAGACGGAGCTTTTGTCCGAAAGCAGAGCAAGATGCGAGTGTACAGACGAGCTTCTGTCATATATAGATGTGCTGGTGGACGGGGAATTTATCGAGGAGCAGAGAAACATTTCCCTTCGCTTCCGAGGCAGCTCCAATCAGCGGCTTATTGATATGAAAAAAACTCTTGAAGCAGGGGAGACTGTTATCTGGGCAGATGACCCCTGCTATGAAAAGCACGAATTCTGATACAAAAATTCAGCGGCGGAAAAAGCCGCTGTTTTTATATAATTTTTCATTCTTAACGGACATTTAACGACAAAATGTGCTATATTATTTATGTGGGGTGATGGAAGTGTCAATGTCGCGTGTAAAAAAATACCTGACAGATCTGCCCGACGTAAAGGATATCATTTTTATGATCTGTGTGCTTGCCGCCGCAAGCATAGTTGGACTTTTCCTTGTTCAGATAAGAGGGGACTGCTATGTTCAGCTGCTCTTCATTCTCTGTGTAGTTTTTATATCAAGATTTACAAACGGGTATCTGTGCGGACT
Organism: Oscillospiraceae bacterium; assembly: GCA_017829005.1. Lineage (GTDB taxonomy): Bacteria > Bacillota > Clostridia > Oscillospirales > Ruminococcaceae > Huintestinicola. The sequence goes on along the minus strand of JAGAJF010000019.1, from coordinate 11,488 downwards.
TATAGCCTCTCTTGCAGGAACTCTTGCAGTGAATTACGCATTTACATATCCGTATTTCAAGCTTGATTTTTCGGCGGCTGACTATACCATATCCTTTGTTGTAATGCTTACGGTATCGGTCATTATCGGAATGACCACCACAAGGCTCAAGGATCAGAACAAGATACAGGCGGAAATAGACAGGGAGAAGCTTAGCGGAAATATTCTCAGAGCCATATCCCACGATATCAGAACTCCCCTTACCTCTATTTCGGGAGCGGTGGACGGCATAATCGAAAACAGGAGCAAGCTTGACGAGGATCAGCTTATGTCCCTTCTGTACGATGTGAGAGACGAGGCGGACAGACTTGTGAAGATGGTGGAAAATATCCTTACGATAACACGGATACGTGAGCAGACGGGAGAGATAACCAAGACTCCCGAAGCGGCAGAGGAGATAATAGGAGAAGCCGTAAGGAAATTTCGCAAAAATAAAAGCATTCCCGTGGAGATAGAGATACCTGCCGAGCTAATGATGATACCCATGGACCCCTTTCTTATCGAGCACGTGATACTTAATATTATGGAAAACAGCGTTATCCACGGGGGAGCCACCCTCATATCCCTGTCGCTTGCAGAGGAAAACGGCAATGCTGTTTTTCGGATATCCGACAACGGTAAGGGAATATCCAAGGAAATGGCAGACAAGCTTTTTACGGGATATTTTCTTCACGCCGATGAAAAAAAGGGCGATACAAAAATGAATATGGGCATAGGCTTATCAGTGTGCAGTGCAATAATTTCAGTCCACGGAGGAAGCATCAGTGCAGGAAACACCCCCGAAGGCGGTGCGGAATTTACGTTTACGCTGCTCCTTGCTGAGGAGCCGCAAGCCGAATGAAAGGTCTGAGCATATGGAATATAAAAACAAGGTGCTGATAATCGAGGACGATAAGCATATCAGCCATTTTCTGGGAACAGTCCTTGCCGCAAACAATTACGATGTCCTCACCGCAGAAACGGGAGAATACGGCTGTGCTGTCATAAACTCCCATTGCCCCGATATAATCATACTTGACCTGGGGCTGCCGGGGATAGACGGCTGGGATGTCATATCCTCCGTAAGAAAATGGTCGTCAATGCCCATAATCGTGCTTTCGGCAAGAAATTCCGAGGCGGACAAGGTGGCAGCGCTTGAAATGGGTGCGGACGATTATATAACCAAGCCCTTCGGCACGGAAGAGCTTCTTGCGCGGATAAGAACAGCCCTTCGTCATACCCGAACCTCCGCCGCCGATGACGGTATATCGGTTAACGGCGTATTCAAAACGGGAGATCTCACCATAGATTACGCAAAATACAGAGTATACATAGGCGGCAGGGACGCAAATCTCACCCAGAACGAGTTCAGGATAGTTGCACTCCTTGGCAAGAATGCAGGCAAAGTGCTGACCTACGATTATATCATAAAGCAGCTATGGGGACCTCACGCAAAGACCGATAATCAGATACTTAGAGTAAATATGGCAAATATCAGACGAAAGATAGAAAAAAAGCCTGCCGAGCCGCAGTACATTTTCACCGAGGTGGGCATAGGCTACCGAATGGCGGAAAGCGACAGGATAAAGCAGGAAAATATGGTAAATACATAACAAACGGCGCATTGCAGATTCAGCAATGCGCCGTAAATTTATTGACATAATAAAGTCGCTTGTGCTATAATTAGGTAAAGCAGATCAAACTTCAAAAACCCTTTTAATGCTGTCATAGTGAAGGAAAATACCCTGCTCCCCGAGAGCCTTTATCTCATCGGGAGAAGCAATTTTATATCCCAGTGTCTCAGCCTCCTGCAAATGAAGGTCGCTCTCGTCAAAATCCATTACAAAGCGGTAGATGTCCACAAAATAGTTGTCGCCCTCTCCCGGATTTTCTCTGTGATAGGAGAAAACATAGCCCCCATCGGCACTTGAAACATCAAGCCCCGTTTCCTCCTTGACCTCTCTGATGACCGCCTCAAGAGAGCTTTCGCCTGCCATAGCAGCGCCGCCCGAGACCTCCCACCAGCCTGCAGCCCACGCCTTGGTCATAACACGCTGAGTAATGAGAAATTTCCCGTCGGGGCGCATTATCACGCCTAAAACGGTAAGATGATATTCCCCGTCCTTAAGGCACCAGTCGTTTCTCTTCATTGTTCTGCCCGTAGGCTGTTTGTTTTTATCGTAAATATCCCAAAGCTCCATAATAATGATCCTTTCAAACATACTCTCCGAATATTTTACCACGAATGTCTTATTTTGTCAAGCCGAATGAAAACATCAAAAGAAAGGACGATATATAATGAAAGACAGAAAATTATCCGCCATAGCCATAGCAATATCCCTGACCCTATGCGCCTGCTCGGGAGAAAAGCTCCCCGATAATGAGAATTTCACAGAAACAAGTCATTCCGAAATCACCACAACAGAAAAAATTCCCGACCCGGATTGGGAATACAGCATTGTGGGAAACAAAGCAAGCATAAAGCGTTACACAGGCGATGAAACCATCGTCACCGTCCCCGAAACCCTTGAAGGCTGTCCCGTAACGGTAATACACCAAAAAACCTTTGCGGACAGCAATGTGACCATCCTCACCATACCCGAAAACGTACTTTTAAAAAGCCTTTCGGGAGCAAAAAAGCTTGTCACCTTAAATCTCCCCAAAAGCACCAAGGAGTTAAGCGTTTCAAATTTCACCGAATGTGACAGTCTTGCCGAAATAAACATTCACGAGGGAAATGAGCTTTACCGCTCCGAAAACGGCGTTCTGTACTCAGCGGACTCTAAGACCCTTGTAATGTTTCCCCAAGGCAAAACAGGCTCATTTGAAGTTCCCGAGGGAGTTGAGAATATAGGCAAATTTGCCTTTTACCAAAGCTCCCTTTCGGAAATAAAGCTGCCAGACAGTCTTGAAACCATCGACTCCCACGCCTTTCACGATACGGCTGTATCCGAGCTGTTCATACCCGACAGCGTTTCGGAGATAGGCAAGGAAATTTTAGGCTATGAAAGCAGCGTGAGCATATCCGTAAGCGCAGACAAGTTCCTGTTTACCACACTTCTTGAATACGAAAACCTTACCTACCGCAATGACACAATGCTCAAAAGAGCGGTAAGACGGGCTCAAATGCGTTTCAGCGGTGATTATTACACAGATCATCGCCTGATATTTACGGATATGGACAAGGACAGCTTTCCCGAGCTGATGATACTGTCCGACGACAGGCTCAGCGAGGTTTACAAATACTCCGAAGAAGAAGGCTGGCAGACAATGCTTTGCCACTATTACGATAATTCCGACTGTCTTGAGCTTTATTACGACAGAGCGGAGGACAGTTATTTCTATATCTTTATAGGCGTAGATGAGGGTATGGACGTGTATGATTATGCCGAATATCTCACTTTTGACGAAAGCGGAAACGTGGTCAGAGAGAATTACGGCAGCAGCGGCATTGAGTATCCTATGGGAGAATATTCCGACGGCTTTTTTCAGGAATTATCGGGAGGAGAAGCGTTTATGACAGCCGAATATCCCCCCGAATTTCCGGGCGGACACGCTCTCTATACAGATATATTTGCGGATTTCAGAGAGCTTATGGAAAGCACCCTGTCAGGATACGAGCTTGTAAGCTGTCTTGAGGCAAATGAAGCCTTTGAGTATTACAATGAAAAATTCCCACAAACCGAAGAGGGTGTGCAGCTCTGTTTCGACGGTGAATTTGCAGATACTCCCGCAAATGAGGGCTACTGCTTTTCAAAGGCACCCGAAACTCTTTTCACTATCGGAGAAAGGTCATATAACAGGTTATCCTCATATGCTTCGCTTGATAATGAGGATATATGCCCCGAAAGCTTTGAAAAGCTCTCCCAACTGCCCTGCCTTACTACCTTGCATATATACGGCTCGGGCAATATCGACCTTACGGGCATAGGAAAGCTTGAGAAGCTTAAAAGGCTCCACATTTCCGCCGAGAGCATTTCGGGAGCGGAGGAACTGGGTAAATTGCCCATAGAATGGCTTTACCTTAACGGCTTGGAAAATATGGACTTCGTGAAAAATATGTCCTGCATAAAGGTCCTTGAGGCTTCGGGAGCGGCAGGAGAGCGTACGCCGGCAGAGGGTCCCGACGGAGAAATATATGAGGTCAGCGGTTACAACCCTCGCCCCGAGGACTATTTCGCCCCCGCATACGGTATAAAAAGCCTTAAATATATTCCTGTAAGCACATTTGACGGCTATGATATTACCGCAGCGCAGGAGGAGCATATCAAAGCCCACCGTCCCGATGTGAAGCTGTGTTATTATAAGGTGGGGTAATAAATATATACAAAAAAGCCGAATAATTTTGACAAAAAAACGCATTGTAAATCCCCGGAAATCGTGATATAATATAAACTGATAAATATTACATATCTCTGGAGAACAGCTATGAAAAGATTTAAGATCGGCATTGCCGTAGCCGCAATAAAGGATCCTTTCAGCTATCAGTTTTCAATGGGAGCAATGAGTGCCGCCGAAAAGCTTGATGTTGATCTATATATATTCCCGGGGAAATATATCGGTGTGGATTACAGCGCATTTTTTGATGAGTGCCGCTATGAATACCAGTATAATGCACTGTTTGATATAGCAGCAGCGTCCGAATTTGATTATATGATCTCGGCAGTAGGCTCCATAGCCTACCCCCTTGACAATGAGGGCAAAAAGCGTCATCTTGACAGCTTCGGCAAGGTTCCCACACTCAGCGTGACGGCGGATATCGAGGGCTATGATTATCTGATGTTTGATAACCGCACAGGTATAACCCAGGCGGTGGATCACCTTGTAAAGGAGCAGGGCAAGCGGCATATCGGAATGCTTTACGGAGACCTGAACAGCTGCGAATGTGTGGAGCGTTTTGAGGCATATCGCAGCGCTCTGAAAAAGAACGGGCTGCCCTTTGACCCCGCCCTCTGTATGGCAAGCGACATTTCCGAACAAATATACAAAGAAGCCGCAATGCTTGTTGACAATAATCCCGAGCTGGACGCTGTGCTGTGCGTAAATGATAAAATGGCTGAGACTGTGTATAAAGTGCTGAATGACAGAGGAATACATATCGGCAGGGACATTGCTGTGGTGGGCTTTGACGATCTTCCCTTCGCCTCAAAGCTGGAGCCGCCGCTTGCTTCCGTAAAGGCGGACGCTTACAAGATGGGGGAGCGTGCGGTTGAAAAGGCGGTAAATTATCTCAGAGGCATTCCCGACAGCGACAGATATCTCCCCACGGAGTTTATCCCCCGACAGTCAAGCTATGGTCAGGCAGGACTTTACAATTCTCCCGATGCGGTTTTCGGAGGAAGTTCTTCGGAAACGGCAGCAAAGGTCTGCGATTACCTTTACGAAAGCGGAGCGCTGAGCCTTGAGAGAAAAACGGTCAATGACTTTATAAAAAGCTTTTTCGATGAAATGTTCCGCCGATTCGGAGAAAGGCGTGGGGATACCGACGATTATAACGCTATGGCGGATATGGTGGACGTTTTCTTCAACAAGAAGTTTGTCATAGTCGATCACGTAAATGTACTCCACGAGCTTATCGACAGCGGCTATCGCTATCTTATGAGAAAATGCAGCGCCGAAAACGAGCCGTATATCCGCAGGCTGTATAACTTTTTTTATAAGCGGATAAATCTGGATATTGCCGCCGATTATCATACCCTTGAGGAAAAGCATAAGCTTGCCGTTCATTATGACAATATCGTTCTCCGTGACGCACTGATGATAGAAGAAGATCTTCGGGAGAGCTATTCAAAAATGCTCAAGACACTGCATCTTATCGGTGCGGACTCGTCCTATGCGTATATATTCAGCGAGCCTGTGGAGTATCATATGGGCGAGCATTTTCCTGCGGAAAAGCTTGATTTCTGTTTTTCGGGATATGCCTACGGACGGGAGGTCCATTCCATACCCGAGGAGAAGCGGCGAATGTCCGCACGGGATATATTTGCGGATAAGCTTTTTGACAGTGACAGGCGGCACACTCTCATAGCGGCAGACCTTTTCTGCAAGGAGTACCAGTACGGAATGGTGCTGTGCGAGCCGCATTCGGTGGACTTTTTTGACGAGCTGGAGCTTATCACATATCAGCTCAGCTCCGTTGTGAAGATGGTGCATCTTCTTGAGAGCAGAGAGCATGCGCTGATGGAGCTTCACAGCATAAATCTTGCTCTTGAGGATATGTCGCGCATTGACGAGCTTACGGGGGTATACAACCGCCGCGGATTTTATTCGGCGGCGTCTGATATGGTGCGTGCCAACGGTATCGGCAGGTCATACATTGTCTGCTATGCGGATATGGATAATCTCAAGATGGTAAATGACGGCTACGGGCATACGGAGGGAGACTTCTCCATTCGTTCTCTGGCGAACTGCCTGAGAGAGATATTCGGTGCAGAAGCGGTAATAGGCAGAATGGGCGGCGACGAGTTTGCTGTGCTTCTTCCAAGCGCATCGGCAGACAGCTTTGACGATATACTCAGCCGCAAGGCAGAGAGCATAAAGCGTCTGAATGAGGGCGCAGGCAAGCCGTATCTTATAAATATGTCCGTGGGACTTGCGGAATGTCCCATTTCCAACAGCTATGACCTGAAGGAGGGCATAGACAGGGCAGACGGCAGACTATACGCCGCTAAAGCAAAGCGGAAAAAGGTGATATGAAGGGCTACAAGATAAATTATAGCACAAATATTTCGAAATGTCAATAGCTAATTCGAACAAATATTCTTATTTAATTCAAACAAATTTTCAAAAAACGTGCTGCCCCTTTCGGACAGCACGTTTTAATTATTTTCAAAAGTGTCATCAATACCTCGTTCTTTCATAGAAAAAACGCAGCCGCAGTAATTCTGCCTGTAAATGCCGTATTCTTTTGAAAGCTCGGTGGAGCGTTTGTAGCCGTTTTTCTTTTTGAAATCGGAAAACAGGTATTTCACGCCGTATTTGTCCGCCAGCTCACCGCCTATCTCATTGAGCTTCCCGGCATTTTTCATGGGACTGATTGAAAGGGTAGTGGTGAAATAATCCGCACCCATATCCCTTGCGGCGGCGGCAGACGCTTCAAGTCTGAGACGGTAGCAGGCAAAGCAGCGTTCGCCGCCCTCTCGGATATGCTCAAGCCCCTTTACAGCCTTGTAAAACTCGCCGCTCATATGCTCGGAGCCCATAAATCCGATGGGATTTTTCGCAGGCAGCTCGGCAATGAACCGCTCCTGCTCAGCACGGCGCTTGTAAAATTCCTCTTCGGGATAGATGTTCGGGTTATAATAAAAAACCGTTATCTTAAAATAACGGGAAAGATATTCCAGAACATAGCTTGAGCAAGGAGCGCAGCAGCTGTGGAGCAGAAGAGAGGGGACAGTTCCCTCTCTTTCGATGCCGCTCAGAATTTTGTCAAGCTCGTTCTGATAGTTTATTTTATTCATCGTTTTTCTCCGCAGTTTCGGGGATAGTCATAAAGGTATCAATGGCTGCTTCGGTAATGGTTTCGGCTTCTGTCACTGTTTCGGACAGGATATCATCGGAAATCTCTGTCTCCGCCTTCGGAGCATTTGCCTCTTCAAACTCGGTAACATCGGACTGGATTTTTGAAAGCAGGGTCTTATAAGCGGAGGACTTGAAATGCATACCGTCGGACTCTGCATAAGTGCTGTTGAAATATCCCGTTTCGTCCTTGAGAATGGAAGCGGCGTCAACGAAAAGCATTCCGTTGGCAGTGCAGTAGGAGTTAAGGCTTGTGTTATATTCGTTTATCTTTGCCATAACATCCACATCTTCAACGGTATTGTCATAGCCCTTGGTGACGGGGGGAACGCTTATAATAACTACCTCACAGTCGGGGCAGGACTCCTTGATAAGATCCACAAGTGTGTCGGTGGACTGGAGCATATTACCCACAGAAAGCCACTGAATACCGTTGGAGCCGAGCATGATATAAACGCGCTTGGGCATGGTGTATGAAAGCATTGTGGAAATGCCGATCTCGCCGTAGCAGGTGGAAACGGATTTTGTGAGAACTGTTGAAGGGTTCAGACCCACCTTTGCATAAACGTTTTTATCGTCAAGGAAACCGTAAAGGGAGTAGCCTGTGGAAATGGAATCCCCTATGAACAGGTCGGAGGAAAAGAACTCCGAATCGTAAGCGGTGTCGGCAGTGGGAGCAGACGCTGCGGGAACGGAGCATTCGGTCTCAAGATTGATGGTCTCGGGCGGTTCTGTTTCGGGGGCTGATGTATCGGAATGGGTCTCTGCAAGCTCTGTCAGGTCGGGAACAGAGGTCTCCTCGGAGGATACCGCAGAGATGAGTTCGGTCTCGGAGGGCTGAGAAGAGGTAACTTCGGGAGCTTCGGTTTGAGAAGAAGTGACCTCGGCAGAGGTCTCAGCTTCGGTCTGTCTGCTTGCGGCATCACCTGCGGAAACGGTCTCGCTGTCGGCGCTGAGGGCGGTGGTGTCTTCTGAGGTCTCGGAGCTTCTTATGCTGCTTACCTCACGGGAAAAATCCGTTACCGAGGGAAGCTCACGTGAAACAGGCTCTTCGGTCTGTCCGCAGCCCGAAAAAATAAGTGCCGCTGTAAGGAGCGCTGCGGAAAGCCTTCTGCAAAAAGGCTTTGCTGCATCTATAGTATTATCGGACATAGGTTCTGATGATCCTTTCTTTGCCATACAGGATATGCTGAATTCGTTATTTTTAATTATATCACATTCTTCCGGAAAGTTAAAGGGGGTATGGCTGTAAAATTTTTGGCAGGATTTGCCGATGTTTTATACATTCTGCATAAAATCAAAAAAATGTTTCGGAAATATAAATTTTCTAATATTAAATTCACCCTTATTATGGCTAAAGCATATAAATATTAACAGAGATATTATCTGCAGGTAATAAAAAATTAATATATTCATTTGGATAATATTGTATAATTGTATAAAAAGGGGAGGGAGTGCAATGAAAAACGGCAAAATAAAAGGCTTTACGCTCATTGAGCTTATCGTTGTCATTGCAATTATCGGCGCACTTGCAGCAATAATAGTTCCGTCAATGATCGGATATACTCATCAGGCAAGAGCGGCAGTAATTACAGGTAATGCCAGAAATGTTTACAATGCCGCAAAAATGGCTATATTAGAAGACTTTGATGATAAAAGGATAAACGCAGGAGAGATATACTTCGGCAACGATTCGGGCGACGCTCACGCATTGGGCGGTTCGGACGATCTTTCCGTAGGAAAGTTTATGGGCGATGATTTTCAGGGGCATTACGCCTTTGTGGTCTCCGACAGCGGAATGGACATAGATTATGCCGTATGGAGCAATAATTACGCCATCAGCGCCGGCGAAGTGCGAATTTACTCGGCAGACGAGGTAGAAAAGGATATAACAGGCAAGGGTATCGGCAGCTATCCAAATTACTGATTACTGACCTTTGCATAAAAATAAAACGGCTGTAAAAAGTTTTTCTGAACCGATTTTTCAGAGCGGGGTGCGGTTATGGGAGCTTTTCTCAGCCTTAGAAAGACCGGCGGTCTTATGGCTGCGGCAGCGGTCGTTTCTTACATAGTAATGCGTATTCACAGTATTTATCTTGAAAATATTCCTGTTGGAGCAGATGCGCCCTGGAGCGAGATGTTTTTTGCTGTTCAGACCGCTCTTCTGGTATGTGAATGGATCTTAGGTCTTATAGCGGTGGGAAACTGTATTTTTTACCGCCCGTCAATAACAGGTGCGGTGGGGGTGCTTCTGAAACTCCTTCTTATTGGGGCAGCGGCTGCAGTATCGCTTTTTGCTGTCTGGCTGGTGGCACGGTTCGGCGGTGCCAATGCTCTATCATCGGCGGGAATGAAAATATTTTTAGTATAGACTGAGTACCCGTTGGGAGGTTATCCGAACGGGTGCTTATTTTATGCCGATTTTACATACGGCATTGACAGTGCTTTTCCACATTTCGGTCATTTCAGCAAGCTGCTTTCTGCCCGAATCGGTTATGCGGTAGTATTTGCGCTGAGGACCGCCCGAGACAGTACCCGTATAGCTTTCCGTTGCACCGTCGGAATTAAGGCGGCGAAGAACAGCATATATGGTGCTTTCGTTTATTTCGGGAAATGCGTCCGTTACACGCTTCATTATTTCATAGCCGTACATATCATTTTCATTGCAGATGTGCAGGATACACATTTCCAGCACACCCTTTTTCATCTGTCCTTTATCCATTGTTCCTTGCCTTTCTAAGTGCCAAGCATACAGTGATCATGACCGAAAGTATTATCATTGCGCAGGCTTCCGCCCAAAGAGATGGGGAAACATAGTGAAGGATAGGCTTTGTCTCTGCCAAAATATCAAGATGTCTTAAAATAGATCTTTCCCTGCTGAGCAGCATTAGTGTTCCCAGAACAGCGTACATACAGGAAATTGAAGCCTTATCCCTGCGAAAAGCGGAAAACACAAAAATAATAATCCCCGCAATAAATAATGTGGTGATAAAAATATTCATAAATCGGGCACGGAATGCTATCTGCTGTGTTCTGATGTCCTCACCGATATCAATGAAAACATTATCGTTAAGGTGAAAAGCCGCATATGCCTGCAAAACAACAATGCACAGCGAAGCTGCAGATCCCGCAGCGGGAATGATAACTCCGTATGGATTTGTTTTTACAGACAGCACAGCAAAAACAAGTGATACTGCTGTCACCGTTGTTATTGCTGCACCCAGAGGGAATAAAGCTGACAAATCATTCGCAAGGAGCATATCTGCAAGCTTTGGGAAAAGGAAAATATTTATCATCGGCAGGATACAAGAAATGATGCCCGAAAGGGATATCCTTTTCTCCATAAGTCCTGTCAGCTTTCCGTTTTCCGTAAAAAACAGCAGACCTAACGGCACAAATGGCATAATAAACAGGCTGTCATAGATATTATCCCAAAGAAAATACATTGACACAGCAGTAATTATCGCAAAGGCACCCGCCTTTGCAAGCATTTTCCCCGTTGAAACCGTTACACCTCTTTCCGAAAGGATATTTCCTGCGGCGTCCTTAGGAGAGCCGAGAGATGAGCATATCTGCTCCTCGCTTTTGCCGTCAGCCATACTGTCGGAGAATACTTCCTCCAAATCGGATACAATATCATTAAGCTCATTCTCCGATACAAAAAATGCAAGACTTGAACGCAATTTCCTGATATATTCTTTTTGTGTCATATTGATACGCCCCTTTCAAACTACTGTTTAATGAATAATAGTTTTCCTGTATATATAATACCATACTACTGTTTAAAAGTCAATAGTTTCCCGAAAATATTTTCAGACCATACGCATGAGTTACAAAAAAGTAACAAAAAGATAAAAGCTTAACAAAAAGCCCCCAAAGTGGTATAATGAAAGAAAACGAAGAAGGAGAGTACCACAATGGAAGAATTAATGGAAATGTTAGAATGTATAGT
>JAGAJF010000151.1 GCA_017829005.1 Oscillospiraceae bacterium | reverse complement strand
TCCGATATTTATTTACTATTATTTGCAAACGCTTGATTTAGGTAACTATGCTGGGGGAAGTGCGGTTCCAACGCTAAATAGAAACCATATTCATATGCTTAGTGTTTATGTACCCATAGATATAGAAGAACAGCAAAAAATTGCTTCCGTACTCTCTGCCTTAGATGATAAAATTGGGCTAAATAATAGGATAAATGAAAATTTGCGGTGTAACGCTGCTTAGATTTTTATATTTGATACGTCTATTTCTCCGTTCATTAGTTTTGGGAGGAGAATGTCTCGTGTTTCTGAAAGGGTTTTGTTTTCTGCTTGCAGTTGCTCAATCTGTTTATGTAATGGTTGAGCTAATACGTGAAACTTTTTAATAGCAGAAGCATCACTATGAAGAGGTAATTGCTTAAGCAGTACTTGGCTTATATTCTGTTGGGCAGATCCAACAGCCATATTGATTAACTTCTGCTGTTTCTCATGAGCAATCTGAAACAAATAAGTGTATGGATATCTTTCATTGCTTAACAAGGCGCAAATTGCTTGATTACAAGCCATCGGTTTTGAAATGATACCATATGCACCAACAGTTGCACCATACATAGCAATGAGAACGCTATGTTTAGGAAGCATTTTTGCAGATGACTGAGAGAGAGCCAAGTTATTGATATGTTCCTCGGTGTCGTGAATATAACTGCAAAGTAATTCTTTTGATTTCACCCAACAGAGTGTGCCATTTTCATAGTATTCGCTATGTTTTCGAGATGGAGTACCACCAGATGTAGTTTCAACTACATCTCCAAGGATGACATCCGTACTAATGCCATTAAATATTTGGGCAAATATAAGATGCAGTTGCTTCTCTAAATTTTCATTTATCCGAGGTGTTATTATGGAATATAAAAAATTTGAAATTGATTTTGTTAAAAGAACCATTAAAATAATAAATGATCTATATTATTATGAGAATAATGTAACTTTACTGATTAATTGCCTAATCGGATTAATTAGCTATGCAACAGAACACACATCACCTGATGATGTACAATTTATAAGCCTTTATATAGCAAAACTAAATGAACTTGGTGTAATTCATAAATCAACAGATGATAAAAAAACGTTTAGAACAATAAAAAACGCCCTTTCGCATATGTATATTGAATCACATAGTCAAGAACGTGAAATTACACATATTTGTTTTAGTGACAAAAACCCCCACTCAAAAAAGTGCCATACAATAATAGAATTTAAGATTGAACAATTAAAAGAATTTGCACTTTTTGTTGCCGACGAACATCTAAAAAGATATGAAAAGAAGTGAAATATATGTCATCAATTTATAACGAAGCCAACTATGAGAATTCCATAATTGAGCTGTTTAAAAATGATTTAGGCTATACTCACGTTTACGGTCCCGACATTGAAAGAGATTTCAGAAGCCCTTTGTATGATGAAGTGCTTGAAGAACGTGTTACCGCACTTAATTCCTCATTGCCCCACGAGGCGATATCTGAGGCATTATATAGACTCCGCAACTTTGAAAACGGCGAGCTTGTGCAGAAAAATGCTGTATTTATGGACTATCTTCAAAATGGAGTGCCTGTGAGATATACGCATAAGGGCGAGGAAAAGTCGGCTATAGTTTATCTTGTTGATTATTCGGATATTGATAAAAACTCTTTTCTTGTTGCAAATCAGTGGACATATGTTGAGAACAGCAATAAAAGACCCGATGTTCTTGTGTTTCTGAATGGTCTGCCCGTTGTGCTTATCGAGCTTAAATCCCCGTCACGCTCCGAAACAGATGCTTCGGAAGCATATTTGCAGATACGCAATTATATGCACGAGATCCCATCAATGTTTATTTACAATGCAATATGTGTTATGTCCGATCAGCTTACAAGCAAGGCAGGAACTATTACAAGCGGTGAAGACCGTTTTATGGAATGGAAAACCAAGGACGGCAGCTATGAGAACACTCAGTTTGCACAGTTCGACACATTTTTTGAGGGCATATTCGAACGCAGAAGATTTCTTGATATTCTGAAAAACTTTATTTGCTTTTCCAATGAAGGAATAAAGACATATAAGATACTTGCAGGATATCATCAGTATTTCGCCGTAAACAAGGCAGTACAGTCAACTAAAAAGGCAACCGAAACAGACGGAAAAGCGGGCGTTTTCTGGCATACACAAGGCAGCGGAAAATCTTTGTCTATGGTGTTCTATGCTCATTTGCTCCAATCTGCACTGGAAAGCCCGACTATTGTTGTTATCACGGACAGAAACGATCTTGACGACCAGCTGTTCGGACAGTTTGCAAAGTGTAAGGATTTTCTCAGACAGGAGCCTGTTCATGCCGAAAGCAGAGCCAATCTGAAAGAACTGCTCAACGGCAGAAAGGCAAACGGCATTATTTTTACAACTATGCAGAAATTTGAAGAAGCCGAAGATGCTTTGTCCGAACGCAGAAACATTATTGTTATGGCTGATGAAGCTCATCGTGGGCAGTACGGACTTGCAGAAAGTGTTGATACTCAGACAGGCAAGCTGAAATACGGTATTGCAAGAATTATCAGAAATAATCTTCCGAATGCTTCTTTTATTGGATTTACGGGAACGCCTATTTCCTCCGATGACCGCAGCACAAGAGAGGTTTTCGGAAATTACATAGATATTTACGACATGACACAGGCTGTCGAGGACGGTGCAACAAGACCCGTATATTATGAAAGCCGAGTAATGAATCTTCATCTTGATCAGGAAACAATGAAGCTGATCGATGCCGAATATGATAAAATGGCTGAAAATGCCGATGCTGCCGTAATTGAAAAGAGCAAGCACGATATGGGTCAGATGGAAGCTATTCTGGGTAATGATACAACGATCGAAACTCTTGTAAATGATATTCTCGATCATTATGAAAATAACAGAGCGAATCTGCTTACAGGTAAGGCAATGATTGTTGCCTATTCACGCCCTATTGCTATGAAGATATACAAGCGTATCCTTGCTGTTCACCCCGACTGGACAGAAAAGGTTGCTGTTGTTATGACCTCAGGCAACAAGGATCCCGAAGAATGGCATGAAATAATAGGCAATAAGAGGAAAAAGGACGAGCTTGCAAAGCAGTTCAAGGATAATGACAGTCCTTTGAAGATAGCAATTGTTGTGGATATGTGGCTTACAGGTTTTGATGTGCCTTCTCTTGCAACAATGTATGTGTACAAGCCTATGAAGGGACACAACCTTATGCAGGCTATTGCAAGAGTAAACAGGGTGTTTGGGGACAAAGAGGGCGGACTTGTCGTTGATTATGTAGGCATAGCGTCTGCACTTAAAAATGCGATGAAGGAATATACTTCAAGAGATAATGACAATTACGGAAACACCAATGTTGCGGAAGTGGCATATCCGAAATTCCTTGAAAAGCTGTCTGTTTGCCGTGATCTTATGCATGGTTATGATTACACACAATTCTTGACAGGAACTGACCTTGAAAGATCACAAACAATAAGCGGTGCGGTGAACTTTATCATTTCACAGGGCACAAATGATATACAGAAAAATTCTTCTGACGGTAAAAGCTGGAGCGACAGCGAATTTGTCAAGAGCTATACAAAAGAATCACTGATGATGCACCAGTCGCTTTCGCTATGTTCTTCAATGGTAAGCAAAGAGGACAGAATAGAAGCTGCTTTCTTTGAGGCAGTAAGGGTGCTTATTATGCGTTTACTTAACAATGGCGGCGGCAAGGTTATTAGTTTGAAAGAAATGAATGAGAGGATAAATGAACTTTTAAAGCAGAGCATAAAGAGTGAGGGCGTTATAAATCTTTTCTCCGATGTTAAGGAAGAATTTTCTCTGTTTGATCCAAAATTTCTTGATGAAATCTCTAAAATGAAGCATAAAAATCTTGCTATCGAGCTGCTAAAAAAGCTGATAGCGGAGCAGGTCAAGGTGTATAAAAAGACCAATGTTGTAAAGTCGGAAAAATTCAGCGAGATCATTCAGAAGGCAATGAACAGCTACCTCAACGGAATGCTGACTAATGAGGAAATCATTGAAGAACTTCTTAACATTGCAAAGCAGATGCGTGATGCACAGCAGGAAGGCACGGATATGGGACTGACCTCTGATGAAATGGCTTTCTATGATGCTCTTACAAGACCCGAAGCAATTAAGGATTTCTATGAAAATGATGAGCTTATCGCACTTACAAAGGAACTCACCGAAACTCTTCGTCGTAACAAGACGATAGATTGGCAGAAGCGTGATGATGCAAGAGCTAAAATGAGAATGCTCATAAAAAAGCTGCTGA
The DNA here is from genome assembly GCA_017829005.1 of Oscillospiraceae bacterium. Classification (GTDB taxonomy): domain Bacteria; phylum Bacillota; class Clostridia; order Oscillospirales; family Ruminococcaceae; genus Huintestinicola. The sequence continues at coordinate 48,786 of JAGAJF010000151.1, read as the reverse complement.
AAAAGCATAAGTATCCACCTGAGGGTATGGAAGATGCGGTTAAGACTGTTATGACGCAGTGTGAGCTGTGGACGGATAATGTGATGGAGTAAAAAATTTGAGTATTCCATCTTATAATGTAAGGCTTTGTAGAAACAAGCGGCGCAGCCGCAATTACTTTTGATATTGTCAAAAGTAACCCTTAGTACTTTTGACAAGGCACAAGACCTCATCAAAAGAACACGGGGCTCTCCGAGGGGGATTTCGCTGTCTGCGGACAGCGAGCAAACGTTCCCTCTGCACTCCCTTAATGTTATCTGAAAGAAAAAACAGGTTTTCGATATGTGAAAACCTGTTTTTCTTTCAGATAAATATTTAATATTGCGGAACGCTTTTTTTACGATGTAAATATAAACATGATAAATCAATTATTCTTTGAATATTTTTCCATGCAATACTTATCCAGTATTTCATGAATATGATTTTTTAGATAAGCGCCGGGATTGGTGTGGTTCACAGCGCAATACTCCTTAAAAAGCTCAGCATCCTCTTTGCGAAGGCGGCAGCTGACAGTACGCATATTTTCAAGATCCCATTTTAAATTTGAGGCCCTGTGCTTTTCACTAACCTTGCGAGCAGGTTTTTTCTGTGAATTGTTTTCCAAAAGTATCATCTCCTTAATGCAGTATCAAAGCAGAAATGCTTACTTCAAATAGTAATATAATAATTATATCATATCCACAATACTGTTGACAGTGTAATAATGTACAAAATTTGTCAGATAAATATGGCAATAATTACTCTTGCAAAGCACTGTCGACAGTGTTATAATAGAATCGCCGAGAAAAATAATATCAGAAAATTATTTGGATATATTAAGAAACTGTAGATATTTTTTTGAAGGAGAATTTTTATGACACCAAAAGAAAAGCTCAATGAACTCGAAGAAAAAATCCGTGCTGCAAAGCAGATGGAATCTGAAGCACTTGCGAGGGCAGAGGCAGCAGAAGCAAAGCTTGCAAAGGCAGAAAGAGACTATGAGATCTCTCAGATGTGGCTGAAAACTATTGAAGAATCTCGAAAGAAGCATGAGGAGGCAAAGGCTGCCGAATATGCAAAGGCTGTGGAGGCGGCTGAGTATCGCAGGAAGCAGAATGAGGCTGAAAGGGCAGAGAGGCTCAGGTATGAAAATATGACTCCCGAAGAGCTTGATGCAAGAAAGGAAAAGTGCCGACAGGAAGTGGAAGAAATGCAGCGTGAGCGTGACAGAAAGCTTCTTGAAAAGCTGGGAAGTCCCGAAGCAGTTGCGGAATATAAGAAGAAGCAGGAAGAAGAATTTGCTATTCTCAGGGCAGAACGTGAGGAAATGCTCAAGAAGAAAAAGGCAGAACACGAAGCATATCTTAGAAGGATAGGCGTTATTGATTAGGCAAAAAGGTCATTCCCCACTGGGGAATGAGCGTAAGCGAGGTGTGGAATATGATAAAGATCGAAATAGAGATTGACCCTGAAAAGGCTCGAAGAGAGTGCAAATACACTCCCGAAAGTATGATGAACTGCCTTGATTCAACTTTTGCAAAGGCTGATTTCCCCATACTTGAAGCGGACGAGTTCAGGCGTGTTTATCGTGACAGCGGAAATGTAAGTGAGGATTTTGGTGTAATGACGGGACTTGTGTTCAAGTTTGCTGAATGTGATTGGTTTGCAAAAAGTGCCAAAAAAATAATATGGTATGATAATGATGATAGCAATGATCCAAATGTATGGAACATTGAGGACTGCCTGAAAATTCTACGAGAAAAAAGGATCGGTTGTTATGCTTGACGAGGAATATTGTTATAAAGCTATCAATTTTGACCTTGATACTAAGGCTATGCAACAGTATAAAGTCATTCTCATTCCCCGTGGGGGATAGAAAGAGAGGAAATCTATGATAAAGATTGAAATAGAGATTGATGCCGAAAAGGCTCGAAAAGAATGTCAGTACACTCCCGAAAGTATGATGAATTGCCTTGATTCGACTTTTTCAAAGGGTAATTTCCCCATACTTGAAGCAGACGAGTTCAGGAGAGTGTATCGTGACAGCGGAAATGAGGAAGATGATTATGGGGTAATGGGAAGCCTTGTTCTAGAATTTGCTAAACGTGACTGGTTTGCTGCTTGTGTCAAAAAGATTATGTGGTATGACAATGATGGGATTTATGATACTGATAATTGGAACGTTGAAAACTGGCTTGAGTCTATGAAACGTGATAAATATGGAGCATTCAATAGCCATTCCCCAGTGGGGAATGAAAGTAAACATACCAAGAGGAGGAATAAGTATGAATGATAATGAAATGCTGTTCCGTAGGCTTATTGATGAACTTGTGCGTGAGTGGGAAGAAGATGAAAAATGGTATGCAGCACTAAGTGACCTTACTTCCGTGGAAGAACTTGAAAGGCTTTCAAAGGATGACAGCTGGACTGTAAGAGAGCAGGTAGCCGGGAACAGGTCTTCTTCGGTACAGATATTATCTGAACTGTCGAAAGATGAAATGTATCGGTTCGTGAATCGGTTGCTTTGAATCCGAACACACCCTTTAAAATTCTTGCGATACTGATGAAAGACAAAAACAAACATGTCAGAAAAAGTGCGACCCAAATGATGCGTGAACAAAGGAAACGCAGATCAGCAGGCCGGTATAGGTCAAGGAGAAAATATATCAATGAAATAAGGCGATATGAATGAAATATGTATCAAAAATCTATGCACTAAATTTATGTTGTGACCTTAAAACCTGTGGTGACTGGCACTGCTCGGCATTGAACTGGGAAAAGGTGAAGCTTAAAGAAAGCGAAAACAGCATTTGGAGAGAATATGGCATAGAACAAAATAAGAAAATACCTGAGCATAACGGAATGTACAACGTCGCAAACCATATAAGGGCTTTGCTTGATATGATTGGAGATTTGGATTTTTCAAATGCACAGGGAATGAGAGAAGATTTCATATGTTGTGAAGAATATACCAAAGAAATACTTGAAAAGGTAAGTATGCTTTTTGACAGCCCAAATTGGAAAATGATAGACAGGTTTATGCTGAATGAATATTTTGAAGATTGGATCAGATATAAGCGTAAAACCAATATGATCGACCATAGTACCGATTATGTCAGCGTTTTTCTTTCAGAAGAAGAGATCGGCTTATTTTTGCAGGCTATGAACGCTGAAATGGGCAGTTATCCAAAAGAACTAAACTATATTATTCGTATTGCTCGAATTACGGCAGAAGGCTTTAAGTCTGATTATAATAAGTATTACGTTGAAAAATATCATAGTATCCGCTATTGTGAAAACGGTGCTATTGTGCTGTTTGACAAAAATAAAATTCTTGCTGCGTTTGAATATTTGAAAGGAAGTGAATCAAATGACAGATGAAATGATAGTAAGGATAAAAAGACCAATACATCTGAAAGCACCGCTGAAATATGCCGATGAATATGCTGTCGTACAGTTCTCAAGAGAAGAGCTTATCATGCTGAAACTTGCAATAAGGCGACACCTTGACTGCTCCGAAGAGGAGTACGGTCATATGTCAAGGCTCATAAATGCGGCAAGTGCGGGCTTTGAGGTCAAGTCAGACAGGCAGTTTGCCGAAGAAGATCTCGAAGTAACATATCAAGGTAACTTTGCAAGGATAATGTTAAACAGAAATCAGTTCAATGCCATGTGCATTGCTATACTCAGCAATTCGGAGAAGCTCAGATACATAGAAGCGGCATACAATGACAGATTTACCGACCTGCAGGATAAGCTTTGTAAGGTGATGGACGGGTTCAGAAAAAAGGAATACAGCTTTGTTTCGGCAGCTGATTTCTGGGTGTTATACAAAAATTGAGGAGGGTTATTATGAGCTACAAGGAAAACAAAATAAGATTTGATCGCACAGAGCGAATGGCAGTGATTATCGGTCCATATGCAAACTACCGCCACAAGGTGCTTGCATTCAGTTTCCCCGACCTTTTTGACAGAATGTATGAATCGGGAAGACTTAAAGAACACCTTGAGGATATTCAGCTTGTTATGGAATCATATATGAATGAATATACACAAAAGGTAATGGCTTCCGATGAATACAAAAAAATGTCACTGAAAGAGGGGTACAGCAGGGCTTTCAGTGAGATAGCCGAGCCACGCATTGATGCAGAGGAAAACAGAATTGGCAACAGATGGGTATGCGCAAAAGATCCGTATAATGATGAGCTGTTTATGGAATGGCTGGCGGCTGCCAAAATATTCGGTATGCTGACAGAAAAGAAATTCCCCGACTGATCATGAGATCATAGTCGGGAAATATAAAATATTTTTGATTGACGAATAAACAAGAAAATGATTAAAGATGGAGGTGGACACAAGTAATGATTTATTATACGGGAGATATACACGGTGATGTGACAAGAGTGCTTAACAGTATTTCTGCAGTCGGTATATCAGCTGATGATACTATAGTGATCCTCGGTGATGTCGGACTGAACTATTTTGGAGATGATAATATAGAAATTGATCGTGACAGAAAGAAAAAACTTAATAATGCAAAAATCGAAATACTGTGCATACACGGAAATCATGAGATGCGTCCTGAAAAGATCCCGTCATATACGCTCAGAGAATGGAAAGGCGGAATTGTTTATTATGAGCCGGAATTTCCATACCTTCTGTTTGCAAGAGATGGCGAAATATACGATCTTGACGGTCAGAAATCTCTTGTAATAGGCGGAGCATATTCAGTTGATAAGTATTACAGGCTTGAACACGGGTATAAATGGTTCTCCGATGAACAGCCTTCAGTGGATACTAAGCGTCATATTGAACGGATTCTTGAATGGGAAGGCTGGAAGGTAGATCAGGTGCTTTCTCACACCTGCCCGAAAAAATATATTCCTATGGAGGCTTTTATTTCAGGCGTAGATCAAAGCACTGTTGATAACAGTACAGAAGAATTTCTTGACTCTATTGAGGACAGGCTACAGTATTCCGAATGGTTTTGCGGTCATTGGCATATTGACAAGACTATCGACAAGATGAATTTTGTTATGTATGATTATCTTATAAATACATGACAATAATATTCTATATTTATCCGTTTTTCTATTGACTTTCTCAAGATGATCCGATATAATAATATCAGCAACACAAAGTGTTGAGCAGGCGGCAGGAGCTGCCGAGCAGAACGACGAAACTTTACAGTCGTAGCGGACTGCTAAGTGATGAAGTGTGCGCTTATTCGTGCGACCGCACATGGAGCTTATCTGATGGTTGCATATGAGCCATGGCACGAATAGGAGTATCCTCCGAACAAAAATATGCGTAAAGCTCCTGTGGAATACACAAGGGCTTTTTTATTTATAATATAAAGAATATCTCAAAGGAGGAATGGAAATTGACACCCATTTATGATTTAGATGAATGTATGTTAAGTTATAAAAATGCTTCATACGGCGGCTCAAGAAAAAAAGAAGGAATTATATTCAATAATAAAGAATGGCTGGTCAAATATCCGCATAGAAAACTTGAAAATTCTGCTAAAGCTTACTCCTCTTATCAGGTATCCGAGTATATAGGAAGTCATATTTATGATATATTGGGATATGATGTTCAGAATACGATTTTAGGTATCAGAAACAACACTTTAGTGGTTGGCTGTGAGGATTTTGCCACAAATGGCAGGATTCTTATGGAAATGAAAACTATCAAGAATGTTCATATCGAAACAGCGGATATAGATTTGTCTTTGAGGAATTATTCGGGAAATGATGTCGATGAGCTTATGTTTCATTTTGATAACAACCCCGTTCTTCAAGAAATTCCGAACATAAAAAGGCAATTTTTTGAACAGGCTATTGTTGATATTTTTATTGGTAATGCTTGCAGATATAATGATAACTGGGGAATAATTCGTCAAAAGGATAATGCAGCTGTTTCTGCCCCCAATTTACAGCAACGGTAATTGCTTTGAACTTCGTATGTCTGATGAACAAATAAGAGAAATAATTACCAAGTCTGAATTTACTGATCTTTCTATCGGAATAATGACTGCATACACTTCAAACGGCAAAGCATTATCTGCTGAAGAGTTTATTGAAAAATTTTCGAAGGATAAGTGCTTTATTAGCGCAATAGAAAATAATATTCCCTTGATGAATGAGAAAATGCAGGAAATAACAAAACTTATTATGGAAACTCCGGAGAAAATTATCAATAGCAATTCAGTCGAAATATTTATCATTTCAGATATTAGAAAAGAAGCTATTCTGAAACAAATGAAGAATAGCTTTGAAATGCTTTTAATGCCTTTAGCACAATAGACCTGTTAATAATACGTAGTTTAGGTATATATTTTTTGTATTTTACTTGACATTTATGATTTTGGGGTTTATAATAATAACAGCAGCACGAATAGTGTTGAGCAGGCAGCAGGAGCTGCCGGGTAAGCTGACGAAACTTAACAGTCGTAGCAGTTTACTAAGTGATGAAGTCTTGAGGCTGGTCAGGCAACGGCAAGATGGAGCTTATCGTATGGTTTGCATATGAGCCAAATCCTGAATAGGCAGAAATGCTGAAAAGAAAATATGCTTTAAAACGTGAGGTTGACACGATAAAAATCCGACGCTCGCTGCGAACAGCGTGAACGCAGCTGGCAGGCTTGTATGCGAGGATCCGCAAGGTGACAAGATACTAATGCCGTACTTGTGGGACGGAAAGTTGGCGGACAACGGAAAAATCAATCACTAAAGGGAGATGACTTTCGCTGCGGCAAAGCTTCTCCCTTTTAAATTTTTTTGCAGAACCAAAAATACAAATAAACTCCCCACATACATGTGAATATGAGAAGTTTATTTGTATTCATAATAACTGATTAAAAAGTATTTTAGGAATAATATGTTGGTTTCTCAGCTTTTGAGCATCAATCAAAGGATTAATAATTGATAATATTTGTTCTAAAGCTTCATGTTTCCAAGTATTTCCATCATCTCCGAAGGTGTTACTATAAAATCTCTGATTGGATAGTGCTTTTGATTTCCGGTAACCAAATATGCTCCGCTGTCACGCTTTTCCATAGCTACTTCATAAAAAATCAAATCATCCATATCAATAAGTATCTCTCCGGTTGGGGTAGGGAAGACCTCAATACCATATTCCTTAATAGAATTTATAATAATTTGAATTTTTTCTTCGGGTAAATGGAATTTTGGTCTGTGCATAACTTCCTCATATTCAGCAAGGATATCTTTATGATACAATGGAGTGATCATTCCGCTAAGAACAGCATTGATTACTTTGACGGTAGCTGAATCCTCTCTTTTGGTAAGGATAGCTGAAATAACAACATTTGTGTCAATTACTGCACAACACTTCATTCTGAGCACGCCTTTCTCTCAACTCTTGCAGCCGAGATCTCAGCGTTGATTTCGTCAAGAGTCATTTCCGGAAGCTGTGAACAGCAATTTCTCATATCATTAAAAGCTTTCAAAGCATCTGTGCGAGTAGGAATGTTATCCGGTAATGTGGTATCAAAAGGAATACCTCTCACCATTTTGCTGCGAGCCATAAACATTCTGAGCGCAGTAGGAAGATCAAGTCCCATCGCTTCATAAATTTCCGTAACATCACGCTTTAATTCGTTATCAACTCTAAACTGTACTAATGTCTGTTCTGACATATAGCCACCTCCTGATCTTGTCATACAAATATTATACAAATACATTCATTTGTATGTTTTTGTATGACTATATTATACCATTATTATTGAAATATGTCAAGGCTTTCTCACAACAAAAATATGTTTGATTTTATTTGATTTATATTTTCAAATGACGATTTTTTCGTGTAAAAAATTGAGACATATGATTCCATTTCACCCAGAATTTCCAAAAATGCTCGTTTTCAGAGAAATATCATTATTATGTGTTGATAAAATAGTCCTCCGCCGATCAGTATTCGGTGGAGGGCTTTTGGTTTATGCCAAGGATAAGTCGCTATGATTGGCCATTACTCAATGATCTCAATTGATTCAAGGCGGCAATATCTTTTATATATAGTATATTTTAGGCGTAAATGTGTTCCTTCAGCAATATAAGGCAAACCCTGGTAGTACCGAAGCCCATTTCTGCAAGTGCCTGCGCAATGCCATTCTGCACCGAAATACCTCTTGAATAGTGTCCGAAGGGAATATAGTCGATATGCAGATGGGGAGTAGCTTCATCCATATGCAGAACCGAATTGAAAACATAAAAATACGGATTTCGTTGCTGAAAGCCTTTCATATACTCATCAAGGCATAATTTGGCTGTTTCCGCATCTGACGAACCTATTCCGGTATCGTCTTTAGTTCCAATCTGAACAACATCTTCATAGAAGCTTTTCTGTCCGTTTGCAGACTCTATCACTGTATTACATGGAGTTCGATTGAATAAATGTTCAAAGTAGCTAACATTGATTTTCCTGTCGGAGCGCTTTTGCTTGGAATTATACTCTTCCACAGGTTTGCTGAAAAGAAAATCATACGCAGAGCCAATTTCCATGCTGACATATGTAATATTTTCCTTTGTTCTTAAAGGATCAACGTTCTTAGGTATGAAAGCCCTGTTGTTATGAGATATGCAGCCTTTGCCTTGAACATGAGAGATTGTTTTTTTCAAGCTCATCCTCCTTTTTTTCACAATTTTGCCCAAATTTGCATTTTTTACATTATGATATACGCCCATAAAGCAGCATATACAACGAAATCATTTGAAAGGAATGGAAAAAATGCATATTTTATTTTGCTCAAAAAATTAAATGCATTTTTTCCATTTTTCCATCAAATATCGAGATCTTTTCGAAGGTCAAATATGAAATATGTATTGTCACATTCCTTTTTTATAATATCATCCCTCCTCATTTTCAGATAACCAGCTATTCTTGAGCGAAAATCGGATTTTTTGATCTTAGCACCGGAATAATTTTCCTCGCACCAAATAAGGAAAAAATCATATATTTCTTTTGAAGTATTACCGCTGAATTTTGTAGAAAGCGCAGATCGCATTTCACAGCATCTCTGAAAAAAATCAACAACTGGATCGTTGCAGCCTCGATATTCCTCGAGTTTCCTATTCATTTCGGAAGTTAGATGAAAGGAATAATGAGCAGTTAGTCCTCGCAGTTCTGCCATGCACTGAGCCACAATCCCTTCGCTTTCAGTCTTGAGTTTTTCCAGCAGCCGCTTGTCCTGCTTATCGGCAGGAATAACATTGTTACATTCGATGATGATCATGCGATTATAAACCCATTCGCCATGATCACCGCCGAACTCAGGCATTGCATTTCCGCAAGACCAAATCAGTCCTCTGTAAATGAAATCGAAGCCGTTGATACCTTTATATTCGGCAAAGATGCTATCTCCACCGGTGAGTTTTTTAAATATATCAAGCGCCCTTATGGATGAATATGACATGTCAGCGCTTCCTGCAAGCCGCTTTCCATACAAGCCAGCTGGTCCGAACCGTGATTCCATCTGGAATATGTCCTGAGATGAGCAGTTTCGTTCGCCAATTAAGTAGTTTGCCAACTGCCGAATTTGTGATTTTCCAGTATTACCAGGGCCAATCAAAAATAAAGCCTTTTTGAACCGGTACCCATAAATATTGGATATAGAGGCTGCCAAAAATTGACGGATAACCCGCTGAGTATCAGCGTTTCTTGAAGAGAGAGTAGTAAGATAAGAGTTAAATGTCTCTGGTGGCGATGCGCTACCATTATAGTTGCATGGGATCTGTATGGAGGAGAGAACATTGGGAGTATGAGGAGTCAGACATCCGCTGCTAATGTGATATAATCCATTCCGGAAATTGATAATATCCTCATCTGAATCCATTAGTTCAAGATTTTTTATTTCCATATTGATCTTGATGAACTCGAGTACCTCTTTCAGCAACCCTATGGTCAGCAACTGAGGTGCTGAGTCCTTAACTGCATCCTGGATCATCCCTTTAATTGCTGTAGCGTCTGTCAAAATATAGACACCATTTCCATACGTGTAAATACTCAATCCGCTGCGTTCCGAGGAGCGAAATCCGAGAATATGGTGAGTCCTGATTATTTCCTGTGCAAGAACAGCGCGATTTATTCTGACATTCCCGTTTTTATCTTCGAATAAATAGTCCTGACTCACCTTTCTACCTCCTCGCCGAAATATGAATACACTTCGGATGCATTGACAAAAATTCGTCTTCCGGAAGTATACATTTTAATTTCCTTCTGCTTCAGTAACCTCCTGAGATAGCATTCACTGATAGGGGACTCAGGATCCGACTGCTTAATCTCTGCGACCATCTCTGCTACTGTTCTGAGTTTTATTTTCATAATCGTTCACCTCCTTTCATATTTGGTTGCTTTTTATTAATTCTTACCAACTCCTTTCAATAAAAATTATATCATCTGATGCTTGATTTTGCTATAGTAATGTAGTATAATAAATATAGTAACTTAAAATTTACTATAGCAATTTATCTAAAAACTATACGAAAAATCATATTATGTCGATTTTATCCAAATAATCATATTTTACAGTAAAGTTAGACTTGCTATATTATAAGGAGGTTGTTATGAATTATTTATTTTTTCAAGATTTTGGTTCTTCAATTGGTATTGCTATTTCTAATGGGAATGAGATATCTGAAGCATTTAGAGATGCAGTATTTTCACATTATTCATATAATGAAATGCTTTTAATGTTCGAAGACTTGACCATAGAAATAGATCAATTAATGCAAATTATTGATAGTATTCCAAAACGATTTTTGAAATTAAGTTCGGATGTTGAGGTTAACTTGATTATCCAAAAGCTTAATGACATAATTTGTCAGTTGCCAGTAAAAAACCCGTTAATTGAATATACTATTAAAAAAACTATTGAGATTCTGGAAGTAGCAACTGATGAAAAACACAAAATCTACAAAAAATACTATCGGTTTTATGTGCCATATATTTTTGCTTTATCTCATCAAAAAAAGAATATTACTAGAATGTGTGACTCTTTGAACACTCTTTTAGACAGAACGAAGCCCAAAATAATTTTTCAAGTTGATAATTGTGACATGATAGTAAAAAATCATCTCTGCGCTGATAAACTTGATATAATTACAAATAATGGAAGCTGTTATTTTGTTTTATCCGAATCGTTAATACCATTACATATGATTTTAGGGACCAGGCTTGCTCAGGGGAAATATATCATTAAGAAATGTGAATCTTGTGGTCGTCATTATATTTTAACAAAAGATAACAATAGAAAATATTGTTGTGATTCTTGTAGGGTAAACGGCGAATATAAAGCAAGTTACAATAAACTCCTAAAAGATGAGCTTTCTGACGAATACAAAAGATTCAGTGATCGAATTCAATACTTGCGTACAAAATTATCAGGATATAATGATTCGTTGGACGAATTCATGAGTCTTGTTGATACACGAAAAAAAGAATTAAAAGAGATAAAAGAACTTGTTTCTGCGGGAAGAATTGAAAAGCCTGCTTGGGATGAAAGGTTAGAATATTCGCTAGAGGAGATTAATCAAAAAAATTATGAATTATTGGAGGAGATAAAAAATGGCATCAACAAGGAATAGAGGCGACTCGGTAGAAATAACCGTTTGTTTAGGCTATGACAGCAACGGCAAAAAAATCAGAAAAACCGAAACTTATACTCCTCCCCCCGGATTATCTGAAAAGAAAAGACAGAAGTCTATTGATGCTGAAATAATAAGATTTGAAACCATATTAAAAGGTGGAAAAATCGCTATGAATTCTTCGATTAAGCTGGATTCATTCTGCAACGATGTTTATCTTCCGGCTCACAAAGAGTTTCTTTCGCCCGATTGCTATGCCATGTATTCAGCCACAATAAAAAATTATATTATACCAAGTCTGGGACATATGAAGCTTAAAGATATTCAACCGGACAATGTACAGAATTTCATCAATGAATTGTTAATTGAAAAGAAAATAGTAAAGAAGGTTAAGGGAAAAGAGGTTATCACCACAAAGAAATTATCCGTTTCGTCGGTAGACAGGTATCTTGATGTGCTCAAGTCGGTTCTCAAATATGCAGTAAAGCTTAAATATATTGCTGAAACACCAGCTGATAAAGCCAATCTGACCATGCCGAAGGCAGTAAAGAAGAATATTGACATTGTTACAATCAACGAAGCCAATCATATTCTTGAATGTCTTGAACAGGAGAGCATTCAGTTCCAGACTATGATACAGTTTGCACTTCATAGCGGCTGCAGAGAAGGTGAGATCGTTGGATTAAAGTTTTCTGATTTTAATGAAGAAACATTGAATGTCACTATAATGCGATCTGCGTATAAATTAACCGGTGAACCCACAAAAACCAAACCACCCAAGGATTATGAACATAGAATCATCAAACTTAATCCCGAATTTTTTGAACTTCTTGCAATGCTGAAGGCTGAAAAAGAAAAAGAAGCTGCGAGATTGGGGGATAAGTGGCTGGGAGGCGATGAAGACTGGTTGTTTACACAGTATAATGGAAAGATAATGCATCCTGACACTCCATCCAAACAGTTTAAGAAGTTTTTGAAGAAATATTCCATCCAGCATCATGTTTTTCATTCTCTCCGTCACAGTAATGCAACGTTATTATTGTACGGTGGAATAAACATCAAACACGTTCAGGAACGTCTCGGACATTCTGATATCAAAACAACTCAGAGATATCTGCATTACATTCAGGATATTGACACCAATGCTGCTACCGTTCTTGATACATTTCTCAGTAAGCATAAAAACAAAAATGAAACCGAAAACAGTAAAAAAGCTTCCAAGAGTGTAGGTTGACTATTCACAATACTTTTACAAATGATAATGTAAAAAAACAGACAGCTATTTTTTCTGACTCAAAAAGTTAGAAAATAACTGCCTGTTTTTTCTTTTCAGAAAACCAAAATAATTTCAGTAGTCGGCAAATAGTCGGCAAAGCCCATATATCACAAAAGGGTCTGCGGAGCATAAAACCCCGCAAACCCTTTTGCTGCGTCGTTTTTTATGGTCGAGGTGACGTGACTTGAACACGCGGCCTCTTCGTCCCGAACGAAGCGCTCTACCAAACTGAGCCACACCTCGATAAATTCTATTATAACATAAAGAAACAAGTTTGTAAATACATATTATTTAAATTCAGTAAAAATGCACATATATTTTGATTTATCAAAGCTGTCAAAGCTTTACAAAATAACCTTCCCAAAATGAAAATGTATCAAAAAAAGAACTGCACTTGTTGACATTTTATAACAAATTGTAATTTGACAAAATATGAACAAGTGAGTATAATATATTTCAGATACTAACAATTTATGAATTTGAGTGAGGAGAATACTTATGTCCGTTTTACCGAGTAGGGCGACAGGCGGAAAGGAAAACGCTGCCGTACTTTCCACAGTGTTCGAAAATTATCTGAAGGTTGTAAAGCTCAACGTTTTCACAGGACAGTTCCGTCTGATAAAGACCTACCGCGATCATCGCGATAAAGAGGCTGAGGCTTCGGGCTCCTTTTTTGAATATGCAAAAATTTCGATAAGAGAAGGGGCTGTGCATAAGGACGACAGCAGTATTTTTCTAAGATATCTGGACTCGGATTATCTTGCAGGCAGACTCCCGGGCGGTACAGGCGGCAAGCATATCATGCTACACGGTCTCAGATTTCGCGTTTTCAACGAATACAAGAATGTGACTATGGAGCTGATCGCTTCAAAGAATTTTTCACGTGAAAAGCCATGGGCAATAATGTGCATATCCTATCCGGATAAGCTTCGCTCCGATATCGGAGCAATGCTTGACAAGGCGTACTGTAAGATAGTTCACGTAAGGCTCTCGGACGGATATTACGAGCCTGTCTATATGACCGACAGCGAGATAAGCGCCGAGGAAAGTCTGGCTCCCGGGATAGTAAACTGGTTTGCAGGCTTTGCAGCGGCAGGAAATGTCCATGAGGAGGACAGGGAAAAATTCCTGCATTTTATTGATACCGACTACCTCTGCCGCCGTCTTGCCGAGGACGAGGAAGCGGTGCTTTCCTACCGCCGCAGAGTAAACGGGGAATACCGACCCGTATGTATGAAAATAGTCCGCAGTCCCGACTACACCCCCGAAACGCCATGGGCACTTATCTACATATATGAGGAGGACCCCGAGGATAAATACCGCACGGAGCGTGAAGCCGTAATGAAGTATTTCGGCTTTTCCGACATTATGACGGGTATCCGCAACAAAAGCTGCTATGACGAGCTGTGCAGGGAATACGAGGAAGCAGGCAGAAAAAAGCCTGTGGGAGTGCTGTATGCGAAGCTGTGCCACGACTGTAAGGACAGCGATACCATAAGAGAAAACCTGCGTATATTTGCCCTTATCCTGATGGATACCTTCGGCAGGGAAAAGTCTTTCAGAATAGGCGAAAACGAATTTGCGGTGGTCTCATTCGGCGGAGACGGTGAAAGCTTCAGGCGAAGAGCTGCCAATTTCTGTTCTCAGTACAGTCAGAGCGTGAGTCAGAGGGCAATGACAGGCTTTTTCAGAGACGAAGCGGCAGAAAGCATAAGGGCGTTAATGAAGATATGCAGGGAATACGCCTCCCGTGACGAATCCCTATGGGACGATGACGAATATTAAAAATTGGTGCTGACCGTAAGGACAGCGCCTTTTTTATCGGTATATGAAAAAAGGGCAGGAAATTTCGTAAAAGTTAAGTTTTGACCTATTGACAAGCGTGCAAATAAATGTTATAATTAAACGATAATTGCGGCCGTATGCAGAAACGGCTCAACACAGATGTTTTATATGACATCGGGAAAGGAATGGTCATAAAAGTGAAAAGGGTCAAAAAACCTGTATTCTTTGTCGTTTTCCTGCTGATAGCGGCATTTGCAGCTTCGGTGCTCTTCGGCATCAGCAGCTACTACGGCGATATTGAAACAGTTTACGTAAAAGGCGTTGACGATATCAGATTCGGTATCGACATCAAGGGCGGCGTTGATGTTACATTTACACCTCCCGAGGGCTTCGACGCCACAGACGAACAGCTGGATTCCGCCAAGGAGGTCATCGTTCAGCGTATGATAAACCTGAACATCACCGATTACGAGGCATACATTGATTACAGCAACGACCGTATAATAGTACGTTTCCCCTGGAAGGAGGGCGAGGCTGAGTTCGACCCCGAGGCTGCCGTTAAGGAGCTGGGCGAGACTGCACAGCTTACCTTCCGTGAGGGCATAGAGCTTGACAGTATGAACAAGCCCACTGGCGTTACCGCCGAAAACATTATCCTCGAGGGTAAGGACGTTGCCGAGGCTTATGCCGCATACGACCAGAGCGCAAATGCAGGCAGCCAGTGGCTTGTTGCTCTTAACCTCACCGACGAGGGTGCAAAGAAGTTCGCAGAAGCTACCGAAAAGCTTTACAACGAGGGCGGCGTTATCTCCATCTGGATGGACGATACCTGCATCTCCTACCCCAGAGTAAGCGCCGTTATCACCGACGGCAAGGCTACCATCAGCGGCAACTTCGACGCTGAAAGCTCAAAGAAGCTTGCCGATCAGATAAATTCCGGCGCACTCCCCTTCAAGCTTGTTACCGCAAGCTTCTCCACCATCTCCCCCAGCCTCGGTATGGGCGCTCTTGAGGCAATGGTGGTCGCAGGAATTATAGCATTTGCCTGCATCGCTGTATTTATGATAGCCGTATACAGACTCCCCGGATTTATCGCTGTTATCGCGCTTATCGGACAGGTTGCGGGAACTCTCGCATTTGTTTCGGGTTACTTCGGCTTTAACGCCAGCGGCATTCTCACCATTCCCGGTATCGCAGGTATTATCCTTGCAGTCGGAATGGGCGTTGACGCCAATGTTATCACCGCCGAGAGAATAAAGGAAGAGCTGAACAACGGCAAGACCCTTGACGGTGCCCTTATCAGCGGCTATCAGCGTGCTCTTTCCGCCATTATGGACGGAAACATCACAATGATACTCGTTGCCGTTATCCTTATGGGCGCATTCGGAACTCCCGACAGTATCTTTGCCAAGGCTCTCCACTTCGTATTCTTTATGTTCGGTCCCTCCACCGCAGGAACCATTTATTCCTTCGGCTTCACCCTGCTGACAGGTACCATACTGAACCTCTTCTTCGGAGTTCTCTGCTCCAGACTTATGACTATGTCCCTCTCGGGCTTCAAGGCGTTCAGAAATCCCAAGCTTTACGGAGGTGCTAAGAAATGAGCGACTGCAAATTCCATATAGATTTTATCAAAAACAGAAAGATATATTTCACTGTTTCAATTATTTTAGTTGCGTTCTGCATTTTATCCTCATTCATTTTCGGAGCAAAGCTTGATATCCAGTTCAAGGGCGGTACCCTTATCACCTATCTCTATGAGGGTGAGATCGACCTTAACACATTCCAAGAGGACGCTTCCGCAGCTCTTGAGGGCATTGGCGTAAAGGCAACCACCGGAACCGACTTCAACACAGGAAAGAACAACGTTCAGCTCTCAATGCTTTCAAACTCGGGACTTACCGCTGACAAGCAGATCGTCCTCACCAACACCCTTGAGGAAAAATATGCGGCAAATAACCTTGAGCTTGTAGAGTCCACAGATGTATCCCCCTCCGCAGGTAAGGAATTTTTCAGCAAGTGCCTTGTTGCGGCAGTATTTGCGGCGATCGTGCTTATCATCTATATCGCCGTAAGATTTAAAAACATCGGCGGCTGGCTGGCAGGTGTGTGTGCCGTTGCAGCTCTTCTTCACGATATCATCGTGGTTTACGGAACCTTCATCGTATTCGGTATGGAGATCGACGCAAACTTTATGGCAGTAATCCTCACAATTTTCGGTTACTCCATCAACAGCACCATCGTTATTTACGACCGTATCCGTGAAAACAAGAAGCTCTACAAGAACAAGTGTTCTCTCGGTGAGCTTACAAGCCTCAGCATAAACCAGTCTATGACACGTTCCATCAATACTACCGTTACAACAGTTTCGGCAATGATAGTAATTTCCGTTGTTGCGGTCATCTACGGTGTAAACTCCATCATCTCCTTTGCATTCCCCATGACAATGGGTCTTATCTCGGGCGCATACTCCTCCACCTGCATTGCAGGTCCCCTGTGGGTATGGCTTGAGGAGAAAAAATCGGGCAAGGGCGGCAAGAAAAAGGCTGCTCCCGAAAAATCTGTTGAAGCATAACCAAATAATATCAAAAGGTCAGTCCGATCAGGGAATTACCGATAAAGAAGCGTTATCGGTAATTCCCTTGGGCTGACCTTTTTTTGCACAAAATATAGGTTAAACTGCACAATAATTGGCAGGCAAAATCATTGAGAATGTTATATAATAAAACTGTAAACAGGTACTGTAAAAGTGCATTTGATACAAAATTACCGGGAAAGGACAGGATAATTATGAAGCTTTTTATCGACACCGCAAACACCGATGATATCAGAGAGGCTGAAAGTCTGGGAGTTATATGCGGCGTGACCACAAACCCCTCACTTATCGCCAAGGAGGGAAGAGTTTTCGAGGAGGTAGTGACCGAGATCTCTCAGATAGTTGACGGTCCCATCTCTGCCGAGGTCATCTCTCTCGAGGCTGACAAAATGGTTGAAGAGGCGCTGGAGCTGGCTAAGATCCACAAAAATATCGTTATCAAGTTGCCTATGTGCGCCGAGGGACTCAAAGCCTGCAAGAGACTTACCGCACAGGGCATAAAGACCAATGTAACCCTTATTTTCTCCGCCGCACAGGCTATCCTCGCCGCAAATGCAGGTGCGTCATATGTCTCCCCTTTCCTGGGAAGGCTTGACGACATCGGTATGGAGGGAATGGAGCTTATCAGAGAAATTGCCGATATCTTCGATGTTCAGGGAATCAAGACAGAGATTATCGCAGCTTCTGTAAGAAACCCCATTCACGTAACAGCTGCCGCAAGAGCAGGCTGCCATATTGCCACAGTTCCCATGAACGTTATCAGACAGATGATAAAGCACCCTCTCACCGATATCGGTATCGCAAGATTTCTTGACGACTGGAAGAATGCAAAGAAATAAGCTGCATACATATGCAAAAAAATGTGTATCTCCCCTTCTCGCATAAGGGAGATACACATTTTTATTTTTTTCCGAAATAAAGCGGCTCAAAGCTCTTTTTAAGCTCGTGGGCAATTTTGTTTATGCTTCGTGCGGACTTTTCGCCGTCAATGCTCAGGGTAACGAATTTTTCAATGCCATAGCTTTCACATATGTATTCTATCATCTTCCGCTTGCCTGCATTTTTGTTGTATATCTTGATGTAGGAATAGCCCTTGTAATCGTCGGAGGGGTAGGTTATTATATTAAGCTGCTCCCCCATACTTGCCGAAAGCTGTTCATAAAGAGCGGAAATTTTATCCGACCTGTCAACTATCATCAGATATATTACCCTGTCCTCGGAGGAAGGCAGGCGGTTTACATAGTTTCGGTAGGGAGACTTTTTCAACGATGTGTAAATTGATTTTTCCGCCTCATTTTTCAGCTCGTCGTAATATATCATCAGATTATCGCCGCACAGCGCATTTGTAAACATATTCATATCATAGCTCTTTACTATCCCTCGTATTTTTTCACAGGTGCTGTGGGAAATGATATATGCCATAACATAGCTGTTTTCCCTCATATCGTAAAGTGCTGCGCCGTTCATCACGATAACGGGCAGCTTCATTTTCACGTCTGCAAGTATCTCGGTTATGGCACCGGGAGTGCGCATTGTGGCAAGGGTGAAATTTGCGCCGTCGGAGAGCATACGGTTTATCTCCACCTTTGAGTAGGGCGTGAGCCGCTCGTTTACGGGGGAGAGCATATCGTCAAGCTCGGCAGCAAAAAGGGTGTCCCTTATCCGCTTTCTCGGCAGACGGACGGAATTGACCGCAATGCCTGCGCCTATGCCGATAAAGGTGTCAAGCACTCTGTTCAAAACAAACAGAAAAGGATCATTGTCCGTCATATGAATTACAGTTATTGACAGGAAAACCACGCAGGAGAAATAGCTTGCGTTCTTTTTGTCAAGCAGCACCGTGGTGTATATGACGGGAATTATCATCAAGGCTATGAACGCATATCCCCAAAGCGTGTCATAAATGGGAACAGCGTATATCTCAATAACTATGGTGATAAGCCCGAACAGCGCACCCACAAAGGTGCCTGCGGTGCGCTGTGCCGCCATTTTCAGGGTGCTTTCCGAATAGGGCTGTATGCACCACAGCACAGCAAGCATTGAATAAAAGGGTATGCCGCCCCTTCCGCGCAGAAAATATACCAGACCGCAGATAAAAACTCCTGCGGCGGATTTTAGTATGCGGTTTCCCACAGGGGGCAGAGATATTTTTTTCATATGCTGATTATCTTGTAAAGCACGCTTTTTTCAAATTCAAGGGGACGGTTATAGTTGAAAAATACTATGCCGTTTACGGGTGCGAAGATACGGGAAATGACCTCGCCCTCAAGAGGGTCGATTATCTCGCAGAGCAGATCGCCCTTGCGTATCTCGTCACCGGGGCGCACGTGGCTTTTGCAGATACCTGCACAGGGGGAATGTATCTGGATAAGTCCCCTTTCGTCCACTATCTCGGTAACGCTGCCTCCCGTCACCTTTGTCGTTATTATGCCCCGCTTCACCATAAACCTGATAACTGCGTCCACCGCAATTTTTGCGGAAGCCTCGTCAATGTGGTCGGTGGCATTTGTGTAAACGGAAAATGCCTTTGTCTCCCACACCTGCCAGTTGTAGTTGAGGGTGGTGGTGTCGTAGGGGCGGGGCGTTCTTACAAAAGCATATGGCAGCCCGAAATCTATCATATCCTTATGGTCGGTGAAGCCCGTTTCCATAAGCTTAACGTGAGGGAGAAAATCTCCCTGCTGATAGAAGCTTGCCATCTGAACGCCGTAGGCATAGCCCTGTATCTCCTTGAAAAGTCCGTCGGCAATTCGCTGGGTGGTCTCGCCTAAGTCATATCCCGGGAACATTCGGTTAATGTCCGTGTTGTCCATTGTCCAGAAGCGCTTGCCAATGTTCATGGAATAATAATTCACACAGGGAACTATCATTATTTCCTTGCCGCTGCATATACTGCCCTCACGCTCAAGCTCTTTAAGTCTCTTTACAAGCTGGGAGCAGACATACATCTGCTGTATCTCGTTTCCTCTCATTGCGCCTACGATGCAAATTGCCTTTTCGCCGCTGCCGAATTTAAATCCCGTTACCTCCATAGGCTGACGGTAGGGGGAACGAATGGAGTATAATACCTGCTTACGCATTGTCTTCACCTCCCACCAAAATACGGGCAATAAGCGAGCCGCCGTAGACTATGGGAAATTCTCTTAAAGTAAATATCCTGCCGCTGCAGGGGGCGGTCACATATTCCTCAAGCCTGCCCGTTGCGGGGTCAAGGACATCTCCGATATGTTCGCCCTTCTCTATATCCACCCAATGCTCCACGCAGGGCACAAAAATGCCGTCTGCGCCGCTGTTTACAAATTCCACCGCTCTTTCTCCCGAAACGATAGGATCTCTCACAGGCTCTGTTGCGCCCGACCACATTCCGAGATTTTTAAGCAGATTAAAAATTCCTGCGGTAAGCTGACGGCAGTATTCTCTTGTTATTCTCATTCCCACGCCCATTTCCACCACAAGGGTCTTTGTGCCTGTGGTGTTAAGGCTGTAGGCAAGGGTGCTTTCAAGCACAGTTGCCGAGGAATGTATCCATATAAAATCGCAGCCAAGCATTTTTGCATAGGGCAGAAGCTCCTCTGCGCTCAGCTCGTTTATCCGTATCTGAGGTATCTCCTTGAGATAGATATTGCTGGAATGGATATCTATACAGATATCCGCCCCGCTTATATCCTTTATGATATCGGCGGCAAGGCACTCAGCCATAGTTCCATCGGCGGTGCCCGGGAATATCCTGTTCATATCAAGGTCGAAAAGGGGTATGCCTCTTGTGATGCTGTCCACTCCCAGAGGATTGAGGGCGGGGTAGATATCCACCACGCCGCAAAGCTTTGAAAGATTTTCCGAAAGCACACGTGCTATTTCTGCACAGACATACTGACCCTCCAGCTCATCGCCGTGAGTGCCTGTTACTATGCAGACCCTTTTGCCGTTATTTTCTCCCTCTCCCGTAATTCTGTTCCTGCGTATCTCAATACGTTCGTTGACCGCAAGACCTGCGCTTGCTATAACCGTTGTCATAAATCTGAATTTTCCTTTCCCTGAAATTTTGAAAAATTAGCTGTCTGTTACTCTTGAAGAAATAGTCTGAACGCTGCCTGCATTTCCCAGGTAAATTCCCCGTTCAATGGGGCAGTCGGAGTAATCCCTGCCGTGACACAGCTTAATGTAGCAGTCTCCGATAAGACGGTTATGGGTGGGGTCAATTCCTATCCACCGTGAGCCGTCGTTTACCTCCACCCATGCATGGGTCTCCCCGCACTCGAATGCCAGTCCCGACACATAGCGGCTCCGTATTCCGTCCATTCGCAGGAGCGCAAGGAGGATATGGGCATAGTCCTGACATACGCCGACCCTGCCTTCCATTGCCTCCTCCGCCGTTGTACCCACACGGGTAACTCCCCTCTCATAGGTCATAGCCTTATACACGCTTTCCGAAAGCCCTACAGCCCTTGTGAGCAGATCGGCACTTTCGGAAGCATTCTCCTTGTAAAATGCGGCGATGTTTTCACCGGGGACAGTCAAGGGCGAGCTGAAGCGGTAAAATTCCGGAGCCGTTCCATAGCTTTCGCAGGAATTAAGTATCTGCGCCTCACCCGTTACCTTGAAGGCAAATTCAGCATGAGGCTCGTCCATTCGTCCGCAGATAAGCATATTGCCGAAGCTGTCACGGCTGCGCCATATGCTGCCCGTTTTCGGCAGTATATCGCAGACAGGCTCCGTTATCACCTGTCTGCCGTCCGAAAAGGGCACGCAGCGCAGAGTAAAGGAATGTGACGTTACGCTGCGTGTAAATTCAAGCTTTGTTTCATATTCAAACCGAAGCCGTTTCAAGGAAGTTCACCTCAACAAGTCTTTCAATATTGTCAATAAGCTCTGCCTTTTTACCTCTGTAATCACGGCTCTGAGCCGCCGCTTTCAGAGCATCAAAAGCATCGGCGCTGATAATGCCGGTTTCGCCGCCGTACCTTGAAACGTGCTTTATAAGATTGTCAAGCTCGGCTGAAATATCCTCCGAAGGGTAGCCCAGACGGAGAAACATATCCGCACGCTCCACCGATTTTCCCAGATGGATAACACGTAAAGCCTCGGCATTGGTCATATTATTGTCAACGCTGCCCCAGAAGGCGTAAATTGCGTCTCTTACGGGGAGCATATCATAGCGTATCTTGTCCGTTCCCTCGCAGGACTTGAACTTGTCCATAGCCATCTGCAAATATGAGAGAGAGGGCGTTTTTATCTCCTCTCTGAGGACAATGCCGTTGCCCAGCGCCCTGTCAAGATTTGAGATTATGGAGTTGGGGTCGGACATATCGAAAACATAGCGGTGGAAAAAGTCCTCCGAGCTTTTGTAGATATCGGGAACATTTATATCCGCAAGATATTTTTCATATGCTTCCTGACCGCCCTCGATAAACCTGTCGGCGTATTTGAAAAAGCTGTTCAAGGTAGTGAATACTCTCTCAACATATCTTCCCAGCCAGAAGAGATTGTTTATATTTATTCTGGTAATAGCACCCATGTGTCTTTAAAACCTCCGCCCTGTGATGAATTTACAACAAACGAATCTGCCTGCCTTGAGAAACGGGTCAGACCGCTTGCCCATACTCTTGTTTTGTCTCCGCTGAGCACAAAGGCTCTGAGATCAGCCTTGCGCATTACGGTCTCGCCGTTTTCGGCAACTTCAAGGTCAATAAAATCAATGACCTCCTGAGCAATGAACCGCCTTGACTGCTCGGTAATGAGCTTTCTCCAGTCCGAAAGCTCCTGCTTTGTCATATCCCTGCCGAATACAACGCCGTAGCCCCCTGCCTCGGAAACGTCCTTGACCACCAGCTTTTCAAGATTGTCAAGCACATATTTCCTGTCCTCCTCGTAGAAGGGAAGATATGTGGGAGCATTTTTCAGGATAGGCTCTTCGCCCAGATAATACTTTATCATTTTCGGAACGAAATAGTAAATGCCCTTGTCGTCCGCAACGCCGTTTCCCGGAGCGTTTATTATCGCCACATTGCCCGCACGGTATGCGTCCATGATATGAGCAACGCCGATAAGGGACTCGGGCAGGAAGGTGAGGGGGTCGAGATACTCGTCGGAAATGCGGCGGTAGACCGCTCCCACTCTTGTTTTTCCGCCACGGTAATCCTTCATATAAAGGATATTGTCCTCCACGAACAGATCGGTGTTCTGAACAAGAACAGCACCCGTTTTTTCCGCAAGATAGCTGTGCTCGAAGTATGCGGCATTATATCTGCCCGGGGTGAGGATAACGTTTATTCCGCCGCAGTTTACATAGTCCATGGTGCTTCTGAGGAGGGACGCATAGTTGCGGTTGTCCGCAATGCGGCTGTTCTCGAACACATCGGGGCTGGTCATTCGGCAAAGCTCTCTTGCGATAAGAGGATAGCTTGCTCCCGAGGGAATACGCAGGTTGTCCTCAAGTATGTACCATGTGCCGTCCTTTGCCTGAACAAGGTCAATGCCCGAAATGTGGCTGTAGATACCCTTCGGCGGCACAAATCCCGCACAGGGTGCAAGATACCCCTTTGAGATATAAACAAAATCCTCGGGGACAATTCCGTCCTTGATTATCTTTCCCTCGGAATAGATATCTTTAAGGAACATATTAAGAGCGTCTACCCTCTGGACAAGACCCTTTTCAATGTCCGCAAAATCCTCGGCGGTGATAATTCTGGGAATGGCGTCAAAGGGAAAAAGCTGCTCCTTGAAGGTGCCGTGCTTGTAAATTCCGAATTTTACTCCGTATCGTGCAAGAAGCTCATTTATCTCTCTTGCATCTGCAACAGGTGTGTTCATAACATTCATCTCTTTTCAAAATAAAAAGGCGTTTCCAAAAGTCCGGAAACGCCTTTGTTTCTCTATATACAAATGATACCACCTTTTTGCGGATATGTCAATCACAAAAATGACGGATTTTTCATTTACAATTTCATTTATGTGGTATAATTCGACTAAAATAATATATTTTCATATAAATATGAATTATTCAGTTTATAAACTTGCATATTTTCGTAATATAATCTGAAATGGAAATAATACCGCAGAAAATTTGTTCACTCTGTCTATTGACAAATTGGCACTTTTGTGCTATAATCTTATCAAAGCAAAACGGGGCTTCCGAAATTTGGAAAGTCCCGTAAATGCTTACTTCTCCGAGCAGAATTTTACCTCTTTGCCCTCAAGTATCATATTTGTTGTTCTCACGGCGCACATTTTGCCGCACATTGAACAGGTGTGGCGGTCGGCGGGGGGAGTGCTTTCAAAGTATGCTCTTGCCTTTTCGGGGTCGGCGGCATACTTAAACATTTCCTCCCAGTCCACCTTGTGGCGTGCTTCTGCCATTTTGTTGTCCATGTCCCTTGCGTGGGGTATGCCCTTGGCAATGTCGGCGGCATGGGCAGCGATCTTGCTTGCTATAATGCCCTCCTTCACATCGTTTACATCGGGGAGACGAAGATGCTCGGCGGGGGTGACATAGCAGAGGAAATCCGCTCCGTTTGCGGCTGCAATTGCTCCGCCTATGGCGCTTGTGATATGGTCATAGCCCGGGAAGATATCCGTTACAAGAGGACCTAAAACGTAGAATGGTGCGTTATGGCATATCCGCTTCTGGAGGGTCATATTTGCGGCTATCTCGTTCATTGCCATATGTCCGGGACCTTCCACCATTACCTGAACGTCCTTTTCCCAGGCTCTCAGGGTCAGATTGCCAAGCTCAATAAGCTCGCTTATCTGTCCCGCGTCGGTGGCGTCGTCGATACAGCCCGGACGGAGAGCGTCTCCCAGACTTATGGTCACGTCGTACTCTCGGAGGATCTCGAGAACATCGTCATAATACTCAAAAAACGGGTTTTCATTCCCTGTCATAGCCATCCATGCAAAGAGAAGTGAGCCGCCTCGGGAAACGATATTCATCTTTCTGCCCTCACGTCTGAAGGCTTCAACAGCCCGCTTGTTTATGCCTGCGTGGATAGTCATAAAGTCCACGCCTTCCTTTGCGTGAGCCTCGACTACTTTCAGAAAGTCCTTTGCGGTAATATCCAGGAGATCCTTATCGAGATAGCCGATAGCGTCATACATTGGCACGGTGCCTATCATTGCAGGAGACATCTCGATAAGCTTTGTGCGGAATTTGTTGGTCTTGCCGTAGTTTGAAAGATCCATTATTGCTTCTGCGCCGAAATGTATGGACATTTTCACCTTTTCAAGCTCTCTTTCGTAATCCTTGCAGTCGCCCGAAATGCCCAGATTTACGTTTATCTTTGTGCGAAGCCCTGCGCCTATTCCCTCGGGGGACAGGGACTTATGGTTTATATTTGCAGGGATAGCCACAGAGCCTTCCGCTACCTTTTTCATTATTTCCTCGGGGGAGGTGTATTCCTTTTTTGCCACTATCTCCATCTCGGGGGTGACGATACCCTTTTTCGCCGCTTCCATCTGGGTCTTGTATGCTCTCATATATACTCGTTCCTTTCAGCTATTTACTAAATAAAAAAAGCCTTGATAAATATATCCTCTCTGCGGGGAGAATATACATACAAGGCATAAGTTTCTTTGTATGCTCCCTCCCACGGTATTGACCGACAGGTTCAAAGGGTGCTTCTCAACCGCTTTCGCAGTGCCCCTGCATTACTTTTTATATTATATCATCTGTTTTGGGATTAGTCAAGGGGAAAATAATAATAAACCGCAGGCTATAGCAAAAAGGACTATTGCTCAGTCCTTCTGAGATCCTCGGGCAGAAATGAAAAGACTGCAGACACCGGTTCGTTTAAAAGCTTGGCATTATTTGAAACAGGTTCACACCACCAAAAAAAGCTGCGCCCGTTTATTACCACCGTATGGCTATAGCCGTCAAGCCCCAATGAAGATTTTATTTTCCTGCATTTTATTGTGCTTATCTCGTCAATACGTTTTTCTATGCTCTGTTGTCCATCATTATCAAGCAATTTTATTCCGCAGAAATTATCGGTAAAAAAATCGTCCCCGAAATCTGCGGATATTTCGGTACATTTCAAGAGCCTTGCATCATAGCGGCTGAAATGCTCATAGCAAATAAACATTTCACTGTTTTGTTTTCTCACCTGACAATAGACGGTTTTCCCCTGACTTACAAATGAAGGCTCATACAATATTTCCGCTGCAATGCTGCTGTTTTTCAGGTTCATTGCAAGAGTTCGCTCAAGCAGGTCTCTGCATACTTCCATATACATCGGCTCGCCTCCTCTTTTTGGCTTTGTCTTTATCATCAGACCTTCACTGCCTTGGAAAGCTCACCGTTTTTATAGCCGCTGTCGGTTTTTGAAACGGCACAGACAATGAACCTGCGGCTTGACGCTTCGGATAATTTTATCGTGCAGGAGGTATTCTTGACGGTTTTTATCCTCACATACTTTCCTTTTTCGGAGTTATATTCATAAACTCTGTAGCAGTATGCACCTTCTATGCTGTTCCATTTCAAGGTTATCCTACTGCCGTTTATTTTGGCTGTGACATCGGGACGGGAAAGCTTTTCGGTTATATCTGCAGAGCTTTTTCCGTTATCCTTTTTTGAAGAATATCCCGTCAGCGCCTTTACTATTTCCGGGTGGGTAACGGTACATTTCTCTCGGTCAAAGAGCGCCATTTTTCCCGTATCCCACCAGAAGCATTTTATTCCCTGCTTTGCTGCGGCGTTTACAAAATATTCCGCATAAAGCTTTCGTGAGCTGTTATTATCCTTGAATTCGGCGCCGAATTCTCCTATGACAAGCGGTGCGCCCTGTTTTTGGGAAAAGCTTCCGAGCCTTGAAAACAGCTTGTCAAAATATGCCTTTTCGGAAGCAGAACCCCATTTATCCGTCATTGTTGTCCACGTTGCATCGGAGGCGGTAAAGCCCTGGGGGTCGTAATTATGAGTCTGTATAATCAGATGGTTTTTTGCGGTATCAGCGGGAAGCACAAATCCTGCCAGTGCCTTCTCTGAACAGCTTCCCGAATAGACCTGCACCATAAGATTACGTTCTGCATTGTTTCCGCCTGTTTTTCTTACCGTGTCAACAAAAAGCTGATTAAAATCGTTTAACGCTTTATATGCGTCGTTTACCTTGGCATCGGTCCAGCTGTTATTGCTGTCAAGCATTTCATTGAAGCCTTCAAAAATAAGCTTGCCGCCGCAGTCTCTGAAACGGAGGGCAATATTTTTCCACAATCCGGCAAATTTCTTTGAATTATTTTTATAACATTCCCCGGACGCCTCAAGCCAGCCGTCCGCTCCTGCGTCGTGGTGAACGTTAAGTATACAGTACATATCCTGTGAGAGTACATAGTCCACCACCTCCTGCACACGGTCAAGCCATTCCTTGTCGATATTGCCGCTGTCATCAATATGCTCAGCCCATGTCACAGGAACTCTTACCGCATTGAAGCCTGCCTTTTTTACGGCTGTAATCAGCTTTTTGGACGCTGTCGGATTGCCCCAGGCAGTTTCATAGCTTGAAGGCTTGCCGTCGGTATAGAGACCTATCCATTCACCGCAGCTGTCAAGGGTATTGCCTAAATTCCAGCCTGCATTGATAGCTTCCACAGCTTTTTCCGCCGCTTCTATCGGTTCTGCCGCTTCTGCGGGTACTGCCAGTACTGTAATTAGAATTACTGCGGCGATAAAGGCTGATATTGCTTTCTTTAATAATGAACTGTGTTTCATAGCTATTCTCCCGTATATTTGATATGCAGATTTTTTTAAAAATAAACCGCCGCAGGAAAAAGCTGCGGCGGCAATGAAAACGCTGTTAACCGCCTCTTCTTCTTGAGGTGTTTCTGCGCTTATTGTCCATATTCTTGCGGATATCTCCTATCCTTTCATCGGAGCTTGCCTTGAATTTATTGAGCATATCCTCAAATGCAGACTCAGGTGTCTGAGGCTCCTTGGGAACGACTCTGTCCTGTCTCGGTTTACCTGCAGCACCGTTCGGCTTGCCTGTATTTCCGTTTGGTCTGCCGCCGCCCTCTCTCGGTCCTCTGAATTCCTTCTTGGGAGGTGCGGGAAGAGCCTTCTTTATGGAAAGGGAAATTTTGCCCTCCTCGGATACGGAAAGCACCTTTACCTTGACCTGCTGACCCTCTGTAAGATGATCCTTGATCTCGTTTACAAATGTGTTGGCGACCTCGGAAATGTGCACCATTCCCGTTACCCCCGGCTCGATCTCAACGAACGCTCCGAACTTGGTTATGCCTGTGACCTTGCCCTCATAAATTTTTCCTACATCCGGCTGCATAAATAGAATATTATCCTTCCTTAAATTTTTATGTATCAGCTTCTGGTGGTGTCATAGAAGCGGCGCTCGTCGGGATATGCATAGCCCAGCTTTTCTATTGCCAGACGCTCCATATATGTGCGCTCGTCCTCTTCGTTCAGAATGCTTTCATACTCGGCATTTTCAGCCTCAAGCTGCTCGGCTCTGAGCTTTAATTCCTCAAGCTCAGCCTGCTTCTCGTTATATTCCAGCATATCGCTGAAAATTGACGCTCCGCAGGCTGCGATAAGCAGCAAAGAAACCGTAGTTCCCACAAATTTAAGCAAAGCGTGGTTCTGACGGTACTTTTTATTATATGCCTTTTTAAGCACGGCACGAGCCGCTTTGCGGTCTTTTGCGCTTGTATCCTTCTGTGCATACATAAAAATCACCGTCCTTGACAATGCCTGCTCTTATTTCATCTTAGCTGTTTTATTATACACCATCTGCCCCTTGCTTTTCAAGTCTTTTTGATAATATTTACATTTATGGAACATTTTTTTGGCGTTTGTCACAAATTTGTAACCTTTTTTTGTGCCAATTTTTTGAAACATTTTGGCAAAGGGCTTTGACATTTTCCCGATAATGTTCCCAAGAACCCTGTAAACAGTGCCGAAAATGCTCCGTATTATGCCGATGACCACCGTTCCCGCGGTGAGGATATAGATGACCGCTCCCAGAAACGCCCCCAGCCAGTAATATCCCCTCACCTGCCCGTCCCCCATAATAAGCGAGAAAATGTATATCCCAATTCCGCAGAGGATAAGGTAAAGCCCGTCGCACACCGCTGTGGGAACAGCTTTGCCCATCACGGGAAATATGGCTCTTAATGCTCTGAAAACGTCCCACAGCACCCCCAGACCTCCTCCCAGCAGCACCGACAATAAAAACAATTCTGTCTGGCGGCATACGGGCATAAAGGTCTCAGGCTCTATCTTTGCAAGCAGTTCCGTAGCTTTTCCCTCCTTTTATTTGAGAAGTCTGCCCATAAAACCGAGGGGCGACTTCACCTGACTGTCTCCGTAAATTATGCTGTCAATATCCCCCTCCACCGCCATATCGCCGCTTTCCACCGACAGAAGAGTTACCCGAAGTCCCTTCCCCTTTATGATAAGCTCCCCCATACAGGTGTAAAGAAGCACCGAATTCTCGGTGAATTTATCCGTATCGGTAACTCCCGTTATCACCACCTTGCTGCGGTTTTCCATATTTACCGTATGGTTCTGACGGGGCTTATTCTGCTTGTTTTCCATTATGAACACCTCGTAAGATTTATTCGTATATGTATATGACACGATTTATCTTTTTATTCCTAATATTTTTAATAAAATATTCCTTAAAATAATATTTGTGTCTATCCTTATTCACAATTTATTATAGAAATTTTGAGAGCTGTGTGGTATAATTAAATTTATCTGAGTAGACTTTTACTATTGTACCGATAATTACAGCTGTGCTGTTTATGATAAACAAAAAACCGGGAGATGATTTCGTGATCAGCGGAAAAATGCTTAAAGATGCTCTTATATCAGCGGCTCTGACCCTGTCTGAGATGAAAAAACAGGTCGATGAGCTGAATGTTTATCCCGTTCCCGACGGAGATACGGGTACAAATATGTCCCTCACCCTTGCAAACGCCATGAACGCACTTACCTCCGTTCCCGACGAAGCAGACGTTTCCGAGGTGGCTTCCGCTGCGGCTTCCGCAATGCTCAGGGGCGCAAGAGGAAACTCGGGCGTTATCACATCTCTGCTTTTCCGCGGCTTCTCAAAGGGGCTTTCGGGGAAGAAGGAAGCAGGCTGCGATGATGTGGCAAGCGCTCTTGAGATAGGCGTTGAAGCGGCTTACAAGTCCGTTATGAAGCCTGCGGAGGGCACTATCCTCACAGTTGCGAGAGTGTCTGCCGAAAAGGCTCGTGAAAGCTCATTTATGACAAATGACCCTGTTTCTCTGTGGAACGATGTCTGCATTGCCGCCGAGGACGCTCTTGCAAAGACCCCCGAGCAGCTCCCCATTCTCAAAAAGGCGGGAGTTGTGGACGCAGGCGGAAAGGGTCTTGTTATCATATTTAACGAAATGCTCAAAGCTTTCAGGGGCGAGCCGAGGACGGTTTCCGCAGAGCCTAAGATAGTTTCCGACGGAAAATATTCCTTCTCCGTTGAGGACGATGAAACTCTTGAGATAACCTTCGGCTACTGCACCGAATTTATCGTTAATGTAACGGACACCGCAAAAAAGCCTGCGGAGCTGAGAGAATATCTTGAGTCTATCGGCGACTGCGTTGTGGTGGTGGACGATGAGGATATAATCAAGGTACACGTTCACACAGATCACCCCGGTCTTGCCTTTGAGAAGGGACTGGAATTCGGTTCTCTCTGCAATATGAAGGTGGACAATATGCGTCTCCAGCGTGAGAAAAAGGCTGCGGCTGTGAAGGTGTCGAATGAAAAGCCCGTTCCCGCAGCTCCCGAAAAGCAGTTCGGCTTTGTGGCTGTGGCTAATGGCAGCGGCGTTGAGGCTATGTTTACAGACCTTGGGGCAGATGCCATCGTAAGGGGCGGTCAGACTATGAACCCCTCCGCAGATGATATTCTGAGAGCAGTGTATTCCGTTCCGGCGGAGACTGTTTTTATACTTCCCAACAACAAAAACATCATTATGGCGGCGGAGCAGGCAATGAAGCTCTCCGAAAAGACCATCTGCGTTCTGAGGACGACCTCTGTTCCCCAGGGAATGTCTGCTATGATGAATTTCGACCCCGACTCGGATTTTGATACAAACCGTATGAATATGACCCTTGCCGCAGAAAAGGTGCAGTCGGGTCTTGTGACATTTGCCGCAAGAGACAGCAGCTTCAGCGGTCATGAGATAAAGGCGGGCGATATCCTTGCTCTTGAAAACGGCAGGCTGTCATTTATTGACAGGGACGTTACACGAGCTGCCTACAAGCTCACAAGAAAGCTTATGAAAAATCTCAAGAAAAATGCAGGCTTTGTTACGGTTATGTACGGCTCGGACGTGTCCTCCGACAAGGCAGCGGAGCTTGAAAATATTATGCGCTCAAAGCTGGGCTCTGTTGATGTCAACTTTGTACGCGGCGGTCAGCCCGTTTATTACTACATCATTTCCGTTGAGCCGAACTGATTTTAAAGGAATTTTATGAAAAGAATTACTGTTATTGCAGGTCATTACGGCAGCGGCAAGTCCACATTTGCCGCAAATTACGCAATTGATATGGCGGCAAGGGGCGAGGCGGTCACCGTTGTGGATATGGACACCGTTAATCCCTATTACCGCACCGCCGATCTGGGGGATATATTTGAAAAAAACGGCGTAAAGCTTGCCGCTCCCAGATATGCGGGAACAAATCTCGATGTACCCATTCTTGATTTTGATATCCCCGGGCTTTATGCCGAGGGAAGAAACCTTGTTATCGACCTTGGGGGAGATGACGCCGGGGCTTATCCTTTAGGTAAATTCAGGCAGTTTATCGGGCTTCACAAGAATGAATGCGATATCCTGTACGTGGTGAATTTCTGCCGTTTCCTCACTCACAATGCCGAGGAGGCGGAGGAGATACTCCGTGAGATAGAACGTGCCTGCGGGCTTTCCGCCACAGGCATTGTAAACAATTCAAACTTAGGCTTCGAGACCGACAGCGAAATAATCGGAAGCGGCAGGCTCAAGGCGGAGAAAATTTCCGCTCTTACGGGTCTCCCGATCTTCTGCCACACTCTGCCCGATATCCCTTCCTGCGAGGGAATTGACCGAGAGGGCTATTATCCGCTGACAGTATATATCAAAAACGTGTGGAACTGATATTCCGCACCTATCCTACATATGAAAGGTGGCTTGCAATATGGCTAAGATGACCGTTCTGAACGACAGATGCAAGGGCTGCGGCCTCTGCGTTTCCGCTTGTCCGAAGCAGATCATCAAGATCCGCAAGGATATCCGCACACCCAAGGGCTACTGTCCTGCCGAATGCTCCGACCAGAGCAAATGCACAGGCTGCGCCGTTTGCTACACAATGTGCCCCGACTGCGCTATTATCGTTGAAAGATAACATCATACCTGAAAGGAATGAGAACCAATGGCTAACGAAAGAATGCTTATGAAGGGCAATGAAGCCCTTGCCGAAGCGGCTGTGCGGGCAGGCTGCAAATGCTACTTCGGTTACCCCATCACTCCCCAGACGGAGATCGCCGCTTATATGTCAAAGCGTATGCCAAAGTGCGGCGGCGTGTTTTTACAGGCGGAGAGCGAGATCGCCGCTATCAATATGGTCTACGGCGCTGCTGCAACAGGCGTGCGTGCTATGACCTCCTCCTCTTCCCCCGGAATTTCCCTTAAATCCGAGGGTATCTCCTATGCGGCAGGCTGCGACCTGCCCTGCGTTGTGGTAAACGTTCAGAGAGGCGGCCCCGGTCTGGGCGGCATACAGCCTGCTCAATCGGATTACTACCTTGCCACTAAGGCAGGCGGTCACGGAGATTTTTACATACCCGTTTATGCGCCCTGCTCTGTTCAGGAAATGGCTGACTATGCCGTTAAGGCATTTGATATGGCGGATAAGTTCCGCACACCCGTTATGATACTCTCCGACGGACTCCTGGGTCAGATGATGGAGCCTGTTGTATTCCCCGAGATAACCGACAATGAGCCCGAAAAGGACTGGGCTTGCACAGGTCACGGCAACAAGAGACGCCACAACATCATCAACTCCCTTTATCTCAAGCCCGAAGAGCTTGAAGAGTCCAACAGAGAGCGTTTCAAGAAGTATGAGATCGAAAAGGCTGAGCTTCCCGAGGTTGAAACATATCTCACTGAGGACGCTGAGATCGTAGTTACAGGCTACGGCGCTTCCGCAAGAATTGTCCGCTCCGCTGTAAATGCCGCAAGAGCAGAGGGTATTAAGGCAGGTATGATAAGACCTATCACCCTGTGGCCCTTCCCCGAAAAGGCATATGCAGAGACCGTGGAGACCGCAAAGGCTTACCTTGTTGTTGAGCTTTCAATGGGTCAGATGGTGGACGATGTAAGGCTTGCCACAAGCTGCAAACGTCCCGTCCGCTTCTTCGGAAGAACAGGCGGAGTTATCCACACTCCTGCCGAGATACTCGCTCAGATAAAGCTTATAGCTAAGGAGGAACTGAAATAATGGCTATTTATCAGAAGCCTCACGCTCTCGAGGATATAAGTATGCACTTCTGCCCAGGCTGCACTCACGGTATCGTTCACCGTCTTGTATGCGAGGTAATTGACGAAATGGGCATTGAGGGCGACACTATCGGAATTTGTCCCGTTGGCTGCTCGGTAGTTTCCTACGATTACTTTGCCTGCGATATGATAGAGGCGGCTCACGGACGTGCTCCTGCTGTTGCAACAGGCGTTAAGCGTTCAAGACCCGACAAGTTCGTATTTACATATCAGGGCGACGGCGACCTTGCCGCAATCGGAACCTGCGAGACCGTTCACGCCGCAACACGTGGTGAGAACATCACCATAATCTTTATCAACAACACCATTTACGGTATGACAGGCGGTCAGATGGCTCCCACCACTCTCCCCGGTCAGGTAACTCAGACCACTCCCTTCGGACGTGACCCCAAGGTTGCGGGATATCCTGTAATGGTATGCGAAATGCTTTCACAGCTTACGGGTACTGCCTATGCGGAAAGAGTTTCCGTTGACTCCCCTGCGCATATAAATGCGGCGAAAAAGGCTATTCGCAAGGGCTTCGAGGTCCAGAAGAACAAGCAGGGCTTCTCAATTATCGAGGTGCTGTCCACCTGCCCCACAAACTGGGGTATGACTCCCCAGGAGTCTATGGAAAGAGTAAGGACGGAAATGATACCTTACTATCCTCTCGGCGTTTACAAGGACATCACCGCAGAAAACAAGTAAGGGAAAGGAGAATACGTGATGACCAGTGAAATTCAGCTTGCGGGCTTCGGCGGACAGGGTATTCTTTTTGCGGGAAAGGTGCTTGCATACTGCGGTATGCTGGCTGACAGAGAGGTTTCCTGGCTTCCCTGCTACGGTCCCGAAATGAGAGGCGGCACCTGCAACTGCTCGGTATGCCTTTCCGATGAGCCTATCGGCTCCCCCGTTGTTAACGACCCCGACCTGCTTATTGCTATGAACGAGCCTTCATATACGAAGTTTATAGGCGCTGTTAAGGCAGGAGGCTATGCCTTCATTGACAGCACACTTGTGGACTCCGCCAATGCACGAGACGATATCCACGAGTTCAGAGTTCCCGCAACAAGGCTTGCGGACGAAAACGAGCTTAAAGGCGGCGCTAACATTATCCTCATAGGAAAGCTCATCAAGGAGACGGGCGTTATTTCTATGGACGATATCGAGGCGGCTATCAGAAAGATAGTTCCTGCTAAAAAGGCTCAGCTTATTGAGAATAATCTGAGAGCTATCAAGCTTGGATATGATTATACGGAATAAGATGTATCATTAAATTTAAACGCCCTTCACCGGTGTGGTGAGGGGCGTTTTGGTTTGGTGCGAAGGGGCTTGACAATTCGGGCGGATGTGGTATAATAAAGGCAGGGAGTGAGAATGTGGCTCTTGAATATCAACGTTATGGACGAAACAAGGACACACTTGTGGACAAAACATATATTGACAGCGGTGAGTATCGCAGAAAATTTGATAACTTGACAGACAATCCCGCTGTTAATAAAGCAATTTATGATAGTGCCAAAAAAGCGCTTAAACACAGAAGCGGCACCGTACTTGAAGATATGTATTGGCTTGACAGTATAAGCGGAAAAGTTCTTCTTTCAGTTACTGACAGCACAGATGAAAGAGCTATTGTGTATACCGATAAAATTCGCAATACTATCAGAGCGAACACAAGAATAATAACATTACACACCCACCCGAGCAGTATGCCGCCAAGTATTGATGATTTTAATTCCTGCTTTAAAAACGGATACGAAATTGGCATTATCGCCTGCCACGATGGACGTGTATTCAAGTATTCGTCAGAACAATTTGTCAGTAAAGCACTTTATGAGCTTTATATAGGTGAATATCTTGATGACGGCTTCATTGAATTTGATGCACAGCTCAAAACACTTGAAAAGCTAAGAGAGAATCATTTGATACACTTTGAGGAGGTGTAACATTATGGCTGAAAAGGAATATTTCATTGATGATCGTGTTATTATTCCCGAGAATGTCAGGAATATGACCCGTGACGAAAGACGTGCTGAAATAGCCCGACTTGAAAATCTCGCAAAAGCAGAAAAAGAAAAAATCCTCAAGAAAAAATAATTTATTATACCGATAAACAAAACGCCCCCACCAACATACGGTGAGGGGCATTTTTTCATATCCTTATGTATCCCACTTGATAACAATACTGTCACCCTCATGGAGAATGTCCATAAAGCTTGCGTTCTGACCGTTCAAGGTAAGTATCATATTGCCGCTTGGTGGAGGGTCGCTGATGTCGATATCCGCAAGAGCCATAAGCTCGATGAACTCGTGGGGAGAATTGTCGGTACGTGCTTCAAGACGGGTAAGTCTGCCGTTAAGGGTAACGGTAATGCTGTCAGATGTGCCGATGTCCGCTTCGGGAGCGGGTTCTGCAGGCACAGGTGCAGGCTCCGGAGGAGGCATAGTTATTCCCGAAAGGGTCTGAACGGTGCGGCTTGCCTTTTCGTCCTTGAGAGCGATATCCCTTGCGGCATTGGGGAGATTTTCGGTGACTGTATGCTTGTCCTTTGTAACAAAGGCATCATTTTCCTCAAGGATATAATCCAATCGCACAAGCCTGTCGTTCTTGAAAAAGGCAATTCCCGAGCAGTCAAAGGGCAGGGACATTATAAGGTCGCCAAGGGTCTCGATGGACTCTATCTCGATATTATCGTAATTCTGAACGCTGTAATTGCCCGTAACAACTGCTCCGTTGACGCGGACAGTCCTTCCGAAGGTGTATTCCTCGCCGTCAATGATTATCTTCTTGGTAAATACCTCGCCTGCAATGTCGCTAACGGTAACAGCCGCATTTGCGCCTACTGTGGCAGGGGTGAAGTCGATAACGTCCCCGGGTCTTACGGTGTACTCAAGGGTTGCGGGGAGACCGTTTACCATTATCTGTGCGGGAGTTGAGGTCTCGCCTCTGAGGCTCTGCTTTTCTCCGTTTAATGTGAAAATAAGTCCCCTGCCCGATTTTCCGATTATCTGAGGTGTCTGGAAGCCTGCATTCATAAGCAGGTCGGCAGCGGTCACGGTCTTGGTGTCGAAAATGCGGAATTTTCCGCCGTTAAGGGTGACCTGAGAGAACTCATATCCCTTCTGAAGAGTGGCGGTAATGCCAATTCCGATGGGAGTTACAAACTCGGGACCTATAAGCTTTACCTTACCCAGATTTATATTCTTGCGGTAATTCTGACCGCCGATAGCCACTCTGTTCTCGGGTATCTCAAGCTTTTCCGCAACGAGATTGGTAAGCTCGGGGATAAGGCTTCCGCCGCCCACAAGGAACACAGCCGCAGGAGCGGTGCCGTTGGCTGTAAGAACATTATCCGCAATGGTGTCCGCAAGCTGGTCAACAGCAGGGAAAAGCCCCGAGAAAAATTCGTCCGACTTGACGGTATGCTCAAAGCCTAAAATATCCGTAAAGCATACATCCTCGCCGGGAGGGGTGAGCTTCATATTTTCGGCTGTCTCGAAATCCACAAGATATTTCTGAATGTTATCCTCGGTTATCTCGTCGCCTGCAATGGTAGCCATTGCATATGCCACAATGCTGCCGTTGCGGGAAATGGCGATATCCGTAGTACCCGCGCCGATATCCACAAGAGCGATGTTTATGAGCCTTACCTCCGGAGGGATTATCACATTCATAGCGGCAATAGGCTCAAGGGTCAGGCTGCATACGTCCAGCCCGTTCATATCCATAACGGTGTAAAGGCTCTCCACCACAAGGCTCGGCAGAAATGCGGCGATAAGTTCCACCTCAACCTTTTTGCCCTTGTGACCCAGAAGGCTCTTTATGGGATAGTCGTCCAGAGCGTACTTGATAACCGTGTGACCCACGCAGTAAAAGGTCATACCATCGGTGGTGCTGTCTGTGTCAAGCTCGGACTGAGCCTTTGCCACCGCTTCAAGCTCAAGGGATTTGAGCATATTCTCAGTAATGCTCTCCCTGCCGTCAAGCTCGGTCTCCACCATGGCACGCTTGGTTTTAAGTGCACGTCCCGCAGCGGCGATAGCGACTCTTGAAAGGGTCATTTCCGCCTTTTCCTCAAGGGCAGTCTTTACCTGACTTACTATTCTCGAGGTCTCCACGATATCCTCGATCTGACCGTCCAGCATAGCACGCCGCTTGTGAGGAACGGATACAGCCTCGCTTACAGTAAAAACGCCGTCCTCCATATGTCCGATAACACCCACCACATTTCGGGTGCCTATGTCAAGGGCGAAGATATCGTTCTCGCCCTGAGGGGATTTCTGCGCCTTGCGTATCACCGAAGCGCCCTGAGCTTTGCTTTTAGGCATTTTTATCATTCCTTTATGTAAAAATTGTTTGATCGTATATTATTCTGCGGCAAATTCCGTACTCTTCCGCCGCATAAAACATTATTCCTTTTTATTATAATATATTTCCGTGAAATTTGCAATATTTTTCTTTGGGTAAAGGCGTAAAATTTCGCTATATTTTTTTGCCGTTTTGACCTTTGGAAAATTTTTTTGAGAAATTTCAAAAAAACTCTTGACAAGCAGATCTATATGTGATATAATAGCATAGTCGGTTGATGAACCGAGGAAATATGCGAGAGTGCTGGAATAGGCAGACAGGCACGTTTGAGGTGCGTGTGTCTTTGACGTGTGGGTTCAAGTCCCATCTCTCGCACCAAGCTTAAAAACCGCAGACTGTGTTAAAACGGTCTGCGGATCTTTTTATCTTGTTTGACAAAATTTGCCGTATGTGATATCATTAAATCGGCTGTCAGCCCCGAAAGGGGGTGTATCGCTGTGTGTATAGTATCGTTTGTGTTATCCGTATTGGCAAGTGTAGTGGCTTACTACATATGCAAATGGCTGGACGGTGACAAGAAGTGACAGTCACCAGCCTGAAGGGTCAGCCCCCTTTTAAATAAAAGGCATAACCCCCTCGAAAGTGGCTTTCCGAGGGGGTTCGTTTTTTGTGTATGCAATGTGCATAGTTCGTTATGCTTATATTATACACTCAAATTTCCGAAATGTCAATACCCATTTCGGGCATTTTTATTTTATGTACTCCTTCAAAGCTCCGATAAGCGCATCTATCTCCTCATCTGTGCCTTTTAGCAAGCATTGATTTTGTGGGGACAAGATCCGGCAGTGCGGCAAGAACACACATATATCATTTTGATCTCAGGAAATAGGCAGTTTACTTGTTAAATTGAGTTGAATATATTATTGAAATGTCACTCAGACTGCCTGTTATACAAAACTTGCAGCTATTACGTATTTTATACGCTATAATGACAAAATTATTCAATAAATTTCAGCACCAATTTCCTTCTTCAGGAAGATCATAAGGAGTGATCCACTTCAATTCATCACTTTTTTCACCATTTCGTATAAAGTATTCTATACCCTTCCAGGCAAGCGCAGGCGGCATAAGCAGCCCTTTGGATACGTACAGCTCACAATAGATATCCACCACTTCACCAAGTGTTGATTCATCGTAAACTGCTAAAGAAGCTTTGCTTTGTCTAAGCACCCTATTCTTAATTACTTTATCATAGAAATCCTCGTAAGTCAAGCATAGTCCAAGCTCCTCAAAAAAGCCTATAGACAGCCTTTTCTGTATAACATTGTCTATAAATATTTCAAAAACTCCGGAACAATTGCCCTGCTTCCAATATTCGGGGAATTTCCCGATAAGTTTTTTATACAAGTCGGGAATATCTTCACATGAAATAACAAATTCATTATTATCAGGATCACTATATATCATCTTATTCATACATTATTCCATCAGACAATTTGTCCGACTTCCTTTCATACATGATGCTTTGTTTTCATCTGTTAACGAACAGGAAAAATCTAAAATAATTGCAATCGTCTCATTTTTAGAATTTTGTTTTTTTATCTCTATCACTATATCAATGCATACTACACATAAATATAGCTGCCATTTTTATTTTATGTACTCCTTCAAAGCCCCGATAAGAGCGTCTATCTCCTCTTCTGTACCGATAGTTATCCTCAGATGATCGTCTATTCTGGGCTTGTTGAAAAATCGCACGTAAATGTCCTTGGTTTTAAGGAATGCGCTGATATCCGCCGCCCTGTATTTAGGGTGAGAGGAAAAAAGGAAATTGGTGCTGCTGTCCTTGACATCAAAGCCCATTTTCCGAAGCTCGGCGGTAAGTCTGTCTCTGGTTTTGATTATCCTGCCGATGGTTTCCTTGAAATACTCCTCGTCCGCAATTGAAGCACAGCCTGCGGCAATGGCAACGCTGTCAACGGGATAAGAATTGTAGGAGTCCTTAGCCGCCCTGAGAGCGCCGATAATGTCCTTTCCGCCGAAGCAGCAGCCAATTCTCATACCCGCCATAGAGCGTGATTTGGAGAAGGTCTGCACCACCGCAAGATTGGGATATTCCTTTAAAAGAGGAAGTGCGGAAACGCCGCCGAAATCCACATATGCCTCGTCGGAGATAACAACGCTGTCAGGATTTGCGTCAAGTATCTCGCGCATAAAG
Organism: Oscillospiraceae bacterium; assembly: GCA_017829005.1. Lineage (GTDB taxonomy): Bacteria > Bacillota > Clostridia > Oscillospirales > Ruminococcaceae > Huintestinicola. The sequence goes on along the minus strand of JAGAJF010000151.1, from coordinate 8,490 downwards.
TCAAGGTCTCTGCCGATGCTTGTGGGAGCATTGGGGTTGCAGATGATAACGCCGCCATTTTCACGCTTGTAGTCCTCGGCTCTGATGTTAAAATCCTCGTCAACTGGAATAAGCTCATAGGGGATTTTCAGCATACTACACCATACGGGATAAAATGAATATGTGATATCGGGATAAATCACAGGCTTGCCCGAATTGAAAAAGGCTCTGAAACAAAGAGCAAGCACATCGTCCGAGCCGTTTCCGATGAAAACATTTTCCTCGGAAAGTCCTGCCCTCTCCGCAACTGCTCTCACAAGGGGCGTTGCGTCTGCGTCGGGGTATTTGTTCAGCCCCGCAGCCTTAAAGCTGTTGATTGCCTCAATTACCTTAGGAGATGGGGGATAGGGATTTTCGTTGGCATTGAGCTTTATAAAATCCGCCTTTTTAGGCTGCTCCCCTGCCACATAGGGGGCTATGTCAATAAGATTATCTTTCCAGTTACCCATAAAGTAAACTTCCTTTCAGAAAAAACTGTAAATATTATATCACATTTCAGGGCTCTCGGCAAGAGAAAAAATATTTTATTAAGAAAATGGTTTTAAATTCAAAAACGGAGCTGCCGAATCAAAGCAGCTCCGTTATAATTATACCTTTCTGAATGCCTGGAAAAGAAAATAAAGCATTACGAAAACAAAATTGTAAAGCAGGATATTCGTTACCGTAAGCTCTGCCATTGAGCGCAGCAGCACAAGAGCAAGGGTGAGAAGTATTCCGAGAAGTATCTCCGCCGCCTGCATTGCAATGCCCGCGGAAATGGTGCCCCTCAGCCTGTTTGCGCCTAAAATAAGCTGGGCAAAGGAGGCAAATCTTCCCGAGCATACAAGAGTGGCAGGCCGTCTTGCGGCGTACTCGGTGGTCTTTTCAAAATCGGGGTGAAGTCTGAATGGGATAAGCTTGAAAAGTGCAGGAGTTACCTCGAACATTTCCGAAAGCCTGCTTACCGAGAGCATTGAGTCCACCGAGCGGAGCATTACTGCCACGCCACCTTTCTCAAGCTCCTTGAGTGCGGATTTTATCTGATAAGAGGGGGTAAGCTCAATGATGAACATTGCCGAAAGCTGTCCCGAAATGGAGAGATAGACCGCTATCTTGTCACCGTCGGTATATTCGCTTTCCTTGGCGATGGAGGGCAGTCCCTCGATGCTGTGGTTCTGCATAAGCTCTCTGTTTCCGAGAAGCACTCGCTTGTTGTTTATCCAGCCGCAAAGACCCATTGAGTCCTCGTAAATGTAGCTTTCCACAGGCTCCAGCATTTCCGTTTTGCCCACGATTATATCGTAGAACATATTCCTGAGAATGCTTCCCGACTGGCTGGTAAGGCTTGCTGCCTCAACTATCGCCTCGTCAATGCTTGAGTCGGGGAAGGACTTGATGTTTCTCAGGATAATGCTTCCCGGAGGGAAGAGGGCAGCGGCGTCTATCATTACGCTGTTTACGTCGCCGAATTCGTCAATGCTGTCAAATCCGATTATGGCGCCCTGCTTTGCGCCGTACTTTGCCGAAGCCTTCTCCATGGGCAGATTTACCACCAGCATCATTCCGAAGCAGGAGCAGATGGAGGCGCAGGCGGAAAATGTGGAAAGTCCCACGCAGAATGCGCCCATTGTGCCATGCTCGGCTCTTGAGAGCAGTCCTGCCAGAACTCCGAGGACAAGTCCCGCTATGGCGATAATGGGTGAGACCATTTTGCAGAAGCGGTCGGTGCTGTCCCCTGCATAGGAGGTCTTGAGGAAATCGGTGATGACCTCGGTCTTCTGCATACCTGCAAGAACGGGAAAATCCGACAGGGAGCCGCGGGTGAAATTCTGAGCCTTTTCCTCATCGTTCAATACAAACAGGGCATACCTGTCATTATCTCCCGAAATGAAGGAAAAGCTTCGCTGTGTACGGTTAATTATCAGCAGCTTGCCTATGGTGTTGAATATAAGTGCGCCGATGGCAACGGGGGTGTAGATATATACAAAGCTGCCGCGCACCATATTTGAGTCCGCAAGGGATATCATTGATGTAAGAAGGCTTGATATCAGCGCCATTGCCGACAGGGAATCGCAGTCAGCCTTGCCGGACAGCAGCTTTGATATTCCCCCGGAGATGGTCTGGGATGCCACAAAGCCCGCAACCACGCCGATAACGCTGTTTATGAACAGGAAAACATCGGTCTGGCTCCTCTTGTCGATAAGGGATAAGGAGTCGAGAATGGGCAGCTTGAAATCATTTGCCACAGCCATATATGTGGTGACTGCAAAGCAGGCGAAAAGTATTATCAGTCTGAAAACAAGCTTGCTTTTCTGCCCTGCAATGTGGTTCTGGATATCGGGAGCGTCCTCAAGGCTCTCAAAGTCCTCAAGCTCCTCGGCTTCTTCAGACTGAGCCGCTTCGTCGGGAGTATTTTCCTCCTCGTCCCCCACAAGGACGAAATCCTTTATCTTCTTGCTTCTGCGCTCCTTGAGAGCGTTCAGCTTTTCAAGCTCTGCGCTTGTTTTGTCGGTGTTTATCTGAGAGGTGTCCTGTATCATCTTGTCGGAAAGATCAAGACCGATATCGGATATCTTTTTCCTCTCGATAGCCCCCTCGGAGCGCTTTATCTTCCTGCTGTCCTCAAGAAGCTCGGAGCCTTCGCCGTTTGCCTCTTCCTTTGCCATAAGCTTGTTGAAAATATCCGTAAAGCCTTTAAGGGGAGAGGTATCCGAACGTTTCAGGGTCATAGGCTGCTCTATCTTTTCGTACTGACCGAGAATACTGTCAAGGTCGTCTATTGCAGCGTATTTGTCAAATGGGTCGTTTTTATGCTCGGGAAGAGGATATGCCCCGCCCTCACGCTTTGGCGTTACCTTTTCGGGTCTGACCTTATGCTCGTGCTTCGGAGCAGAAGAGGGTACGTCATTGTATTTCTCGGCAAATTCCGCTTCTCTTTCAAGCTTTTCCGACAAGCTGGAGCCCACAGGAGGCTTAATTTCAAAGGGTATTTCATGCTCCTCTTCGCCGATAAGCTCGTCGCGGTCGGCGGCGGTGAACAAGGGAGCGCTGCCGTATTTTTTATCGAAATCATCGTCCTCAAAGGAATGTACTCCCTTGAGACCGTCGGCAAGGTCAAGCCCGAATTTCTTCTTTGCAGGCTTTACCTTCACCTTTTTCTTTGAAGCCCTGTCCTTTTCGGAGCGCTCTTCATCGGCAGAGACCTTTCCCTCCGCTTTCAGCTCCGCTTCGGTTTTAAGCTCGTCGGGCATATATTTGCGGTCGTAATCGCCGCTTATGATCTCATAGTCTATCTGCTTGCTTTTCTTTATCCGTTCTTCCTCGGTGAGCTGTTCCTCGGGGATATCGTGGACGGATACGGGAGCGTTTTTCTTTCTTATCTCCTCGGGAGAGGGGTAGTCTCCCGGCATTGAGATGTTTATTCCGCTCAGATCTATATCGGTTGTGGAGCTTCTGCTGTCAAAGATCTCTGCAAGCCCCGAATCCTCGTAATTTTTGGTAGCGGGATAGCTGTTCAGGATATCGTCTAAGGACTGACCCGATGAACCGCTGCCGCTGCCCGAGTATTCGTTCAGTATTTCGTCAAGGGAAAATTTATCAGACAAATTTATTACCCTGCCTTTCTCGGGAGCTTTGCCGGTGCAAGTGTTATTTTAACAAAGCTCTGTTCGTTTTCGGCGTGACGGCTTACTTTCCTGCCGCCGTTCTCTGCCTTACCGCTTCGTACATAAAAATTCCTGCGGCAACAGAGGCGTTGAGAGATGTTATCTTTCCAAACATAGGGAGCCTTACAAGAAAATCGCACTTGTCCTTTACAAGCCTGCCTATGCCGAAGCCTTCAGAGCCGATGACGAATGCGGCAGGACCCGTAAAGTCAGCCTCGGTGTAGTCGCTGCCCGACGCATCGGTGCCGTATATCCACACGCCGTTTTTCTTGAGCTCGTCCATTGCCGCACCCAGATTTGCCACCCTCGCAACGGGGAGCCAGCTGGCGGCTCCTGCGGAGGTCTTGTAAACGGTTGCGTTAAGTGACGCACTCCTGCGCTTGGGAATTATCACCCCGTCTGCGCCTGCGGTCTCGGCGGTACGGATTATTGCGCCAAGATTGTGAGGGTCCTCGATCTCGTCGCAGATTATGATAAAGGGAGCCTTGCCCTTTTTCTTTGAAATGTTCAGAATGTCCTCAACGGAAACGTACTCCGCACAGGCTCCCGAGGCGATTATGCCCTGATGAGATGCTCCTGCGCACATCTGAGTGAGCTTCTGATCGCTGACATTTTTTATAACAATGCCCTTTTCTCTGGCGATACGGGTGATAGCACCAATGCTGCCCCCTGCCTCGCTGTTGACATAGATGGTGTCGATAGCCTTGCCCGATTTGAGAGCCTCCATAACGGGGTTCCTGCCAACAATAAGACCTGCAGTCTCTTCTCTGTCGGCAGCGTCGGGAAGGTTTCTTTCGGGTGTGTCAAAGCTCCTTTCGGGCTTTGTGAAGCTTTTGGGCTTGGAAAAGTCCTTCCTGCCGCCGCTTCTTCCTTTATTTTTATCAAAACGCTGATATGCCATAAATTATCTCCGATCCGCCGCAGGAAGTCTGCGGCAAATAAGCATATTTTCCTATACTAATATATTATACATCATACGCTGTGGTTTTTCAATAGGGATATTAACAAAAATACCGCTTATCACGGGGGCGATTGTATGGCAATATAACGCAAAAGCTGTAGCGGCAGGGCTTGACAAACGGCGGCGGGAGTGGTATGATAAAGGTGGGAAGTGACAGAATGCTGAAAGTAAACACCGGCGGGAGAAGAAATGAAGTGCCGCTGACAGAAGAGCAATTTGCTGAAGTAAAACAATATGCAGTTTCTTTGGGTATGCCCGAGGAGAGAATTTATTATGTTGATTATGACTGCACAGGCTATGGCTGTTCTTTTGATCTGCTCAGGATAGGTACTGATGTTTTTCCGTCAAGCGAACGTCAGAAAAATGCAAACAGCAATATTTCAATGCACGGAGCAATAGCTCATGAGCTGATCGGACACCGAAAGGCTGCATTAGCCGGGAAAACACACCCTGACGAAGTGCTTGAAGAAGCACAAGCCAGCATCAGAGCAGCAAAATTCACTTCGGGTCTGAGTTATTCCGAACGAATGACCTTATACCGTGACGCAGTTTCCAGACTTAAAAATAATGACATTAAGCTTAAAGATGTAAAAAATGATCTATATATTTTCAAGGAGTGATGATCATGTGTATGATACTTAATGCAACAAAAATCGGAAACGATACTGTATTAGATTGTTCCGAATATAACGGAAACTTCCTTGATTCAAAAATACTGAAAATAATCGATTCGGAGCAGAGGCTTTTTTCCACCTCTGACTTTGTGGTTGAAAAGACACGTAATTGTTTCGGAAATGGCGGAATGCCCTGGATAATGATACACGGTGACATTCCGGTTAATTTTAAAGCAAAAGGAAATACTATCGTTTTTGAAAGCTGAATAAAAAAGCACCTTGGGAACAGGGTGCTTTTTTATGTCATACTTTTAAAACGTGCATTATTTCAATTGGAACTGAAAATCAAAATTACCTTCCGACCTTCTTACGCCGTCTCACCTTCACCTTAACAGGCTTTTTCAGAGCAGCCGAAGCTGCAGCTTCGGCTGCCTCGTCAATGAAATACTGCTGGGCGGTAAGAGGTTCTTCTCCCTCGGCAGGAGATATCCTCTCGTAGCTTCCGTCGGGAAGCTGTATCCTTGCCTTGACGTTGTCACGAAGCATTATATCAAATATGTGGAGTACCCTTTTTCTAAGCTCGGGAGAATTTACGGGTGCGGCTACCTCTACACGTCTCAGGGTGTTTCGGGTCATAAAGTCTGCAGAGGAAATATATATCCGCTGCTTGTTGTCCTTACCGAATATGTATATCCTCGAATGCTCAAGATATCTGCCCACAATGCTTCTGACGGTGATATTTTCCGTCATACCCGGAACGCCTGCAACAAGACAGCATATTCCTCGGATAACCATTTCTATCTTAACGCCTGCACAGCTTGCTTCGATAAGCTTGTCGATAAGTATCTTATCTGTAAGGGAGTTGAGCTTTAAGCCGATGTATCCACCTTCTCCGCTCCTTGCAGCGGCAATTTCCACGTCAATAAAGTCGATTATCTTGTTCTGGAGGGAAAGGGGTGCCACTAAAAGATGCGAGGTGTTTTCCACAAGATTTCCGATAGACAGGGCATTGAATACCGTTCCCGCTTCTTCGCCGATCTCGGGGTCGGCGGTCATAAGGGAAAGGTCGGTGTACAGCTCGGAGGTCTTTTCATTGTAGTTGCCTGTTCCTATCTGGGTGATGTGCTGCAGCTCGGAGCCGTTTTTACGGGTGATGAGCATAAGCTTGGAATGCACCTTCAGATTTTCGGGACCGTACATTACCTTACAGCCCGCTCTTTCGAGACGTTTCGACCATTCAATGTTATTTTCCTCGTCAAATCTGGCTCTCAGCTCCACAAGGACGAAAACCTCCTTGCCGTTTTCCGCGGCGTTTATGAGAGCCTCAACTATCTTGGAGTTTGATGCCACACGGTAGAGGGTTATTTTTATGGAGATTACATCGGGGTCGTTTCCTGCTTCGATAAGCAGCTGAATGAAGGGGCGTATGCTCTCATAGGGGTAGGAAAGCAGGATATCCCTTCGGAGAATCTGGCTTATCATAGGCACATTGCGTGATATGGAAGCGCTGTGACGGGGTGAAACAGGCTCAAAGAACATCTCGGGGTGAGCCTTTTCTATCCTGTTTCGGAGGGAGAATACAAAGCTCATATCAAGGGGAGCGGTGCAGCCGCATATCTGATGACTGTCAAGCTCCAGCTGACGGCAGAGAAATTCCGTCGCTTCCTTTCCCAGATCTCCCGATATCTCAAGACGGACGGGAGCAAGCTTTTTGCGCTTTTTGAGAAGCTCCTCCATGACCTGTCTCAGGTCTACCTCGTGGTCGTAAAGCCCCTCTTCCATATTGATATCCGCATTTCGGGTTATGCGGATAAGTGCCTTGTCAAGCAGACGGTAATTCTCAAAAACGCTGCCGCAGTAGTGGAGTATCACATCTTCCGCAAGCAAAAATCTGAAACGACTCTTGTCGGGCAGGGGGATTATTCGGGGGAAGCTGCCGCCTGCGGGGATTATTCCCAGCTTGACGGAGTTTTTGGACTCAAGGTGGGTAACGGCGTAAATTTCCTTATTTTTGAGAAACGGGAATGGGTGACGCTTATCCACCACCTGGGGGGAGATAAGGGGACGTATCTCGGAATTGAAATAGGCTCTGAGATACCCTTCCTCCTCGGCGGTGAGGGAGGATATTTTCACGTGCTCGATGCCAATTTTCTCAAGCTCCTTTATGGTATTAAAATATGCCTCGTCCTTTACGGGAACAAGCTCCTTAACACGCTTGTAGATGGCTTTGAGCTGCTCCTCGGGAGTCATACCCGTTTTATTGTCCTCCTTGTTGTCGTCAACGAGGACTCTGTCGCAGAGGGAGCCTACTCTTATCATAAAAAATTCGTCTAAATTAGACTGGAATATCTGTGAAAACAGAAGCCTTTCGCAGAGAGGGACAGACTTATCCCTTGCCTCCTCAAGCACTCTGACGTTGAATTTGAGCCAGCTAAGCTCTCTGTTATCGTAGCAGCTTGTCATTTTGTTTAACCTCACTTTTTTATTTTTCTTCACTAAAAATTGGAATTTGTATTTTCCAAATCAGCATATATTGCATAAATTATAATCGTTTGGTATCTTGGAAAACTTTTTAAGAAAGCTTTCTCTTGTGCGTTCGTTTTCAAACATTTCGCATAAATGCTTTTCATTATCTTCTCCGGCACCAACATATTGTTGTAAAAATAAATATGCAAGATATAACTGACTTCCCTGAATAAGTCCATAATAACTGTTTCCCAATAAGGTATCTATCATTTCGATAGTTTGTTCATAGGTTTTTGTTTCGCTATAAAATGTCTTTATCAGAGGTAGTGTAGTATAGAATGCATTTATATGCTGATCTGCTTTTTTCTGCATAGACTTTTCATAATCAGCTATATCAACAGCGCAGCGATCGAAAAACATTCCTGATTTATTAACTATCGATCTGTTATGATTATAGTGACAATTCTCATAAAAATGTGTGAAAATAGTTTTGTCTGTTCTCGCATATACTGCTTTTCCGCCGGAAGCTCTCGGTATAAAATCGTAATTCCATCCCCACATAAAGCTTCCTGCAAGGCGCGAATGCAGAAATAAGCTCAGCACTCTTCGGCGGTGGTTGGAATAATCATCTGCCCAAACACGATTGCCGATATATCTCATTCCGAGTTCTTTTTCTATCAAAGGAGAAAAAACTTCTTCCAGAAGCATAGTCCAACCCTCAGCAGAAAGTTCTCGTGTGGTGTATATATCTCTGTATTCCGGTAAC